>NZ_JBHVPN010000006.1:4017-206517 GCF_042887255.1 Gottfriedia sp. NPDC057948
CTAGCTTCGTTAACTGTAGAAGCTCATTCGTTAAAATAATCATTCTGTTTGTTTCATTAATACATGTATTTAATGAGTTTTCTAAAACAGTTTCGTCTTTTTTCCCCCAGCGATTAACTAAAGATAAGTGACCGTGAATGATTGCTAAAGGTGTTCTTAATTCATGAGAAGCATCTTCAACAAATCGCTTTTGTCTTGTAATCGAAGCCTCTAACTCATCCATCATTTTGTTAAAAAGTAGACCGAGTTCAGATAGCTCATCTTTTGTTTCTCCTACAATAACTCGCTCTTTTAATTGATTATTTTTTATTTTAATCATTGTTTGATTTAAATTTTTAATAGGATTTAATATTTTTTTAGATAAGAAATAACCACTGAGAATACTTAAAATTAATGAAATGGTTGTTCCTAGAACGAGAATCATGAAAGATTCTTTAATTAATTTCGAAAAGATGTCTACATTCATCGCAACTTCTAATACACCGTCAAAATTCTTATAATGTAACACTTTACTATTAATTAATATTTCTTGATTGTTTTTTCTATGTTTTTGAATTTCACCGAATTCTTTTTTAATAATAGGAATTTTAGGCATTGTTCTTGAAACTGTAAATATTTCTTTTCCATCTTTATCTATTAATCGGATCATCTCATTATTTTGAATAATTTTTTCAAAATATTGTTTGTTTTCTGCAAAAGATGCCACATTAGGACGTTTCGTTTTATATTCTTCATCTAAATAAGCTGCCGTATCATTTAATCTTTTTTCAATTTGATGTTGCTGCTGATTCATTACAGACATTTGAATTAAAGCCGATTGAATAAGATTACATAATGTAAATATAAAAAACATAAGCACAGCGATTGTAATTGTTATTTTCCATCTAATCGAAAGCTTATTTAACAAGGTCAGATTCACCTCTACATCCTCATTACATACCCAGTACCCCTTACAGTGTGAATATAGGTATTATTTTTATCATCTAGTTTTGTTCTTAAGTAGCTAATATAAACATCCACTACATTTGTTTCAATAGTAGAGCCATAGCCCCATACAGTTTCTAATAAAATTTCTCTAGTTAATACACGATTTACATTGCTCATTAATAAATACAATAAATCGAATTCTTTTTTAGTTAAATCAATGATCGCTTCATTCTTCTTAACAACTCGAGCTGCAGAATCTAATGACAAATCTTTAAACTTTAAGCAATGTAAATTTGTTGAACGATCGATACGTCTAAAGATTGCTCGCATATGAGCTAAAAGTTCTTCAATAACAAATGGTTTTGAAATATAATCATCTGCACCACTATCTAATCCAGAAATTCGATCAAAAACACTATCTCTTGCTGTAATCATAATAATTGGTGTGTCTTTATGTGCTCTAATTCGTCTACAAACTTCAATACCACTTAAATTAGGAAGCATTAAATCAAGCAAGATTAAGTCAAATTCTTGGTCAATCGCTAGGTTTAAACCATCTCTACCATCATTTGAAATATGAACTTCATTACCTTCATACTCTAATTCTAATCGTATAAAATTTGCTAATTCTTTCTCATCTTCTATAATTAATATTTTTTTCATATATTTTATCCCTCATTTTTTTTTATAATAACATTTATAAAATTATTATTTGTATTGTATAAGGATATCTGTTTAAGATGAAAATGGCTTTATGGATATTTTAAAATTCAATTAGATTTTTATTAGAAATTCTTAATTGTTTAACTTAATAACCCTGATATTACTACCTATTGTGTACATTTTCTAATAATTCCACTTAAAATGATTAAAATTTATTTAAGAATATATTTAAAGCTTCCCAAAAGATCGGGTATAATTTTTTTAAATTTATGTAATTTTTAAAGTTAATTTCTTAAGATTTCAAAAAAAAATGGCTTTAGCATTTGCTAAAGTCATTTTCATACTAAATATATTATTTGTCAATGGAGTAAGTAGAATCAAATCGATTCCCTTTAAAATCAATTTTCCTAATCTATATTATTTATAATTAGGAAACTGAATCGGAATATTTAGTATATGTTCTGGTTGGCCGTCTTTTGCACTTGCTACATATAAAGTAAGTACCCCATTTGGACTAGTTGGCTGATCATAATTAATGACTAATTTAAAGTTCCCCCATTCTGGAGCACCCATATCAGCCATTGTATGACCTTCCGCTAATACATTATGACCATCTTCTATGCGATAAAGAAATGTTGCTTCAAAAACACTAGCTTTCCCTTCAACAATTAACAAATTTTTACCTGTTGAGTCATTAACAACTGAAGTGACTTTAAATGCATCGTTTTCAACTGGTGTAAATACTTTAACTGGTGGCTTAGTTTCATCCTTTTTTGGCGGATTATTGGTTCCCTTATCTGGTGTATTACCGTTATCAGTATTTTTGTCTTTATCTGGTGTATTACCCTTATCAACTTGTGATGACTGACCATCTTTTTTTCCATTACCGTAGTCACTTGACTGACAGCTTGCTAAACAGAATATGCTTAAAATTATAAGTCCAATAAATAAAAGTCTTTTCATTCTCTTAATCACCCCTAAATTAATTAATTGCTGCAGTTTAAATATTGTTCTAAATTAAACTATTTATTTTTAGCAACAGATGAAATGCATTTTACCGAGGTAGACTACTTATAATAGGAATGAATTTTTAAACACATTAAAAGAACGTACTAGCAAGTTGTATTACCATTGGTAAAGTTAGACTGCTTAATATAGTTGAGGTAATGACAGTTTGTGCTGCAAAATTTGCATGAGGACCTTTGAATGATAGTAATGCACTATTTCTTGAACTTGGAAAGGCACTACCTATAAAAAGGGCTTTTGCAACCACACCTTCAAAACCAAAAATTTTTATAAGGGCAAATGCAATAATCGGACCACCAATTAACCTTAAAAAGTTACTAATCGCTAAATTGTTCCAGCTAATTTCTTTCCCCGATTCAGCTAATTGAGCTCCAAGCGTAATTAACGCAAATGGGGCGAATGATTCAGTAATAGGATTTAAAATAGTAACCAATTCATGATTTAATTTCACATGAGATAGTTGAAGTATAAAGCCAAGTACTACACTATAAATGATTGGTAGCTTTAGCATTTTCATAATTGCTTCTTTCATTTGAACTGTAGCCTCTGCATTATATACCCCAACAGTAAATGTCATTATATTTTGGAACAAAACGATTAAAACTCCAATACTCAATGCAAAAGGATCATTTTTAAAAACTAACGCATTTACTGGCAATCCAAGATTTCCTGAATTATTTAATGCGATGCTATTAGCAAATGTACCTTGCATCGATTTTTCAATTCCTCTCCATCTACATATTAATGTTGAAATTAGAGACATGGCAACAAATTGAATAACCAAGTAAAATAAAACAACACCTGCAACTTTACCAGATAACGGACTATCATAGATTTTCATAAATACGGCTACTGGAAGAAATAAATAAACTAAGAGGGTTGTTAAAGTACGTAAGTGAAGTTTACAAAGACGATTAAACAAATATCCTAATATTACATAAAAAAATAGAGGTATCATAACTTCTAGTAATAAATTTATTACCATTGCTTTTCCTTCTTTCAGATGATCAACGATATTTATTTTATCTACATATCTCGGTTAAAAATTTTTTCTTTTTGTTTCTGAAATTCACTATCTGTGATCACCCCGTCATTTTTTAATTTATTTAATTTACGAAGTTTCACTTCAAAGTCCTCTTTCTCTCTTGTCATATACTCTTCAACATTTACTTCATAATTTGATATACCACGATCACTAAAAACGTTATATCCATTAATAAGCGTAATCATTAGCGCAATTCCGGTCCATAACAATCCGAACAAACCAGCTTGTGGTATTACAATTGTAAAACCGAGAACGATAAAAATAATGCCAACCATTAAACCAAAAAATGACTGCCCTTTACTTGGTTTAACTCGAATCTTTCTCAAATCTTCACCTCTTTTCATTTTAAAATAAATTTCTGAATGAAATAGAAGCTTTGTCGGTTAAATTTGATAAACTATTATTTTGCTTTCGAAATACTATATTCGACAAATTATGTTTAAATACCTATTGCAAAAATAAAAAACCACCTAATTAAGTGATTTTTTAAATTTTTATATTAACTTATATACACTATTTTTGATTTAATCTGATAGGTTCGTATCGTATAAAATGAATTCACTCCATTTTTATAAACAAAAATCAAAAAGTTATTTTGAATATTTTTCTTTCCATTCACTTAAATAGAAAACTTCATTTGTTTTTATAGATTCTCCATCAAGTAGCGTTATAAATTCTAAACTATTTCCATCAGGATCTCGGAAATAAACACTTGCTGCCGGCATCCAAGTATGTACTACAGGTTCAATTGGATTTAATCCAAAAAAGTTTTCAGTTGGTTTTATCCCTCTTTCTTTTAGCCATTCAATACTATTCTCTAGTTCATGTAGACTTACTCCAAAAGCGAAGTGACCTTTGTGAAATTCCTTTCCTTTCTCTACTTCCCATAGACCGAGCATTTGTTTGTCCTCACCGATAAAAAAGAAAGCTACTCTTCTTTTTTCAATTTTATGAGCAAGCTTAATACCTAGTTTTTCGTAAAACATAATGGATTGTTCTAAATTTCTCACTTCTAAATGAGTTTCATATATACTTTTTATCATCGCTTTTTCTCCTTTCATCAGATGAAAGTAATATCGTAAGTATTATATTTTAGCATTATGCTGTTTAATTTTAAAAAATTCTGAATTTTAAACTCATCAAAAATATCTCCAAGATGATATGATTTATTTAACTTTAATTCAAAATGTAAGGTGGTTTGTACGTGATCTTCCAATCAAATAAGCTTACTATTCGTCAATTAAAAGAAAGTGATGTTCCTCTTCTAGCAAAATGGCTTTCGAATCCTAAAGTTCTTCAATATTATGAAGGTCGAGATAATCCATTCAACGCAGAAAAGGTTAAAAGTATTTTTTTTACTAAAGATCACTCTGTTAAAATGTGTATTGTAGTTTATGAAAATATTGAGATAGGCTATATACAATTTTATAAATTAGACGATGAATCAAAAATTGAATATGGATATAAAAATACAAGTGAAGTTATTTACGGAATGGATCAATTTATTGGTGAAACTGATTTTTGGAATCGTGGAATTGGAAGTTTACTTGTCTCATCGATGGTGAATTACTTAGTTAATAATCAAAACGCAGAAAAAGTAGTAGTAGATCCACAAACATGGAATGAACGCGCGATTAAATGCTATGAAAAATGTGGATTTAAAAAAATTCGATTACTTCCGAAACATGAGTTACATGAAGGTGTATATAGAGATTGCTATGTAATGGAATATAATTAAGACTTCGCTTCTTGAAAGAAAAGTGCTTGAAAACAGTCAGATATCATTTTTTTAAACTTTGTCTACAAATTAAGGGATCTCTCATTTTTGAGAAATCCCTCATGATTTTACATAAATTTATAGTTATTGAACAAAAACTTGTTTTAAAGGTTGATCGGCTGGCCCTTCTAATACGTCACCATAAATTGAAAATCTGGAGCCATGGCAAGGGCAATCCCATGATTTTTCACCGTTATTCCACTCGACTTCACAACCTAAATGAGTACAAGTTGTGTCTACACAATGAACTTTACCATTTACATCTTTATAAGCTCCAACTCTTTTCCCATCTAGTGTTACAACTGAGCCTTCATCATTGTATAATTCTTCTATCTTTCTAGAAACAGGTTCTAATTTCCCTTCAATTAAGTGTTTAGCTACATCTAGGTTTTGCATTAAAAAATGCTTGATACTAGGGTCTGCTTGGAATCTTGAAGGAGTGAACACATCAGCATCAACAGCTTCTTTTCCTAAAATTAAATTACTGATTAACTGGGCAGAGACTGTTCCACTTGTCATACCCCATTTACGGAAACCAGTGGCTACGTATATGTTTTCATGTTTTGATGATAGTCTACCAATATAAGGCATTTTATCTAAAGTGATCAAATCTTGCGTAGACCATCTGAATAATACATCTTCAATTCCAAAGGTTTCTTCACCAAAAAGTTTTAAATTTTCATAAAAACTCATAGTACGAGTTTCTACACCTGTTTTATGACTTTCTCCACCAATAAGTACTAGTTCTTCATTATTATATTTAAATGATCTTAGAGACCTTTTCGGATTTTCCGCACTTATGTACATGCCTCCTGGATATGCTGTTTTTACTTTTGCAGCTAAGGCATATGAACGATCAGCATGTAATTTCGTAAAAAACAATTGATTACCATCAAAAAAAGGAAAATGGGATGCACTAACAACATGCTTACATTTAATTTTTCTTCCACTTTGAGTGACTACGACTGGATTGTTACCTGTTTCAACGTCAATGACTACAGTTTCTTCATAAACCTTTAATCCGTTTTCAATTGAAGCTTTTAATAAATGAATCAAGTATTTTAGTGGGTGAAACTGAGCTTGATCCCTCATTGTAATCGAATATTTTGTATCAAAAGGTAATAATGTTTTTACTGCTCCAAATGAGTCGATTCCTAACTTCTCATAAGCTTTCAATTCATTTTCTAGATTTCTTACATAATCATCCGAAGTCGTATAAATTGTTGCATCCTGGGTCTCATAATTACATTCTATTTGGTTATCATTCGTATATTTTTTAATAAAATCCATTGCATTTTTAGTAGAATGATAAAATATTTTTGTCTTTTCTAATCCAAAATGTTGAATTAGCTCATCGTAAATTAAATCATGCTGGGCTGTTACTTTGGCAGTCGTGTGGCCAGTTGTTCCATTAATTATTTTATTCGCTTCAATTAAAGCCACCTTCATACCCGCTTGCGTTAAAAAATATGCGGTTGAAATTCCCGTAATTCCGGCACCAACGATTACGGCATCAAACTCTTCGTCATCGTTAAACGGTTCAAATGTAGGAATATTTAGTCCACTTCTCCATATTGGCTTTGAGTGTTTCGGCAAGCCATTATAATCAATCTTTTCATTCATCTTTATATACCTCCATTTATGTTATGTGGTTATTATTACCAAATTGATGGATGTTCATTAAACTAACTTTTCAATACTACTAATTAGTAAAAATTGTTAAAATGGAGATAATGAGGAATGCTCATCTAATAAAGTAAAAAATAGTTAATAATTAGTAAAGAGGGTAATTTACATGGCTTATAGAATTAAAGACACTTTAATTTCTCAAACTGATTTAAAAAATAGAGTCAAAGCACTTGCCGAACAAATTGAACATGACTTTAATAACGAACCACTAATTCTTGTAGTTGTTTTAAAAGGATCATTTGTATTTGCAGCTGATCTAGTTCGTGAAATGAAAAGTAATATTAATGTAGATTTTATTTCTGTTTCCAGCTATAGTAAACAAACTGAATCAACTGGAAAAGTAAGACTGTTAAAAGATTTAGATGAGAATATCACAGATAAAAACGTGGTAGTAATTGAAGATATCATTGATAGTGGTCTAACATTGCACTTTTTACGTGACCATCTTCAAATGCATAAGCCAAAATCGATTAAGATTTGTACTTTATTAGATAAACCTGAAAGAAGAAAAATCGATCTACCAGTTGATTATTTAGGTTTTGTCATTCCTGATGAGTTTATCGTTGGATATGGAATTGATTATGCACAGCAATATCGAAATCTACCGTATATCGCAACTGTGGAAGAATATTAATTTAATCAAGAACATGCCGTTTGATTATTTATCAAACGGCTTTTTTTATTTCTTGTTAACTTTCTTATTAATTAAATCAATTAATAAATTCCGATCTTCAGGAAAACTAAGCTCTAATACAAGAATTTCATCTGCTGATTTCCATGCAATTTCATATATTAGTTGATCAGGATCTTGAATTTTAGCATTACCACCATTAATTCTAACTTCAAAATAATGTACTTCTACTTGAAAACCATATGAGAAACCTTCTTTGATAAACAATTGCTTAATTACATCAACTTCATATCCTGTTTCTTCGAGTACCTCTCTTTTACAACTCTCTTCAATCGATTCATTTTGTTCTAAACCGCCTGATGGAGTAGCCCAAAGCTTTTGTTCATCAGGCTTGCCTTGAAGTACCATTAAAACCTGCCCTTTACAATTGATACAAATACCAGTTGCCCCAATCATTTCTCCATGAAAAGCCACCTCTTTTAGTTACTTTATCTAATCTAGCTATTCGATTATTTAATATTTTATCCTGTTGAAAATGTCCTTTTGATATTTATATAATTTCTTGGGAAAAATAACTCAAAATTAGTAAACGGGGTGAATTTATGAATCGCAAATTATTACTCATTTTCTCGGTCGTTGTTTGTTTAATTTTTCCGAACTTTAGTTACGCCGAAACTACTGCTAATCCATTAAAAATTGCGTTTGTTCGCGATGGATTCGTTTGGATAAAAATAAATAATAAAGAGGAAAAAATAACAAAAGCAAAAGGGGTTTATTCGAATCAGCCTGAGTGGTCTTTTGATGGGAACTATTTAATGTATCAAAAAGAAATACCTACTGGTCCTACAGCATCATATCCTACTCGCTCAGAAATATGGATCTATAATATGAAAACCAAAAAAGAACAAAGGATCATTTCCGATGGCGAGAATCCTAAATGGTCCCCTACTAAAAACATTTTTGCTTTTTTAGATAGTGGTGTTTTGAATGTTTCTGATTTTAAAAACTTTTATAATATTGCACTAGGTGTAGATGATTATAATTGGATTCCAAACGGTAAAGGCTTTATAGCTTCATCAGCCGCAGTACTAAATCCGGACGGTTGGACAAATCCAGTTTTATATAAAATCACCTTACCAAATGATTTAAAAAATATTACTAGCACAACAAATACTGTAAAACAATTTTTTGTTGTTCCTAAAACCTTAACAAAAGGCAATACTTCCATTCCGTCCATAAATGCATCAACATTTCAATTTTCGCCCGATCAAAAATGGATCTCTTTTATAGTTAGCCCTACAGCTTCTTGGTCTATGGACAGCGACATGCTCTGTATCATTTCTTCAGATGGAAAGGTATTTGAAGTTCAAGATGAAATTATTTTACATTTAGATAATCCAAAATGGGCTCAAACTAAAAATATATTAGGATATATTGCAGGTGGGGGCAGAATAGTTTTCGGATATAAAAATAAAAAGATGAATATTACTGAAATGCCAGCATTTACATCTACAAATTTAACACCACCACATTTTGCTGAATTAGGATTTACATGGTGTGATAACACATCAATTGTAGTTTCAAGAGTAAAAGAAAGTGAGTGGTCAAATGATGAAAAGAAACGACCAAAACCATCATTAAATGTGATTAATCTTTCTACTCATAAACAATTAAAAATAACGAATCCACCAACTGGAAAAGGTGATTATAACCCAGTCTACTCTAAGTCTACCAATAAAATAACTTGGACCAGAAAAGGCGAATTAGATGTTGTCGGTAATGTATGGATCGCCAATTTGGATGGTAGTAAACCTAAAATTTTATTAAAAAATGTTAGTTCATATTCTATTTTTGAGAGGTAAAAAGGATGTTGATGTTTTAATTCATCCTATCAGTGTATAGACAAAGATCTAAAAACTTGATTTTCAGACTGATTGCAAGCGCTTGTCTTTCGAGGCGCGTAGCTTGGTGAGGAGCGGAGTTACCTTAAACGGTAATGAGCACCGCAGACAGGCGAAGCAACGAAGAAAGCGAGCGTTTGGCGGGCAGTCTGAAAGGATGAATATAGTTTCATCCTTTTTCCATTTCAAGACCATTAACGAAGCAATCATTTCGTAAAACTGGTACTACTTTAAAATGGTTTAATTGACTACAGTGCATAACATCATCTTCAAAGCCCTTCATTCTCAGCTCTCTTCCACTTCCACATTCCCAAATCAAATCTTTAATTTTATGTTTCGAGTGTTGAAACGCGCCAATACAAACTTCCGCTTCTGGTGATTTTGTTCCTTCTAACTCTGCTAAAATTGCTCCTGCTCCTAAATAATCTTCAATAGAAGGTCGCAGTGCATCCTCATTTTCATGTAAATCATTCCAAACCTCACCGCACGGAATGACTGTTATATTGACATTTTTTTCTTTTTTTAGGCGATTAGCCAAACTTGCAACCGAAGACGCATTAAGTAAAGAACCAATCAATAACGCTGGCACCTTTGAAGCGATCCATGAACAAAATGCTCCATTTAGAGAACATAAAACAAATTTATTATTGGTATGACGTTCATTAAATGAGACCGGCGAAAGTGTTGCCTTCCCTAAAACTGTCGCTTCATTTCTTCCTAAAATATACTCAGCTCCAATCTTTTTAGCATAAGCTTTCCCATCTAAATTTGGTGGATACGGATAGACGATTGCGTTTTGAACTACTGCTGAAACAACAGTCGATGAAAAACTAAGAACATCAACAATAATCGTAATATCCCCACGTTCCGCTGCTTCCCTCGCACCCCTTTTCCCCCACACTACACGGCATTCATAATTAGATTGATCGAACATATTCTCATCCCCATCCCCTTTATTATTCTTTTATAATCGTCACATAGAAAAAGCAATACTATAAAAGTATTGCATCCGTGTTTAGAGAAAGTATAAGTTTTTCAGACTTACTAACGATATGTAACTTCTGTATACCCTAAACTATTTTTAGTAGTCTTCATCGGCTTATTAGGATAATAGAACACTAAATCATTATAGTTCATTTTATATTTACTTGTTTTAAAGTACTTGTTCAGATACACCGTTCTCATTTTTTCACCATCCACATAGATTGCTTTTCCTTTAGGGCGATCCTTATCAAATCCATAAATTAGTTGATCATTTAAAAAATGCATCCCCTTTCCATCTCCTGCATACAAATGTTCTGCACCTGAAATGGAAGCAAAATTCATATTTAAAAACGATGATGTTTTAAAAATATATATACTATGCGGTATATCAGTAATACAAAGAATGTATGGACTATTCGGGATCTTAACCAATTTGTAGTCCACTTTTTTTAAATCTGGTAATTCCTTATGAATAGCGAAATTAACTGCTTTTTCTTTTGAATTAAAACTGATTGATATGTAAGTAAATATGCTCACTAATGCTACAAAAATTAGCAAGAATGTAATTCCCTTTTTACTCATGTTATAACTTCCTTATTTAGACATTATTTTATTCAGGAAAAGAGCATACACCTAAACGATTTCCTTCTAAATCTTTAAATTCAAACCATTTAAACGTTCCATCTTCATTCAATTGTTCTACTTCTACATCATGTTCTTTTAAATGATTATAAGCTTGTTCAATATTTGGAGTATAAAAATTAAAACTCATATGCGTATTTGGATTTTCTACTTGATTTGTTTTTCTTACTAACGTTAATGGTGTTTCCCCAATATTTAATGCCGCATATCCATTCATCGGATCGTTCCATCTAACCGTAAAACCCAATACCGAGCAATACCAATCTACTGCTTTCTCAAAATCAGTTACTTGCAGAAAAACTGTATCAATTCTTTTAAAATGCTCTGACATAGCTAAGTCCTCCTTTTTTACTACTTACTATTTATTCAACACTTGTAAACTATTTCCTTTTATATTTCACGCTAAAAATAAAGGGATTTTACTATAATTAGTCAATTATTTATAAATATTGAAACTAGACATTGGAGGGGAAATCTTTGATAAAGATTGTTAAAGTAAAAAAGGAAGAAGAATCAAAATTACACAATTTAATGCAATTTTATATTTATGAATTTACTAAATATCTTCCTGAAATTAAACTCGGGGAAAACGGTTCTTATCATAAATTTAATTTGGAAAAATGCTGGAAGGATCTAGATTATCACGCTTTTTTTGTGTTGTATAAAGAAGAACTGATCGGATTCGCTATAATTGAGGCTTCATTAGAATCAACCTCAAATTGTATAGAAGAGTTTTTTATTATTGAAAAATATAAAGGGCATGGTTTTGGTAAAAAAGTTGCAATTGAACTTTTCAATCTGTTTCCTGGAAAATGGAGTATCTCACAAATTGAAAAAAATGAACCTGCCAAAGCTTTTTGGAGAAATGTAGTTAATTATTATACAAAAGGGAACTTTACCGAAAGAGTTGATGAGAATAAAAAGACTATTCAAGAGTTTGATACGTTTGAAATTTAAGTAGTTGAAATAGCAATGTTCTAAACGGGCTTAAGAAGCTTAATGTTGATATTTACTACTAATAACAGGTTTATGTGGTACTATATAAGCTTAATCTTGTAATTTACTTACTCATGACAGGTTCATGAGGTTCTATATAAGCTTAATCTTGTAATTTACTTACTCATACCTGGTTCAAGAGTTAATAATTAAGCTAAAGTGAAAATCCATTACTCATAAATGGTTCATTAGTAAACAGTCTTAAAGCCACCCTAAAGGTGGCTTTGTTTTATAATATAGATCGATTTAATTTGCTTTGAAATTATAAAGTGGTTTAATGACTTTAATAACTTCGATTGCATCCTTAGTATTTTCAATGATTTCTTTCATTTCCTTATAAGCCATTGGACTTTCGTCAAGTGTACTCTCTAAAACTGATGTACTCCAAACATCCTTCATTGTTTCTTTAAACTCATCCAGTGAAAGAGTTGCTTTTGCTTTTGAACGACTAAGAATTCGACCTGCACCATGAGGGGCTGAATAGTTCCAATCTGGGTTACCTTTTCCGATTGCAATTAAACTACCATCTCGCATGTTGATCGGAATCAATACTTTCTCACCCTTTTGAGCGGAAATCGCTCCTTTACGTAGAATCATATTTTCGATATCAATATAATTATGAACAGTCGTAAATTGTTCAACAACTGTTAAGTCCATATTCTTTACGATTTCATCCATCATTGCCTTCCGGTTCCATAAAGCATATTCTTGGGCAATTGCCATATCATGCATATATCGATCAAACCAAACTCCTTCTAAATAAGCTAAATCCTTTGGAATATATTGCGACGGAAGGTTTTTTAGAGCAGCCTCAATTTCTTTTTCACGGCCTTCATCCCTTAATTGCTGAATGACTTTTGAACGATTTTCTGACTGGCCCTTTAGCAATTCATATGCCTTTTTCTGATAAAATTCCGCTACAACTTTACCTAAATTTCGGCTTCCAGAGTGAATGACGAAATAAATATTCCCATCTTCGTCAGCATTGCATTCTATAAAATGATTTCCACCACCAAGTGATCCTAAGCTTAGCTTTGTTCTTGTTTCATTTAATTCTTTAAAACAGTAAAGCTGTGAAAAATCAATTTCCCTCACAAATTCATGCTTATTATTTCGAATTGAAAACCCTGATGGAACATGTTTACGAATAACAGCATCTAGTTTTTGAAAATCGATTTCTTTTTGTGAAACTCTTATTGTTTCCATTCCGCAACCTATATCGTACTTTAACCTCTAATTTCTTAGAGAGTGGACTATACCTTCTCTACAATCATCGGAGTATGCAGCTCCTTCTGTAGGCTCGCCGTGTTAATCATTCCATCTGACATTAGGAAATAGAATAATTCTGCACAATCGTCTGCTAACAACGTGCAAGTCTCTGAACCATTTGACTATGTCACCATAGCCTCTGGCTGCTGATTGCCCTCGACTATATTTTACGTTAGGGTTTCCAGCAATTGAGCGAGTTTTTTAACGTTGGAGCCGTTTTAGTTAACCCCAACGAGATTTGGAACGATTTTATCTTGAATCGTCATTGTCGTTCCAATTGTACACCCCTTACCTGCATGAGTATCAGGCATAATTCTAATTTTAGAACTTTTCACGAACTCTTGATTACATAGTTCAATAATTTGCCCGATTGCTCCTTGCTCCACATTATCTGTAAATATTTTAGCTTCATTAAATGAGCCTTTAACTGTAAGCATCATGTTCTCCTTCAAGTTAGTTTTATTTTGAGGCCTAACTTTATTAAGCTATTTCAAACTATTTGATAATAGTTCATTAATTTTATTAGCTAAAATTTTTTGAAGATCACTTTAGATTTTTTAAATTTAATGAATACGAAAGAAATTCTTTATCAACTTGATAGCCATTTTTTTCATACAAAGCTTGTGCCGATTTATTATCAATCGCTGTTTGTAAATCTAATGATTTTGCTTTCGATTCGATTGCAAATTTCTTTGCTGCATTTAATAACAATTGAGCTACTCCTTTTTTCCTAGCCGATTCAGTCACATATAAGTCATTTAAAATCCATAACTTTTTCATTGATACTGAAGAAAAAGAAGGATATAACTGGTTAAATCCCATAAATTGTTCTTCTTCTTTCACAAGAAATATAACAGAATCTTTGTTATTGATTCGTTCCGTAATAAAATCAATCGCTCCATTTAAATTACTTTCTTGTTTATAAAACATTCTGTACTGATTGAATAAATTTGCTACTTCTGTAATATGCTCTGATTTTGCACGAACGACTTCCATCATGTCACCTCTTCTAACTATTAATGAATCTATTAGTTAGTTCGGTACATTTCATTAATTTCCTCTAATCGCTTTAAAGGATACAAAACCTACGAAAAATAGTAATTTTTAATTGTAAAGTTAATAATATAAAAATGATCTATTAATTTTCCAAAATTTAGGTTTTCATATGAATTAACTTATAATAAGATTGAAGATGAAAACAAATTTAATTTTTTCTATTATGTGAAGAAATTAACATTCTTACACTTGGGGTGATTAATAATGGATAAAAAAGCGCTCATTATTATTGATTATACGAATGACTTTGTAGCAGATGCTGGTACATTAACTTGTGGTAAACCAGCACAGGAGATTGAGCAAAGTATTCTTCAAATAACAAAAAATTTCATTAAAAATCAAGATTACGTTGTGTTTGCTGTAGACGGCCATGATGAGAATGATCCGTTTCATCCCGAAACAAAATTATTTCCACCTCATAATATTAGACATACTAAAGGAAGAGATTTATATGGTGGATTAATGGATTTATACAATTCAACAAAAGGCAATTCCACTATTCAATGGCTCGATAAAACTCGTTACTCAGCTTTTGCAGGCACAGACCTTGAGATAAAACTAAATGAAAGAGGCATTAATGAAATACATTTAATAGGAGTTTGCACGGATATTTGTGTATTACATACCGCGGTCGATGCTTATAATAAGGGTTATAAAATAGTCGTTCACGAGCAGGCTGTTGCAAGCTTTAATGCATCTGGGCATGAATGGGCATTAAGTCATTTCAAAAACATTTTAGGGGCGGAAATAAGATGAATTACAACTTTCAAGATGATAGCTTTGCACTTCATACAGACCTTTATCAAATTAATATGGCGGAAACTTATTGGGGAGACAATATTCACAATAAAAACACTATTTTTGAACTTTATTTTCGTAAACTCCCATTTGGAAATGGATATGCAATCTTTGCGGGTTTAGAAAAAATAATCAGTTATCTACAGAACTTTAAATTTAGCAGTTCAGATCTTGACTATTTAAAAGAAGAACTCGGATATAAAGATGAATTCATTCAATTTCTGTCTAATGTAAAATTCACAGGTTCAGTTAGAGCAATTCAAGAAGGTGAATTAGTATTTGGCAATGAGCCAATCTTAAGAATTGAGGCCCCGCTATTAGAGGCACAATTAATTGAAACCGCCTTATTAAACATTGTCAATTATCAAACATTAATTGCTACTAAAGCTTCACGAATTAAACATATCGTTGGTAATGATACGTTAATGGAATTTGGAACAAGACGTGCTCAAGAATTTGATGCTGCCATTTGGGGAGCAAGAGCCGCTTATATTGGTGGATTTCATGCGACTAGTAATGTTCGTGCTGGTAAATTATTTAATATCCCTGTTTCAGGAACACATGCTCATGCGCTTGTGCAAGCATATCGGGATGAATACATAGCTTTCAAAAAATATGCAGATCTTCATTACAATTGTACATTCCTAGTTGATACATACGATACACTAAAAAGTGGAGTGCCTAATGCCATTAAAGTCGCAAAAGAACTAGGTGATAAAATTAACTTTGCAGCGATCCGACTAGATAGTGGTGACTTAGCCTATTTATCGAAAGAAGCTAGAAAAATGCTCGATGAAGCTGGTTTCGTAAATACAAAAATCGTTGCTTCGAATGATTTAGATGAATATACAATTTTAAATTTAAAATCGCAAGGAGCAAAAATTGATTCGTGGGGAATTGGAACAAAGCTTATTACTGCATATGATCAACCGGCTCTTGGCGCTGTTTATAAATTAGTAAGTATTGAAGATGAAGATGGGAAAATGATTGATACAATAAAAATTTCCCAAAACCCTGAAAAAGTAACAACTCCTGGACTTAAGAAATTGTATCGAATTATTAATACAGTTAACCATCACGCTGAGGCTGATTATATTGCACTTGAAGATGAAGATCCAGGATCTGAGGAAAAAATAAAGTTATTCCATCCGATCCATCCATATATCAGTAAGTTTGTAACTAATTTTGAAGCTAGAGAACTTCATCACCAAATCTTTACTAAAGGTGAATTAGTCTACAAGGTGCCTGCAATTAAAGACATTCAGGATTTTGCTGAAAACAACTTAAGTGTACTTTGGGAAGAATACAAGCGTGCATTAAACCCTGAAGAATATCCTGTAGACTTAAGTCAAAAATGTTGGGATAACAAAATGGAAAAAATAGCAGAAGCTAGAAAGAAAACAGAGGAAATGAAAAATGGCTAAAATTGGGATTTATGGCAGTTCGTTTGATCCGATTACAAACGTTCATTTATGGACTGCAAGTACGATTGCTCATCGCTGTCAATTAGACAAAGTAATCTTTTTACCATGCTCTTCAAAGAGAAGAGATAAACAATTACATAATACTGATGAACATCGTTGGAATATGTTAAAACTAGCAATTCAAAACAACTCAAAGTTTATTGCAGACGATTATGAAATGAGTAAAGAGGCTTGGGAAGTATTCACTTACTATACAATGAACCATTTTAAAGAGAAATATAGTGAAGATGAAGTTTATTTCATAATGGGAGCCGATCTCCTAGAAGATATTGCAGAAGGAAAATGGAAATACGGGGATCAATTAGTTTCCGAAAATAAATTCATTGTTATGGCCCGTGATGGAATTGATATGCTAAAAACCATTTCTCGGTCTCCACTATTACGAAACAATGATAATGGTTCAAGATTTCATCTAATTGATAAAGGATTAGCGATGGAAATTAGTTCAACATATATCCGTGAAGAGTTTGCAAAAGGCGGCGAGCCACGATATTTATTACCTGAGGATTGCTACGCTTATATTAAAAAATACAATCTGTATCAAAAGGAGAATGAAGATTGAACAGTTTACAAAAAGAAATCGTCGAAGAAATGAAAGTAAAACCAGTGATCGATCCTAAGGAGGAAGTAAGAATAAGTGTTGATTTCCTAAAAAACTATCTAAAAAAACATCCATTTTTAAATGGTTTTGTATTAGGTATTTCAGGCGGTCAAGATTCAACTTTAACTGGTAAACTTGCGCAAATGGCAATAGATGAATTAAATAGTGAGCAATCAGAAAAAAGTTATCAATTTATCGCAATTAGATTACCATATGGCGTTCAAATGGACGAAGAGGATTGCCAGGAAGCGTTAAAGTTTATCCAACCAACTAAAACTTACACTGTGAATATTAAAGCTGCTGTAGATGCTAGTGTTAAAACATTAAAGGAAATTGGCGTTGACCTTACAGATTTTGCAAAAGGGAATGAAAAAGCACGTGAAAGAATGAAAGCTCAATATAGCATTGCTGCTATGAATGGGTGTGTTGTCTTAGGTACTGACCATTCCGCTGAGGCTATTACTGGTTTTTACACTAAATATGGCGATGGTGGATCAGACCTTTGTCCGATTTTCCGTCTAAATAAGCGTCAAGGAAAGATGCTACTAAAAGAATTAAATTGCCCACCTAAGCTATATGAAAAAGTTCCGACTGCTGACCTTGAAGAAGATCGCCCACAATTAGCAGATGAAGTCGCTCTTGGAGTTACATATGATGATATCGATGATTATTTAGAAGGCAAAGAAATTAATAGTGACTCTCAAGCAAAAATCGAATCATGGTTTAATAAATCTAGACATAAGAGACAAATGCCTTACACTGTGTTTGATAAATTTTAATTCATTGAAAGCTACCTATTTCTAGACAAAGTACAAAAAACTTGAATTTCAGACTGGGTCTGAAAGCTACCTATTTTGGTGGCTTTTTCACTTATGTAATCAATAATGGATATGAAAGTTAAAATTGGACAAGGTAATAATACAGTCATTAAGAAAGGAATGTTCATATTATGTGGATTTTATTTTTTATTCTTTTAATCTTATGGGTATTAGGTTATTTTACTTTCCATATTGCAGGCGGACTCATTCATATTGTATTAATTATCGCAATTATTGTATTTATCGTTAACCTATTTAGACGTAAAAAGTAGCTAATTTATAGATACTTTTTCTTACAGAGAGCTTGATTTTTCAAGCTCTTTTTCTTATGCCATTACTATTTCTAATCCTGCTTTTAAACTCTTCTATATTCCTCTATTTTTGAATAAACTTCAATGAATGTCATAAAAAAGAGGAGCGAAATTATGCCAGTTAGTATGGAGCCTCCTATATCAATGGAACAAATGCTTCAAACAATTCGTACAGGACTACCAAAAACACTTGAACCTAAAAAGATAATCATAGTTGGTGCTGGGATATCAGGTTTAGTAGCTGCTTCACTTTTAAAAGGAGCAGGACATGAAGTAACAATTCTAGAAGGAAATAATCGAATTGGTGGTCGTATTTTTACTAATCGTAATTTTTATGCAGGACAGTATATGGAAAATGGTGCTATGAGAATACCATCTATTCACTTGCTTGTTTTAGAATATATTAAGAAATTTAACCTTCCTTTAGAAGAATTCATTAATAGCACCCCAAACGATATTATATTCGTAAACAATGTAAGAACCATTCAAAAGCTATATGAGGAAAATCCAGACATTCTTAACTTCCCTACTTCACCATCTGAAAAAGGCAAAACAGCTGATTATTTGGCGCAATATGCCATGCAACCTGTAACAGACTTCATTAAAAAGAATCCAAAAAAGAATTGGGAAATCGTTATTAAATTACTTGATCGTTATTCGATGGAATATTATTTGAAATATAATCCTTATGGCAGAACATTATCAGTTGGAGCCATTGATATGATTAAGGTTATGCTTGGAATGGAAGGCTTTCCTGAGCTTTCATTCACTGCCTTACTACGAGAAGTAATGATTCTATTTACTCCTGGACTAAAGTTTTATGAAATAAAAGGTGGAAACGATCACTTACCGTATTCATTCCTACCTGAATTACAAGAAAATATTATTTACCATCAAAAAATGAAAAAAATTGAACAATACGACTCTTCTGTAACGATTCATACTGAGGATACACAAACCTCACAGGCATATACGGTAACTGGAGACTTAGCCATTATTACCATACCTTTTTCTTTACTAAACTTCGTTGAAATCATTCCACGCGATTTATTATCTTATAACAAATATAAAGCAATTCGACAATTACATTATGTTGCTTCGACTAAAATTGGTTTACAATTTAAAACTAGATTTTGGGAGAAAGCGGGTTTTATTGGAGGAAAAATGACGTCTGACCTACCTGTTCGTTATTCCTATTTCCCAAGCCAATCCGTTGGTTCAGAAGGCCCAGGTGTCATATTAGCAAGCTATACATGGGAAGATAACGCATCAATTTGGGATAGCTTAACTGAAAAAGAACAAATAGAGAATGCGATAGAAGATTTATCGAAAATTTACGGAAAAGAAATATACAATGAGTTTATTACTGGTAATACATTTAGTTGGTCAAAAAATCCTTTTTCAGGTGGAGCTTTTGCTATTTTCAAACCGGACCAGCAAACAGAGATTGCCCCATATATATCAACTCCAGAAGGACTAATTCATTTTGCTGGTGATCACACCTCTACAGCCCCAGGTTGGATTCAAGGTGCAATCGAATCCGGAATAAGGGTGGCTTATGAGGTTAACGATTTACCTAAAACAACGGCAAATGAGAATTTTGAAACACAAGATCATGTTTAAACACTAGAGTTTTGGATTTCTAACCTTAGATAGTATACCCCGAAATTCAAGAAAAACATAAAACCCACAAGGAACAACTTGTGGGTTTCATCATGATATTATCCAATTTTTAAATAACCTACTGAAGGAACAAAAGAGTATCCTTGATTAATAACCATATCTGTTATTTCTGTCGTTTCAGTCTCTCTGACTTGATGAAACAATTTATATTTTATTGATTTTACTTTCTTTCCTCTTAATACATTATTTAAATAAATTAACTCAATGTCTAAAAAAGGTATTCTGTACTTTAAATTATTCGTGATTCTATTTGTGATTAGTTCATTAAACTCAATATCGGCATTATTAACTGAATTTTTTTTCATATCATCTACTAATTTATTCTGTTTATCAGTAAACTCACTAATAATATATTCGATTTCCACTTTTGAAAGGGAACGAGTTTCTTTTAATGGCAATGTAACTTGATTTGTTTTTTCTTTACTAAATAATCGTTTAAAAAATTTAATCATAGTCCCGTCCTCTTCAATTTTTCTTATTTATATTTTGTCATGTTTAAACAAGATTGTAAAAATAATTTTTTAGGCACTAATACTATTCTATTATTAAACCGAAATTCCTTTGTAGAATTACCTCTCTTTTAAAATTTTTAGAACAAAATTTAATAATTCCAAGAGTCAGGGATTGAATTCGAAAATAAAAGACTTAATCAGATAAAAAACACCTAATTTTAGGTGTTTTAGTGTGTAGACAAAGTACTAAAAAATTGATTTTCAGACTGATTGCAAGCGTTTATCAACAGTCTGAATAGGTGTTTTTTACTCCGTTTCACATGCATAATTATCATGATCACGATCCATTTGCGCTTGGTAGGCTTTATTCCCTTTTGGTACTCCATTTGGATAGACTTTTCTTAAGTCAACGCAGTTTTTAAAGTACTGTTTATTATTGTTAGACGAATTATTCGTTTTTGTTTGATTGGTTTTATTTTTGCTCCATAAACCAACCCTCTGCTGCTGGGCAGTTGCTTGTAAGCTTCTAAGCTCTGATTCATAGACATAATTTCCATAGTCATAAAATTTTTCTACATAGCCTTTTTTGATGATTTCTTTTTGGATTAGTCTGCCATCAATCCAAACCCATGCAAGCGTTCGACTATATTTATCTTTTTTTGGACCATCGTATTCAAGCTGAATTGTTTTTGCATTTTTTAATAGATTACATGTATATGCTGAAGCTTCTTTTCCATATGGCTCAATCGTTCTTGTACTTTCTGGCGTATCGATATATAAGAATCTTGTTGTACCAACTTCTGTAAATTTAGCAGTATCTCCATCAATACATTTTATAAGCTCAACTGTAAATTTTGAATTAGTTTTCGTATTAACTGATGCTGTTGACTGTGAACATCCATTAAGTCCAAGCATTGCCATTACAGTTAATATAATAAGTCTTTTCATGTTGTTCCCCCAGTTATTCTTGTTACTACACATTATTTTAACAATAAAAACCAATTATGTATTGAAATAGTGGGGGTTTTTTCAATTTTAAAGGACTTTGCTTTGTATTACTTATTTAGGAATATAATGATCTCCATAAATAAAACGTTACATAAGCTTCCCAGCCCTTCCATTTTTTAGCCATTTTTTTAATTTCTTCAATTGAAGGTTTTTTCTCTAATGATAGTTGATTTTTTAATGCATTATGTATTCCTACATCGGCAATTGGAAACGCCGATTTCTCTTGTAAACATTTCATCAAGACGTAATCAGCCGTCCAGTTCCCAACTCCTCGAATTTCCAATAGCTTATTTAACTTTTTCTCGTATGATTCTAAACGATTTAGAGATTCTTTTGAAATGAGTCCATCTGTCATTAATTTTGCAATCCCAATCACGTATTCTGCTTTTCGTGTAGTAAATTTCATACTAGTTAAATCGGAAACCTCAAGTTTGGATATTACATCTGGAGTTGGAAATAGCCAAAATATTTCATCCTTCCATCTAAAGCTTTCTCCATATTTTTCAACAAAGCTTTTTTTTAAAGAAAACGCAAATGTCAGATTGATTTGTTGACCCATAATTGCCCATGTAAATGCTTCAAATAAATCCGGCATTCCAATTACGCGAAGTCCAAAATGCTGATCAATTAGCAATTGTAGCATTTGATTATTTTTACCTAATTGATAGAACTCGGTTAGGTTTCTGCCTAAATCAAATAAATCCCATATAAATGCTGCTGCAGCTACTTTTATTTCTTCACTTGGATTTTGGTCTGGAAATTCAATTAATAATTCGTTATGATCACTACTTACTTTTAGTAAAATTAATCTATTTTCTATTTTAATAAGTTTTAAAAAATATTCCTCTTTAACTTGATGAAGTACCTCATTATTAGATCGTGCTAGAAATACTAAGCATTCATTAAAACTAAAATCTTTTGGTGTTAAGATGGATATCGAATTCTTATTTTTATCTAATACAAGTGATGCATTGAATTCTTTATACAGATTAATCACCTCTTTCCACATTCATAAATTAACAGTTTCCTTATCTTGCTGTACGGAATTTCCCTTCTGTGATAGATAGCTATGCAAGATCATGCCGATCATGATAATAATCATTCCAATCCAAGAAATAATTGATGGAGATGGCGTTGATAAGAAAATCATTTCACCAATTACTGTGAATAATACTTCCATGGATTGGGTTGCTTCTACTGCCCCTAATTTATGCATATTTCCCCTTACTAAATCAGTAGCTTGAAAAAATAATACAGTAGCAATTACACCTGATGAGATCGCTACAATTAATGATTGTGATACTTGATTTTGACTTGGTAGACCTTCAGTATATAAACCATAGATTGATAGAATGATCCAAAACGGTAAACTGGCTAAGGTCATTCCTAAAACGCGTTGATATACATCCAGCTTTCCATCACATAATTCCATCATTTTCCGATTGCCAAGTGGGTATGCAAAGGAGGCAATAATAACTGGTAAAATACCTGTTAAAACTGTTGAAATAGCTATTTTTGTAGCTAACTCAATCTGCATTAATAAAATACCAAAGATAATTAATAAAGACATGCTTAATCCTTTAAAAGGAATTTTTCCACGAACCTTTTGGATTCCATTTGATGTATGAATTGAAATGAAGAAAAATGGTGCTAAAAGTGACCCAGATAAAATTGTAATCTGCCATGAACTTGCTATTAGCCATCCTGGAGAAAAAACTGCTGCTAGGCAAATTGGTGCATAAAATAAACCGAATCCAATTGTTGACCATATAATCCAACTTTTTAATTTGCCTTTCATTTCTTTCAATAGATCATACAAATTTCTTCGAGAGATTACGATGATTAATAAAAAAGGTACCATAAAAAAGTATCTTAAGGATGCGCTCCAAATCCAACTTCCACCAGATAATTCCATCGAGCGGTTTAAAATAAATGTGATTGAAAAGAAAAATGCCGCTAATATTCCTAATAAAATCGGGCGCATATTACCACCTCTATAACAATTTCAATTATCTTTTACGATAAAATGATTTTCAGTTGAAACTTCCTTTAATTTCTTCCGTAAAAATTCAGGGTATAATTCGATTTCTTCTAGATTCTCTAAACTGACCCATTTAAAAATTAGTCGGTCCCCTTCAATACCGTAAAATGATTCATTCAATGAATTAGTAAGCTTGTTCTCTGAGTTTATTTTATAGTAAAGACCAACTTCGTGAATATCATTCCCTTTATAAGAAAAGAAATTTTCTACTGTCCACATCATCTGATCAATTTCAATTTCTATTCCTAGTTCTTCTTTGATCTCCCTTTTTAAGCTTAAACGTGGCTCTTCATTGAATTTTATTCTACCACCAGGTAAGGACCAAATTGTGTCACTTGCTAGTCTGTGTATTAAGACATGCCCATTTTCAATCCATATACCTGCTACCCTTAAATTAAATACTTTGTTCTCTGATTTAAATACAACATCCATTATTAAGACCTAACCTTACAAGTTATTATTAGAGGCTTTTTCAACTAAATGAACCCCCCCAACCCACCAGTCTATTCCAATTAAATTCATTCGATTTGCTTTTCCCGTTAGTACGTCTAATCCCCATTTAGTTAATTCAATTTTTGCTTTTGGGTTATGTTGTTTATAACTTGGTAATTCACTGTCACTACTTATTAAAGGGTGATCACCTTTCATTAATTCATTTAAAATTGCTGCGAAATATAAATCGCTTAATCCATCATTTGTTCTTTGTCTTACGAGTTTATTAAATAGTTCTGCAAAGGAGTTAATACCTTCATTGATCATTGATAATGCTAAAAATTCTACTTCATTTAATCCATTCTGTTTAGAAGGAAAATATGTCATATGACTTAATAAAGCTTGTTTTAGAAACGGAAGCGCATGACATTTTTGAATAAAATCATCAAGTTCATCTAAATTATTTGAACAATAAGCTTTCCATCCAGCACATGCTTCTTGTATTTGTTCGACTGAAACTTCTTGTTTAGTTGGGAGTAATCCAATTAATTGTTCTGAAGATAATTGACCTAATCCGTGAAATGGTTCAATTCCTTCATATTCATTTATACTAACCATCGAAATTTTATGAAATCCAAGTGTCGATAATTCCGATAATAAATAAAGTATTGTCACCTGATCGTATCGATCATGTTCGAACCATAGGACAACTTCCTCAGAACGAGATAGTTCATTTAATAATTGAAATTGGCTTCGGCAATTTTCAATAAAAAAACTCGAAGGAATTTGTAGCTTTTGTTCAAAAAATTCTGCTCTTCTTTTATATGTTTCTTCTAAAGTCCAATCTCGACTCAGTGGCCCAAAATCATACATTTCTCGCCATACAACAATATTATCATTTAAAGACTTTATTTTTCCTCCAACCACATCACCATTTACAATATGATTCATCTATTCATCTACTCTCTCTGGTTTATTAAAAAGAAAATACAGTTCTTAATTCTTCTTAACGATCGTAGATTCCTCTTACATATAATATTATTATTTTTTTTCAAAATAAAACCACCTATATAAATAAGTGGCCAGTGAGTAGACAAAGTACATAAAACTTGAGTTTCAGACTGATTGCAAGCGCTTGTCTTTCGAGGCGCGAAGCCTGGTGAGGAGCGGAGTTACCCTAGACGGTAATGAGCACCGCAGACAGGCGAAGCAACGAAGAAAGCGAGCGTTTGTCAACAGTCTGACCACCTATATAAATAGGTGGCGAGACATTTTCTTATAAAATAGGGTTCTTGTCAGATTAATTTGAATGTCACTGACTTATTCCCAACATTTGAATTCTAAAAGTCTTTATTTAATCTCTCTTTTTTGTTTTTTTCTACTAGAAGACATCTCAACACCAGTTTCAGATGTTGTAGTCCCTTGACCTTGTACATTTGGTGATCCTAAGCCAACTCTCGATGGATCTTTTTTAGTTTTTCCCATTTTAAACACCTCCATCTTTACTTTTTCTAAACTTAAACTTCTTTATTCAAAGAATATTTTTCCTGTAAATTGCAAATCTTATATATCTGAGGAGGTGTTTTTTATGGCTAGAATCGGAGTAGAACAATCTTTAACTAATGTCCAAGAAGCATTACGTTCAGCGGGACATGATGTTGTTGAATTAAAACAAGAATCAGATGCAAATGGTTGCGATTGCTGCGTAGTAACAGGACTTGATTCAAATGTAATGGGAATGCAAAATGTAGCTACACAAGGATCAGTAATCGAGGCAAGTGGCTTAACAGCTGATGAAGTTTGTCAACAAGTTGAAAGTAGATTACAATAACAAATTACAAACAAAAGTTATATCAAACATTCTAAAGCAGCCTCGCCGATTGGCGAACTTTAAAGCGAAGACAGAGACTAAAGTTGCACTTCTCCAATTCCTAAATATGCGACTACGTCAAATCCCCTTTGCCGCTAAAATATTTATACTTACTAATGTGCAAAAAAGGGTAAGCAAAATTCAATGAAATTTGCTTACCCTTTTTTCAAATTATAAATTTAATCCACCGTATAGCAAAGCTCCTATTACAATAAAAGCCGGATGTAGCTTTACTTTCTCCATTAATATGTAACTGATTACTCCTAAAAATAAAAACTGTCCAATACCAATTTGAGAATATGAATCATGAAATGAATTATAAGCCATAACGCCAAGTAAAACTGCGATTGTTGGCTTGACGTAAAGAGTCATTCGCTTAACTTGAATCGAATGACGATATTTATACAAAATTCCCATTAAGGTCAGCATGAGGATTAATGATGGTGCAACTGTAGCCAATACAGCCAAAAATGAACCTAGTATACCACCTTCATGGAATCCGATATACCCTGCCATTTTCGTAGCAATCGGTCCTGGTAGGGAGTTTCCCATAGCAAGAGCTTCATTAAATTCTTGATGTGTAAGCCAACCTCTTGTGACAACTTCTTTTTGAATAAGAGGAATGGTCGCAGGGCCTCCTCCATACCCTAAAATATTAGCAACAAAAAACGCCCAGAAAATGTTCCAATATACCATTATGCAGACAGTCCTTTTGATTTTTTACCTTCAACTGATTTGGTTGGCTTAACGACCGCAAATAACAGTAGCCCTCCAATAATAAATCCTGGATGTATATGAAAATATTGCATTAAAACAATCCCTACTATAATATGTCCGATTGTAAAGGGCCATTTTAACCCCTTAACGGAAGCTTCTACAAATTGCCAAGTTAGTACACCAAGCATGACTCCAACCACTGGTACAATTGCTTTAGTCATTCCTTGCACCCATTTTAGATCTTTAAATGTCACTAGAGTAGTCAATAAAACTACCATTAAAATAATCGTCGGCAGGATCGTTGCAACTATTGCATTAATCATCCCAATTTTACCACCTACTTTGAACCCAATGTATCCAGCCATTTTTGTATTAATCGGTCCTGGCAGTGTGTTTCCAATAGCGAGCACATCTCCAAATTCTTCATCATTCATCCATTTAAAGCGTTCAACCACTTCTTTATGTACTAAAGGAATGGTCGATGGTCCACCTCCGTATCCAAGCATACTGCTCCTAAAAAAGGCGATAAAGATGTTTAACTGTTTCATAAAATCCATCCCTTTAGTTTATCTTTCTTTTAATTTGCAATAAGACAAGAGCACTTCACACAATTACCGCATGGCTTTTTTATCACTGGAATAGGTTGATTGACCATATTCATTAAAAGCGAAGTCTCCACATTACATAACGAGCATGTCTCACCAGTTTGAGCTTTTTGAATTTGAGGCATTTCAACTAACCTTAAGGCTTCTTTCATATGTTTGTCGCATACTAACAACATATCATTCACTCCCGCTCTTAAAATTGGATTTTATGGTGTAGATGTCACTTTCTTTTTCGGATGATCTAACTTACGTTTTTTTACTTCATCTGTTACTTCTTCGTTCCATGAAATCGTTACATCATCGTCAGTGATGAAAGCTTGGCAACCTAAACGGAACCCTTTGCTTAACCATTCTTCACCAAGTTTTCGACGCTCCTGTACTTTTATATGATCAACAGTACCCTCTTCAATTTTACAAACGCAGGATCCACAAACGCCGCCACCACATCGATTTGGTAGTTCTCCATCAAATCGAAGAGACATACGTAAAATATTGGAATTTTCCGGTACTTCTAATACTTTTCCACTAGTAGCAAAATTCAGTTTCGGCATAATTCAAATCCTCCTCTCCACCTCTTTGGTATACAATATACCATAGTTATAATTTTCTGACAATATAAAAATTACATATATTAAGCTATTTTTCTTAATTTATATTACTCTATTTGTTTTTATATACCGGTCTGATATAATATTTTGTATACCAAATGCGTCTTAATATTCAAAAAATGAGGTGATGTATGTGCTTACTATTGGATTAATTGGATATGGAGCAATCGGACAAGATATCGTCAAATATATAAACGAAGGCAAGGCTGGTGATGTATCATTAAAGGCGGTTCTCGTACGGAGAAAGGATCAATACGAATCGCATATAAGCGATTTATTTTACGACAATGAAGAGACTTTTTTTGGATTGGGATTGAATCTCATAGTTGAAGCTGCGGGTCATGAAGCTGTCTATAAGTATGGAAAAAAGGCGCTGTCTACTAGTAGTGACTTTATCATCTCTTCTGTAGGTGCATTAGCAGATGACGCATTATTAGCAGAACTTGAAACTACTGCAAAGCTTACTAACAGCAAGATTATCATCCCTTCTGCTGCGATTGCTGGATTGGATCGTGTAGCTGCTTCTATGCTACAAGGGGTTGATGAAGTAAAACTTGTAACGAGAAAACCACCGAGTGCATGGAGAGGAACGATTGCAGAGGAAAAGGTAGATTTAGACACCGTTACGGAGCCAATTTGCATATATAATGGTGTTGCTAGAGAATCTTCTAAGCTTTTTCCGGAAAGCACAAATGTTTCAGCAACCTTGAGTCTTGCTGGAATCGGATTTGATAAAACAAAAGTACAAGTTTATGTAGATCCAAACATAACCAGTAATACACACCAAATTTTAGTAAAGGGATTTTTTGGTGAAATGGAAGTAAAGGTGCAAAATATTCCTTCTTCTACTAATCCAAAGACGGGATATATAGTTGCAATGAGTATTTGTAATACTTTAAAAAATAGAACGTCCTCGATCGTAGTTGGTATCTAGTTTTTTCTCTTTATTATTTGTGAAATACGAAACTAAAATAAAAAGCCCCCCTTAGTCTAGACGATCTAACAGTCTATCTAATAGGGGTTTTATTATTTATAGAAAATTGATTTTTCCATACAAGAAAAGAGACGCAAACATCCACAAACTATTTTTATGTCGTTTTTTCTTTTCTTTTTTCTATGTAGTTCATGTACGCACGTCTAGAATTTTCGATATGAATTTTCGTTAAATACTCCGACATTTCTATTTCTTTATTTCGTACTGCTTTCATAATTTCAATATGTTCCCTCAATGATTCCTTACGTCTTCCAGGCGTTACGTACCCCATATTAGCAGACATATGGATATAATCTGTTAAGCCGGATAAAATTTCAAAAAGCTTCGGACTTCTCGCTGCCTTATATAGTAGGAGATTCATTTCGATATGCTCATTCTCGAAGGTTTCGTCTGAGTGTTCCTCAATATAAAGAAGCTCCTCGATTTTCTGATCAAACTCTTTTTGAATTTCGTCCGTCATTTTTTTAGCAGCCAATTTTGCTGCTAACACTTCTAATGAAGATAAAATCGTAAACACTTCCATAATGTCTTCATCAGAAATATTCGAAACGATGACACCTTTACGCGGAACGGTTTTTACAAACCCTTGTGATTCTAAGCGGAATAAAGCTTCTCTAATAGGTGTACGACTAATATTTAGCTTAACAGCAAGCTCCCGTTCAATTAAGCGATCACCTGGCTTATAATGCCCCTCTAAAATCAATTCTTTTAAATATCTATACGCATGTTCCCGGATTGAAAGAAAATTAGTTTCCATTTCCATTCCATTCACCTGCCTCCCATTTCTTGCCTATTTTAAAATAGTGTATCATCATTTTGTTAAAAGTAAATCGATATTTCTATTATAGTATCTTTTAAATGAGTAATCGAGCACATAGATGGAAATCCATTCCAATCAAGTTCTACTGTTAGTTAACTACTTTTATAGCCTATAAATACAAACTTTAATCCCAACTATTTTCTATAAGAATGTTAGTACACCAAAAAAGGCGATGTAGGAACAACACCTAACCGCCTCCAAAGTATTATTTTTTAATGTCTGCATCAGTAACAACTTCATAACCGTCATTTGAAAGGAACTCTTGCAATGCTTGTAGAGCAGCTGTTCCTACCGCTGTATCCTGCTCTCCATTTCCACCGCTAATCCCCACGCCACCAATGACTTCTCCATTTACTACAATTGGAAATCCGCCTACAAAAATTGCAAATTTTCCATTTAGCATATGTTGTATTCCAAATGCTTCATTTCCCGGAAGGGCTGGTCCGTTTGGTTCTGTATTAAATAAATGAGTCGAGCGTTTATGTCCCGCTGCCGTATATGCTTTAGCAATAGCAATTTCAGGACCAGTAATACGAGCACCATTCATTCGTTCAAGTGCAATGACATATCCTCCGTCATCTACAATTGCAATCGTCTCTGGAACGTTAATATCCTCTGATTTTTTCTTAGCAGCTTCAATCATTACTTTTGCTTCATCTAGTTCTAATTTTAATATTTTTTTCATTTTATATCCTCCTCAGTAACCGATATAGACTGTTTTTATTTGTGTAAAGAATTCAAGTCCAACTCTACCTGACTCACGGAATGTAGAAGTACTAGAACGTTTTACTCCACCAAATGGTGCATTCATCAAATTACCTGTCGTTGTACGATTTACTTTAACTGTCCCTGCTTGAACATCTTTAGTAAATTGATGAGCGAGTTTCAAATTATTCGTAACAATCGATGCAGATAATCCATATTCAACATCGTTAGCAATTAAAACGGCTTCTTCATAGCTTTCTACTTCAATTACAGCAACAACCGGGCCGAAAATCTCTTCTTTAGCAATGCGCATATCAGGCTTCACATTCGTAAAGATCGCCGGTTCAATATAGTAGCCATTTTCGTATTTTCCATATGCAAGCTGTTGTCCTCCATATTCAAGTGTAGCCCCTTCTTCTTTACCAATTCCTATATACTTCAGCACGTTTTTTAACTGCTTTTCATTTGCTAGAGGTCCAATAATGACACGATCGTCAAAGCCGTCGCCAATTTTTAAAGCACTTGTTTTTTCTACTAATTTCTGCACAAATTGTTCCTTTACTTCCTTCATAACAATTACACGGCTAGTGCCTGTACATGCTTGACCAGTAAGGTGAAAGCCTCCATTCACGGTTAGGTTAACTGCTAAGTCTACATCTGCGTCATCCATTACAATAAGAGGATTTTTTCCACCAAGCTCCATTTGTGTTCTTGTAGTAAAGGATGTGTTTTTATGAATATGTTCCCCAGCACTAGTAGACCCAGTGAAAGTAACTCCTCGTATAGCAGGATGTTTAATTAAAATATCCCCGATATCGGATGAACTTCCAGTTACAAAATTGATGACTCCTTTTGGTATACCAGCTTCATGAAGCGCCTCAACGAGTCGGTATGCAATTAAAGGTGTATCAGATGAAGGCTTGAAAACAACTGTATTTCCAGTAATTAATGCCGGAGCAATCTTTCTTGATGGTATGGAGATTGGGAAATTCCATGGGGTAATGACAGAAATAACACCAAGAGGCTCCCTTTCTGTTGTAACTCTCATATTTGGATCATCATTTGGGAACGTTTCCCCTGTAAAGCTTTGTCCTTCAATGGCATAATAACGAAGAGTTTCCGCTGAGCGAAGCACCTCCTGTTTGGCCGCGCTTATTACTTTTCCTTCTTCTCGTGTTAATTCTTCTGCTAGTTGTTCCACTCTTTGTTCTAGTATTGATGCCGCCTTATTTAAAATAGCAGCACGTTTAGAAGGTGGAGTTTGTGCCCACGCAGGAAAAGCCTGGCTTGCTGCATCAATTGCTTGAATCACGTCTTGTTCTGTCGAAGCTTGAAATGTGCCGACAATATCTTCCTTATTAGAAGGGTTTACGCTTTTGAACGTTTTATTATTTACTGACTCGACCCAACTTCCAGATATGTAATTTTTATAAGTTTCTAGTTTAGTAGTTAGCAAATTTATCATCCTTTCTGAACAAGATGGCAGTTCCCTAGACGGAAACTGCCATTTTATTTTCTAATTATTATGCTTGTACTAGAGCACCTAAATCTTTTTCAAGATATTCTCTCCATAAGCCATCCATATACATGCGACGCATTTTTGCACCAGTACGAACTACTTCTAAGCAACGTTGTTGTAACTCAGGAGTATCAGCATGATCAAGTACAATTTTGTATCCACGCTCTCCGTGAATTTCATCTGATACGATGTGTAAGTCGAAGAATTCAATCTCTTCATCTGTAAAGTTGTACTTCTCACGTAATGCTGGAGTTTGCTTACGATAAATGTCTGGAACTTGAGATTCCAGTCCTACAACTAATGCTGCAGTTGCTACTACGAAGTTTTCACGTGCTGCTACTGCAAAACACCAGCTTTGTAGACCTAGCGTTGTAGGAGCCATGTTGTTAGGATCCAATACACGCTCACGAGTTGTTCCGCAAGCTTCAGCAAATCGAATTAATAAGTCTGTATGACGATCGCCAGCGATTTCTTCTTCGTACATGTTTTGTAATGTGAAATCTTTTGCATCTTCATATTTTGGTAAGTTAGGAGTGTTATGGTAGATATAAGCTAAGTAATCTGCAAAAGGTCCAACATAATGGTAATGATTTTCAGCCCAGCGAGCGAAGTGGCTACGCTCTAATTTTCCTTCAGCCCATGCTACAGTAAAAGGTGCTTTTTGGCTGTGGTTCCCTTTAATCGCTTCTTCTAATTCCTTACGAAACTCATCTTTAGATAATAATCTAGTCATCCAAACTCCTCCTCCAATATGTTTATGTAGTTTAATAGTTTAGTTAAACAATCGAAGTATACCAAATCACTTAAAATACTTATAAAAACTACTAAATACGAGGTATTTATTTGTATTTTGTATTTGGTATACCAACTAATCTTATAGTAACCCATTGTTTTTTATTTGTAAATACATTTCCACTAAATTTTCTAATTTTTCTAAATTTTAAAGAGATGCTCTACCATATAATGAGAGCGACAATGGTAGAGACTATTAAGCCTGTAGCAACAGGAAGTAAGTTTTTCCTAGCTAATTCTAAAACATTCACTCCACAAAAACTAGCAACCGCTACTAATGATGACCACGCAATTAACGTTCCACCACCTGTCCACACAGATCCCATTTGACCGATTGCTCCTAGCGTTCCAGGCTCCATACCAACTCCAGGTGCCAACGCTCCTGATAAAGCTCCCACTAGCGGTAATCCAGAAAACCCTGAACCCTCTAACCCAGTAATCGCTCCAGTAATTAATAGACCAAAAGATGTTAAAACCGAATTATGTGGAATGATTGATTGACCAGCCTGAACTAAATCAACTAAAAACGCTGGCTTTGCTACATTTTCTCCTAAGGAAAAAATGGTACCGCTAAAGTCCGAGCTACCTAAGAAAAAGAATGCTGCAATCGGAATAACTGGTCCCATTGCACGAAATGCAAATACGAATCCTTCTGTAATATGCTCACTAATTTTATCAAGAGCTTGTAAACGACGGAACGCTACACATGTTACTACTAACAACATAGTGGCAACACCACCGATAAATGCTGCACCGTCCCCTCCCTCAAAACCACTCATTTTACCATTACCGATTTTCGTTGAAAACATAAATATGATAACTGCTAGTAGTGATAGTGGGACTAATACAGCAAAGATTTTGCCCCATTTTTCACGCTCTCTATCATCGATAGTTGCTTCTGTTGCTGCAGCTATTTCGTTTGCAGAAGAGTTTTTGTTTACAAGTGACTGTAAATGTTGCAATGAAGCTTCACTTTCTGATTTACCGATTGATTTGCGTTCAGTAAAGTAAGTAATCGCGATTGCAACTCCCCCTGTAATTAAAGAGAGAATCATGACCTTACCTGACACAGCTGATGTTTGAATACCTGCTGATTTTGCAGTAAGCATTGGAGCGATCTGCATAATATAGTCTGAAGATAATGCCATACCTTGTCCTGCAATAGAAACAACCATGGCACAAGCAATTGGCGATAAACCAGCACGAATAGCCGCAGGTACTAATAGAGTACAAATAAGCGGAACGGCAGGAGTAGGCCAGAAGAATAAAGAAATGACGTATGTGACAACTAATAGAACAGCAAAAGCAATATGTCCGTTTTTCATTACCTTTTGCATCGGAGCAATCATTCTTTCATCTGCACCAGTATCTTTTAAGGAATGTAATAATGCCACCATAAAAGTGATGATTAAAAAGATGGTAAATAGCTCCTTTGCTGCTACAAGATTTGCATTGAATAACGCTTGAAATCCACCAACAACTGATCCTTTATAAGCAACAGAAACAAGAAAGGTTCCAATGATGGTAGGCAATACAACCCCTTTTCGAAACAGCATAGTCACAATTACAACAAGTGTCATGATACCATAAAGCCAGTGAGCAACAGTTAAATCCATAAACCCCACCCTCTCATTTATAGGTACTTACAACTTACATTCTTCTAGATTTAAAAGCTTTTGGAGTTCGTTTGAAAGGTTTTCGAGTGCTTCACCTACAATCTTTTCCCCAATTTCGAAACTTGCTTTCGTTGCATCCCCAATGCAACCATTAGTCGTCATCTCTTCATATCGATAAAACCCTTGAATAGCTTTACCAGGTCGTAGTTGCTTCCATCTACCTTCGTTTTGGATGCTTCCTTTAGTAATTTTATTTGGTCTAATTAAGTGAGGAGCCAAGTAAAGTGCTTCTGACACTTCTCGTTCACAGCTGTGACCGAACAATGGCGAGTGAATAGATTCTGAGATTGAAAGTTTGGCAGATGCCGTCGTTTTAGCATAATAGATTTCTGTACCTAGCTCTTCTGACAACATGGTGCAAGCAACATTTAAAGTTGACTGATTGCCACCGTGAGAGTTTAATAATAAAAATTTTTGAATACCATGGTGTTTAAGAGATATAATCATATCTTTTAAAATTGCTATAAGCGTAGTCGGTTGCAATGAAATGGTTCCTGGAAAGTTTAAATGATGGTGCGAGACTCCCATATTGACAGTAGGTGTCACAATTACATGAGGATACATTTTTTCAGCTAATTTCTCAGCCATTTTCTCTGCTAGTACAGCATCACAGCTTTCAACCATGTGAGGGCCATGCTGTTCGTGTGCACCAATTGGAATTATTGCTAGTTTTACAGTATGTAGTGCATCCTTTACTTCTTCCCAAGTCATCTCAGTTAACAAATAGGCTTTCATATTTTCACCCCCTTTCATAGTTGTATCCGCTTTCAAAACCTTCTACTTTCGTCCTATGAATTCAACATTTAAATTAAAGAGGTATTTTGTATACCTAGATGATGAAAAAAATTACTGTGCATTTACTGTCTTTGCAATTTTCGGTATTGGGGCGTTTATATTTTCTTGTGAAATGACAATATCATCTTTGATCGTTAACTGACAGCATAATCGAATGCCTTCTTCAACCTTTTCACCTAGCATTTTTTGCTCTTTCCAGTTTGGCGGATCAAGCTTTTCTGCTCCTTCTAGCACTCTACATGCACATTTTGTACATTTACCCATCCCGCACCCGTATTTCAGTTTTGGGAATTGACGGATGCCTGCCAACACTACTAAATTCGCGTGATCACGCACTTCTTGCTCAATAATTTCTCCTTCTACATGCAAGCGTACTTTTGGCATATGTATCCCTCCAATGTAATTTTCTTAAAATTTAAAAAATTTAATCTGATTATAATTCGAATTTTTTAGAAAGTAAATACTATTATTTATTTGGAAATCTTTAACATTGATTCTTTTTACTATTCATTAAAAACTATATATTATAACCATTCATTGTTTTTATTAAAAATTCAGAAAATTATATTGATTAATATTTTTTTCTGTATTACACTATGAATAGAAATTTGGTATACAAAATACCTTATGCTCAGTACTACATAATTAGATGAGGAGTGTGCAAAGATGGGTAAGTATATTGTTTTGACGAATAAAGACACGTTTCAAACTATTGTAGATAACGAAGGATTAAAGGCAATCGAAACATATCACTTCTATTTTTTTAACGAGCTAAAAGCTAAATATACAATTGCCGAAGTGTTGGACGACAATATTAAAATTAAACTTTACGAAAAGTATGAAGGAAAAGAATACGTGAATGATATTCGCGTAAAGTTCTTTGAGACATTTGAAACGATTGAAGCAGCACTAGAAGAGTTATACGAAATAGTAAAAGCTCAAGGAAACAGCGAGGACTCACAGCATTCCAAATTAGTGAAGTCAGACGTACTAACTGTATAGATTACATAGAAATAGCACTGATCCAGTGCTATTTCTTAATTTTACATATAAAAAAAGACAACTATCATAATGTTGTCCATAAAATCCCACTAAATAAGCCACTCTAAACCAAACAAATAAAACATTACAATGAGTAAATAACTAATTGTATAAGGAATATTCCAATTCGATACTTTAAAGGAGCTTTCTTTAACGATGCTCGACATTAATCCAATCGTTGCATTATATGGCCCTACTAAAAACGCAGAAATCGCTCCGGCTAGTAAAGACACCGTTAAAATATAAGGCGAAATACCTAAGCTTTGTGGATCAAGCGCTTCAGCCATTAACGTCAAGGTTACTGCAGGATGTAGCCCTGTAAACGCAAATGCTAACGGAATTAATGGTAATAGAATTAAAAATACCTCTGGACCTACAATATCTTTAAAATGAGTGACTGCTATATTGACCGTTTCATTTATATTTGTACCTTTTACAACGGAAATAAAAAAACCAGCTGACAAAAAGATAAAAAATTGATCTTTCATTTTAAAGGAATAGGAATGAAAATATTCCTTTAAATTATGTAAAAATGCTTTTTGTTGCTTAATGAGAACAGACCACCCAAGAGCAAACGGAATTACTAGAATCGATACGATAATCACAAAAGAATACGAAAAAAGATGTTCTGCAAATGAAATGATGAGATTGAATAGAATAATAGCTATGAAAATATGAAAAACTTTTCTTTGAGGAGCTACCCCTTCTAGTGAAGCAGCAGTTTCATCTTTTGCTAAATCATTTCTATGTCCTTTCGTAAAACTTTTCCGTGAATTCCTTGACGCCAATACCCAATCTAACACAATCCCCAATATACTTAATGGTAATACATATGGCAAAATAGATATCCATCTTACCCCAGTTACGCCAATCACAATTCCTACGATTGGTGTAATTGGAGCCCATAGTAGAGGCATCGCAAATCCATGTGTAATAGCTCGGCTCATAAAACGCTCTTCTTTTTTTATAGAAAAAAGACTTAAGGATGGTTGAATAGAATAGTAAGTCATTGGTAGAGTTGCCAAGTTCATAAACATACTTAAAAAGTAGGATATTCCTGATGTCATTATGTACAACTGGCCAGATGTGTTTACTTTCTTCTGGATGATCGTTTGAATGCCTTTTGCATATCCTCCCAGTTTAACCGGAAAACCTAATATTGGAATGACTGCAAACATAGTAAGTAAATCAAGCATTGGACCGAATGAAAGGATATATTCTTTTATACTCATATTGCTTCTCCAAAGAAGAATACATCCTATAAGTAAAAAAATACTCCCTATTGTTCTAACGAGCGATTTAACTGTAAACATCGTATAAAGAACAATAAAGGCACATAAAGAAGAAATAATAAATTGTAAATCCCAATGAAACAAGGAAGAAGATAAATATAAAATAATTACTAATCCAAACACATACTTCAACATTGTATCACCTTCCTCTCTTCAACCTTGGTATACCAAAAGATATTAATTAGTCTATTTTACAAGAAATTATACCATAAATATCTTGTTTTGGTATACAATTTTATCTTTTCCGTTTTTCACTGAAAAGATCGGTATAAGTTATAGGTGAATACATGTTGAGCTTTGACTTTAATAAGTTATTTCTTTTTAAGTTCCTTTAAACTTTATAAAATTAAATAAGCACAATCTTTATCTAGTTTTAACTGTTATTATATTCAATTTCCATTATGTTTAACCAAGTTAAAGGAGTGCACAATTTTAAAAACCTTACCGCATTTTCGTAAGGTTTTTAAATTGCCTTTTAAGAACTTCTTACTTGAATGAATTTACATTTAAAAAAAAGATAATGGATGTATTAATCCCCTTATTAAGGTAAATGATAAAATTAAGGGAGGTGTCTTATAATGGCAAAAGATGTACTTTGCGAAGTTGATAACTGTAAATTTTGGGCTTCTGGAAACAAATGTAGTGCTGATTCCATTTATGTTGTGAGCCATAAAGGGAAACAAGCTAAAAACAATGCTGAAACAGATTGTAAAACATTTGAAGCTGGAATGTAATGTCTCAAAGGGTAACCTACTTAGAAGGTTGCCCTTTCTTATTTATAGTATTGATAATAACTATCATTTTCATTCAAATTTATTCCAATTATTTTATATAATTTACATATCGATCTTAGATCTGTTTTAAGTTAATCATTTATTTAATGCTACATATCAAAAAAATTATCCCTTTCAACTTTACACACTCTTAATGCAAAGGATTCATACCAGTCTTTTTTTCCACGTTCTTGAGCAACTTTATGAGCTGCATGCTCTTTCCATGCCTTAATTGCATCCAATGACTCCCAATACGAAACTGTTATCCCCATCTCTTGATCACGAGCGCTTTCCACTCCTAGGAATCCTTGTTGTCTCGATGCTAATTCAACCATTTTTTCAGACATCTTACTATACCCATTATCCCCATCAGTTCTCTTAGAACAAAAAATTACAGCATAATATGGAGGATTTGGCGTTTTTGCAAATGAACTCATTTTTCCCCCTCCTTCTTCTATTAATCATATTTGATGAAAGAGTTAAATAACATAGACAAATTCAAAAAATGTAAATAAAAAAGCGATACTCAATGTATCGCTTTCAAATATTACTCAAAAATATAAGGATTTCCACTTATGTTGTTTCTCATTTCTTCTGTTACTTGAAAATCCTCTTGTTGGTAATTTTGTTCTATTGTTTCTTCATTAATTCCGCTACCATCATAATGTACTGGTTTATTTTCCATTAAAATCACCTTCTAATTAATAATAGTTTTGTGCTATAAAACTTCATTATTAGAATATCCAATTCTGGAAAATAAATAATAAAAACGATGCAATAAAAAACGCATCGTTTCATTTTTTTATATTAATTTAGTCTCATTCACTTTATTTGTTAAAACAAAAGAATAAATCGCAGAAAGTAAAGCAAAAATAACAATAATTCCTCCTACAAATGCGTTCATTGTTACTGCATATTGAGTAATTAGAATCCCACCTAAACTTGAACCTAAAGCGATTCCTGTATGAGAAAATGAGTTATTTAATCCAACTTGAATATCAGCCGAATCTTTTGCCACCCTCGCTAGACTATCTTGAACTGCTGGACTAATTGACCAAGATACAGTTCCCCAAAGAACAACTATAATAAATAAACTAATAATCGAACTAGGAGCGAATGTTAAAGTTAAAATAGAAATAGCTAATAACCCTAAATTAAACACTAATGTTTTACTTCCACCAAATTTATCAGTAGACCAACCACCTAACCATCCACCTAAAATTCCTGCGATACCAAATACTAGTAAAACAATACTGATCATATTAGTAGATAATCCCATCGTTTTCATTAAGTATGGTGTAAAGTAAGTATAAATTGTAAAATGTCCTGTTAATTGTAAAAAAGAAATTAGTTGAATCGATAAAATACGTTTATTTTTTAGTGTTGCTACTTGTTTAATCAATGGGATTGTAGGCTGACCTTTAACTTTTGGTAAAAATTTATAAACCCCTAGCATAGCCAATAAGCTTAATAAACCGACTAAAACAAATGTCATTCTCCAACCGAAGTTTTCTCCAATTACTGTACCCAAAGGGACACCAAAAACTAGAGATGAACTGATCCCCATAAAAATAACGCCAATTGCTCTACCTCTTATTTCAGGCGAAACGATGTTTGTTGCGGTTGTTATTGAAACAACTATTACAACTGAGCAACTTGCTGCAAGTATAATACGTGCGATTAATAATACAGCGAAATTCGGACTAATAATGGAAAGAATATTTCCTAAGAAAAATACTGCTAATGCGATTAATAGTAATTTTTTACGTTCTATTTTTGAAGTGATCGCTATAAAAATAGGAGCCCCAAAAGCAAATACTACTGAAAAAATTGAAACTAGTTGACCAACCGCACCAACTGAAACATGTAAATCCCCTGCAATCATTGACAGTAAACCAGTAATAATAAACTCAACAGTTCCTGCTACAAATGTTGCAATAGCTAAAATATATATACTTTTATGCATTGCTTAACTCCTCAAGTATGATCCTATTCATTCAAAAATTTTTTGCCACATTAGTTTATTATATAGATATAACTAAAAATGTCTATGCAAAAAAAACGAACCCACTTTAGATTCGTTTTGAAATTACTCTTCATTATTGTCTATATTTGATTTAACTAGTTTTATACTTTGATCTTCTTTATTTTCAACTAGATGTTGTAATATGGATAATTTATTTGCCCAAAATTGCTCGTAATATGATAACCATTGTTTAATCTCTAAAAATGCTTCTGGTTGTAGTTTATATCTTTTTTCTCTGCCAACTTTTCTTCCACTAATTAATTCAGCTTCTGAAAGGATATGGAGATGTTTTGCAATTGCTGTTCGACTCATTGGAAAATTACTTGATATCTCTGAAATCGGCAATTCATTATTAGCTAATAATTTAAGTACTTCTCTTCTAGTAGGATCGGCGATCGCTTGAAATACGTCATATTTTTGTGCAGAACTGGACACTAGTTTTCAACAACCTTTTTAAGCTTCTGAACAATACCAGTCCAACCACCATTCATATTGTCGCGTACTATACCACTTTTTTGGTTTGGTTTTGGAAGAATTTCATCAGCAGTTTTCCATCCACTATGGATTAACGTAAATTCAGTTTGCTCCCCTAAATCTTTTAAATTAAATGATACTACCCATCCATCAACATCCCAAGTAAATGATACTCGATTTGGTTCATCAATTTCTAAAACTTTACAAGGTGATGGACCGAATGGACCTTGCAAATGAAACTCGTGACCTACGACTGGTTTAAAATCATTTGGCATGAACCATGCAGATATACCTTCCGATGTTGATACGACCTCCCAGACTTTTTGAATAGGTGCATTATATATAAGAGTTTGTTTAATATCTTCAACTTGGTTTTGTACGCCCATTTCAATCCTTCTTTCTAGTTAATATAAAACCTTTTGGTTATATTTTAAATTATATACAACCGTTTGGTTTCATGTCAAATTTAATTTTACGTACTTATTTTTTCCTCGAATAATTAAATTATTATAAATCGAAAAAATACCTTACATTAATCAACAAGACTATGTTATTTGTTGCAAAACGCTTTCATACATACTAAACTAATAAAACAGGCTATGACTCAGCTTCCTTCTACATTCACTGATTAGAGCGTCTAGCGGGTCTCTTTCCTGTATTCCTTATCAGAATTGATAAGGTTACGAGGCTATATTGAATCTTCCTTCTATTAGGTTTGTACTCTAAGTACTTTTTCTAGATTCAATAATTTCCTCGTTTTTTTTATTATAAAATTTGGAGGCTATACATGAATCAAACAAACATCCTTTTCCGAAGAAAAAATTCCCTCTATATCGAAAAACAAGAAAACAACCTCCCAAAACCATTACTTGCAACAGCCTTGAAGCAACTAGAAGCGTTCGGTTATACTTTTTCACTTGAGCTTATTGAAATTTTACAAACATGGAACGATCAAGAATTTATAGCTTGGTTTATAGATTTCAAGGGAACGATTACGAATGAATTAGGCTATAATGTTGACCATATTCCTTTTTACAAAAACTTTCCTAATGACGTAATGAAAATTGATGAAGCGGAATTATATATCAATAGCTTATTGTATTATATATTTGATGTTCAGCCTCTTACTCTAATTCAAAAACGACCACCGCTTAGAAATAAAAAAAATCTAAAAATAATTAATCTTGCAAAACAAGATGATCTAATTCAAATTATTAAAAGATTAATTGATAGTACTGGTTCTTTTAAAGCCCAAGACATTGAGGATATTCAATTTGTACTCCTAGCTCAAAATAAACCATTAAACTTACTTCCAGAACTATTTTTATCAAAAGAAAAAATGGTTCTAGTCCTAAAACTTTTGTATCAATCTAAAAAAATAAGTGAAAATGAAATCGGAAATTATTTAAAAACGGCAACAGATATTTTACGCTTTTGTGTTTCATTAAGTGATGGAGATCCTTCTTTAAGCATGAATACTAAATTTAAATCATTTAGTAGAAAAGAGCGTAAATTCGTACTTTCATTATTAAATGAAATCCCTCATGCAATTGAAGAAATGGTTAAAAGACGAAACGTATGGATAAGAATTGGAGAAAAACTACATCCTGGTGAATATTCAAAGCGTTTTCCTCATGCTGAAAATTTATTCAATATCCTTAGAAACGAAAAACAAGTAAGTACATACCAAAGTAAAATTACTAAATACTTAAGTGAAAAGAATCTCACTAATTTAACAAGTGAATTAATAAAACGTCCTGGTGAGTTTGCTAGAAAACTAGATTTTGTTTTACGTTCATTTACTGAAGAAAATGATCAGCAATATATTGTTTCACAGTTTTCAAACGTTTGTAAGGATGTTTCAACTCCGGTTTTATTGAGTCTATGGAATCATTTTAATAAACGTAATGATGAGAGAAGAATTCGCTCTTTTTTTCCTAAAGGAAATATTGCGAAACTCTATGCAATTGAAAATAAAATAACAAAACTTAGCGAAGTTATAATTGATGCTGTTTTAAATCTTATTAAAAAAACTTTGTCCGTTCGTTTTTCTGTTAAAGAATCTCTTGGCAAAGTATGGATCGATGAGTCCTATCGAAACTTTACATTACCTACTGGATTGCGTTCGGCAAGTAAGTCACTTAGAACAATACCTCGAGGTTCAACTATTCCAATTGGTGAAGGTGATATTATTAGATTCTTTCTTTATTGGAAAGAAGGAGATGTAAATGGAGTACATACAGGAAATGTTGATATTGATTTAAGTGCAGTATTTTACGATGATAATTTTAATTATATAAGTGATATCTCTTACTATGAGCTAAAAAGTAAACAGCTTAAATGTTATCACAGTGGTGATTTCACAAGTGCTCCTAAAGGGGCTAGTGAGTTCATAGACTGCCATATTCCTACATTTAAAAATAATGGGATTCGTTATGTTGTATTAAGTGTAAATAGTTTTTCAGATCATTCATTTTGTAATTTACCTAGTTGTTTTGCTGGATGGATGCTAAGAGATGATTTCAAGTCTGGCAAGGTCTTTGAGCCTAGTACTGTAATGGATCGCTTCGATCTAGCAAATGATCAAAAAATAAGTATTCCACTAATTTTTGATACTTTTGAACAGAAAGTTATTTGGTGTGATTTAGGTTTACAAGACAATATTGAATACTATAACAACGCAAAAAGTAATTCGAATAGTTTAGCAATACTAACTGAAGCTATGACTGAAAAGAATAGTATTTCTCTTTATGAACTATTAGAGTTACATGCTGTTGCCCGTGGCGAGCTTGTTACGAATATAGATGAAGCAGATACAGTATTTTCATTCACTGAAGAAGTTACGCCATACCGTTATGATTTAATAGTAAGTGAGTTTATGAGCTAAAGTTATCCCCCAGACAGTTAAATAAAATCTGGGGGATATTTAGTTTCCTCTTACCATCGTTATAAATCCAGCACGCTCAGTACAAAACTCGTTTTCCTCTTTAAATCCAAAATTTTCATAAAGTCTAATTGCTCTTTTATTAAACTTAGCAACTGTTAATCTGAGTGTAAAAAGATTAGTCGTTTCATGAATTCTTTCAAGAATAAACTTGAAAAATTCACTCCCAAATCCTTTCCCTGTTAGATCTGGTCTAACTCCTAATCCAATATCAACCATCCTTTTTTCATATACACCAAACTCGTTCCCTTTTGGTACTTGAGCTGACTGACCAATACAATAAAAGCCAATTAAGTTCTCATTTTGGTCAATAACTGCTAAATACTGATTATTTACTAGTTCATCTAGTCCTTCTTGAGACAATTCATTATTATAGAAATCGTAAGGGGGAGCATAGCTCCAATTAAGAATATCTGTAGCGTAAGACTCTGTCATATGACTAATGTATAATTCCATGATATCTCCTCATCTTTCTCCTTGTTAAAACTTCAAAAATAAAAAGCATTACTCATTTAAAATAGAGTAATGCTAGATTTAAATTAAAGTCTATCTAAACTTAACTACCTAATCGACCATAATAAATTTACGAAACTAACCTATTTCTAACAAAGAAGAATACTCCGATATTAATTAATAAAATTCCAAAAAATGCAGCTAATAATAACTGAATACCCAAAAGCAGGCTTGCATTATCACTAGAATTAAGGATCCACCAAATACTCGCAATGCCTAAGATGAATAGGTTAATATTAAATGCAATCGACATTGTAGCTAAAACATTGTGTGTTTTATTTTGCATTTTAACCTCTACCCACACAGATAAAATCAAGGATACGAAAATAATACTAAGGAATTCAATAAACTGTAGATTCATTTCTTATTCCTCCTAAATTTTATTTGGCAATCCACTTACTATTAGGTTATTCTTTTGATTCGTTATAAAAAAAGAAAATCCTTCCAAAAATAGCATTATCCTATTAAATAAGGACTTGTACCTATAACTTTTGATCTGAAAAATCATGGTTTACTAAAAAAACAATCTTTTATCGGATTGCTTACGCTGTTGAAAAATAACCTAGTCAATTAAGACGAACATCAACGTTTTATAATAATCATTTGAAACTGTTTTTCTTAAAAATTACTCTTAAGTATTTTTAACTGCTCAAACAAATTAACAGTTAAAATTATATTTAGATCCTAAAAAAATGAATTATATTATCAATAAGATTCTCTTAATATATGTTTGACCATTTTATATTTCAGCACACAAAAAGCAATCCTTTTAAGGATTGCTCTCTTTTATCTGTTTATTTTTCATATTGAGTCCAACTAGAACCATGAATCTTATTTGAAACATCGATTATTTTTTTCTTAACTCTTTGTTCTTCAGAGCCTTTTAAAAATAATGGTTGATAATTGTTTCGGCTAGAAACTGAAGAAATTGAAAATGGTACAACTTTTATTTCTTTTTGATTTGTGAGTACTCCATTATTTAGATGAAAAGTTTGTTGGAAAACAAATGTATCTTTATCTTTAGGATTTTTATTTCCTCCGAACATAAAATTCCCTAAACTATATACGATAAATTTCCCTTTATACTCTTCAATTCCTTGAACAACATGTGGGTGATGGCCAACTATTAAATCCGCTCCATGGTCGATTGCATAATGGGCTAAATTCTTTTGAGTACTATTCGGTACATAGTCTCGCTCGATTCCCCAATGGAAATGGATTAGAATAATTTTCACGCCACTTTTTCTTAAATTTTGTATATCATTATTAATTTTAATCCTTAATTCAGGTGAATCATTCCAGCCTTCATAACCTAGTGCAGCAACCTTAACATCTTTAATCGTTGTTACATATTGGTCATTATAGCCAAAATAACCAATCTTTTCTTTTTTCAAATTGTTAATCGTATCTTCAAAACCTTTTTGCATATAATCATGACTATGATTGTTAGCTAAATTGACTGCTTCAATACCACTTAAAGTTAATATTTTTACATAAGAAGGGTTCCCTTTAAAGCGAAATGTTTTAGTTGCTCTTATTTTTGCATTTGTTAACGTCGTTTCTAAATTAACAGTAGATAAATCATCTTGTTTAAAGATATTATTTAGCCCTTTTGTAAAATAAGCTAATCCATTTTTATTTGCTTCTGCTGGAAAAGAATTAATATATTGAAAATCCTCATCTGATCCAAGTGTAAAATCGCCAGCTGCGCTAATTTTTATAGTCGTTTCTATGTTTTCTTTTTTTGCCGTATTGTTATTTTCTGGCTTTTGAACTGGTGGCTTTATAGCTGGCTTTTTAATCGATTTTGGTTTATCTACTACTTTATTTTTAGTCGTCTCGTTTTTTACTAAATTGCTTTCTTCATAAACTTTCTTATAAACAAAATAACTAAATCCTGATATACACCCAAATAGAACTAATATCATAATCCATATAAATATTTTTTTACTATTTCTTTTTTCAGTATCTTTATCCTTCCGACTCCTCATATGTTTTTATTTCTCCTTTTTATATCTTTGCTAGAAATATATTTTCGATTATTAGTGAAATAAAAAATTCTATTTCTTTTTAGTACGGATGCCTGAACCTCCCCTACCACATTTAGACAAAGATTTTCGCTCAAAATATTGATAAAGAATACTCGTCGACTGACGAGACTAAGCGAAGGCAGAGACGTAGTTGAACTTATACTTTATTCCTAAAATTAGTTACCACGCCTTAATACGACTCCTCGCAGCTAATTTATACTTACCTCAAGAGAAAAAAGAGAAAGTGAACTTTTCCCCTCACTTTCTATAGAAGAAACTATTTTGTTTCTTAATTTTTCAACGTTAATACATATGCCACAAATTCATTTTGATTTTCTTTTAACATCACTTTAGAAACCAATATTTTTTTACCGGATGGACTCCAAGTAATTGGCCCAGCAATCTCGTCTAAATCAGTCGATAATTGTGTTATCTTTCTAGATTTGACATCGATCACGAATAATCCTCTTTCACCCTTATCTTCCGAAATGACGGAAAAAGCTAATGTTTTAGAGTTTGGCGACCAACCTGCACCGAAAATTTGAGTTCCCGTAGCTAAAGATACGGTTTTTCTTCCATTTTCATCGGTAATGAACAACTCTCTTTTCGTGGCTGCAATTTTTCTAACAATAGCGAATTGCTTTTGATTTGGTGATGGAATAACCCATTCAACTTTTTGCTCGTTGTATTTTTTTCTTATTAAATTAACTTTATCAGAGTTAGCATCAATCTTATTTACTTGACCATTTAGATCAGCCGAATACATTTGCTGAAATATTGTTGAATAAATGATTGTCTGTTTGTCGATCCATCGTCCTTCTGTCGCAAATGCATAAATAGTATCAGGCTCTGACACTTTAACCTTCCCAGTTCCGTCAGAATTTATAATAAAACCTGTACCAGAATTTCCATCCTCTGTTTGTTTATAGAAAATATGCCTTTTATCAGGCGAAATAACGGCACCTACTTGATCATGCTCCTCGCTTGCTAATACTTTTGATTTGTTTGTGTTTAGATCATATGAGAATAAATTAATGTGATAAGTATAATCTCCATTATCTGTCATTACTGATTTTGGTAATTTTGTATTTTTTTGTTCAGTTAAAATTGTATGATCATCCAACCAATCCGTCCCACGAATACCCTCATAACGATCTATTTTCTCAAGGGCTAACTCGTTTGTTACAACCTCTTCATTCCCTGTTAATACGGTAATTTTTTTATGTTTTTTTTCAATTACTATATCTTCATTTTGACTTTGACATCCAGATATTAATAGTATTGTACTAACTAGAAAAAATACTTTAACCATGTACTTTTTAAACATCACATCACCTTCCTATATTCTTACAAATTTTATGATACGTTTAGAATGTTTCTATTTTTAACATATCATGTTTCCAATTTGTAAACTTTTACTTCGCTAGCGGAAATGTAATGATAAAATTTGATCCGCTACCTTCTATCGATTCAACATGAATCGTACCATTTTGCTTTTCAATTAAATCCTTAGTTAAAGCAAGCCCTAAACCTGATCCACCAGATTGACGAGAACGATCTTTATTTACGGTAAAAAATGGTTCAAATATTTTATCCACTAATTCCGACGAAATACCGATACCCGTATCTGATATATTAATAACTAAACGATTATTTAGGGTCCTATTCGAAACGTTTATCTCACCATTTGTTTTATTATATTTAATAGCGTTATCTAATAAATTCATAATGATTAATGTAAAGCTTTCTTTATCAATAAGAATCGTTGCATGTTCAAAATTTGTACGGATCGATAAACCAAACTTAGTCATTTTCCCTTTCATTCTTAAACAGATATCTTCTAAAAGGGAATATACATCAACTTTTTCTTTTACAATTTCAAAGTCATATTTCTCAAGTTCTGCTAGCTTTAATATTTTTTCAACCATATCGTAAAGACGAAGTGATTCTTTTCCTATATTACTAATTGCTTCTTCTAATAATTTTGGATCATCCGAATACATGTCTAATAAATCAATATAAGCCCTAATTACAGTCAGTGGGGTTTTAAACTCATGTGTAATCGATCCGATAAACTGCTTTTGTTGTTTTTCTAAAACTTTAAGCTTTTCAACAGCTAATTGCAGATTTTCTTTTTCTTGTTGAATGCCTTTTATATTATTTTGAATTTCATTACTCATATAGAAAATTGCTTGGCTTAAATAACCCAATTCATCTTTTCGACTTAAAGTAGAACGGTCTGGATAGTTTCCTAATTGAATTTCCTCCGTTACTTTTCTAAGTTTTAAAATGCTCATAACAAGAGAATTAAAAAAGAAATAACCAATAATAAAACTAAGAATTGTAGTAATTAAACCAATTTTAATAAACAGGTTAATTGTATTATCATAAAACTTCTGATTATTAATTAATGAATAATCGAACTGAACAACCCCAAATTGATTATTCTCATTATAAACTGGTGCAAAATAAGATAATGTTTCACCGCTCTCCTGATATGCAATCTTACCTTTTAACGCATAACTTAAGGTATCTCCTACATCTCTTGTAGATTCTAAAGGAAGAGAATCTCCTACAACTTTTCCAGACATATTAAAAATTGTGACATGAAGACTACTAATAATCCCAATCTGTCTAGCAATTTCCCGACCATATCGTTTAAAAAAATCTTGAGGATTTTCTGATGTTTGACTTAAATAAACTTGCTTTACATATACATTTGCTAATTTACTTTGCCTAGCAAGTGTTTCTTCAGTTTGTTTTTGCTGGTTTTGTTTGATTCCTTGTAAGACTAATATACTTAATACAATGACAGTTCCGATTAATAGCATCGCTAAAAATAAGCTCGACTTAACTTTAATACTCAGTTTCATTTATTTTCACTAGATATCTTGTATCCAACTCCAAAAACAGTTTGAATTAAATGTTGATAAGAATTTCCTAATTTTTTGCGTAAACGTTGGATATGAATATCGACCGTTCTCGTTCCTCCGATATACTCCATTCCCCACACTAAATCTAATAATTCATCTCTGCTAAAGATTCGATCCATATTTGAAATTAATAAAACAAGAAGGTCGAATTCTTTAGGGGTTAATTCTATATTTGTTCCATCAACTGTCACTTTTCTTTGAGCAGGAATTACTTGTAGCTTATTAATTGAAATGCTCTTTTTTTCATCAGGAGTTGATTGTTTTTTTAATCTTCGTAGTAAAGATCTAGTTCTAGCTAGTAATTCTCTAATATCAAACGGTTTTGTTATATAATCGTCTGCTCCAAACTCTAATCCTAAAACCCGATCAATAATATCATCCTTAGCTGTAAGTAAAATAATGCCAAGTCCTTCTTTATTCCCTATTTGTTTACATAAATCTAAGCCGTTCATTACAGGCATCATAATATCCGATATTAAAATATCTGGATTAAAACTTGGAATCTTATCTAATGCTTCTTTTCCATTAAATGCGTTTTCTACGATAAATCCTTCTCTACGAAATGCATAAGTTAATGGATCTACAATACTTTTTTCATCATCTACAATTAATACTTTTCCTTGCAATTACCTCACCTAAATTCATAATTTATGTTTTTATTTTTATTTACTTAAACTTTATTTTTGGCTTATTAATATTTTCCTTAGGAAAAATTATAGATGGCTCAGTACTGAATTACTAAACGTTTTTACTATAAATGCAAAAAATTTACAACTTGGAAACATCTTGTTCTTTTTTAACATAATCAGGATGCTATACTTTTCCTATGAATTGTTCTTTGATAAGTAGTTATATAAGGTTGAGTGGACAAATAAGACATAGTGCGAAAACCAAGCCCGTCACCCTTCCACTCGTAAAATAACTAAGGTAACGAAAGAACCTCCATTCGTTGGACATCTTCCGCAGGAACTGTGGGAAGTAACGCTCGTGGAGATGAGAGGTTGCTTTCGTCACGGAATCGAGAAGCCCCCACTTCAAGCGTTAACTAAGCTGTGGGAGTGGTTCACTTCTTTGTTCTGATCATTAATTAGTTTGGACAATATTCTAGTCCTTTAACTGACATCATACATTTAGTAATGAGTACAAATGGGAGGGATTCCATGGAAAGTTACCATATTCGAAATATGCAAGATCAGTGTAAAAAGTATAAACTCTGCCATGTTGTATTTCAAACTTCTGAAAGAGCTTTATTAGAAGGGATTTTATTAGATAACAATTCGAGTAGCGCGGACTTACTTGTCCCAGAGGACCTCGCCGCACCCGAATCGCGTTATTTTGAGGTAAGACAAAGTGGCGGCGAAACTTTTCGCCCTAGATACCGAATATATAAAAAGGTCACAGTACCACTTTCTTCAGTTGTAGCAATTTACTTGTATCCGTATTACTACCCAAGTTACCCCTATATTTATCAAAGAAATTATCATCCTCAATAGTAAAAAAAGCATCTAAAAAATAGATGCTTTTTCATTTTAGATTTTGAAGTTTTATTTCGCTACAAATGAAAATATCGATAAAGGTTTGATTTCATTGGAAGTAACAGACTCTTCTAACATTTTTATTTCTGAACGAATCAGTCCATTTAATTTACTAGGCAAATTCTCAATATCATTGAGTTCAATATCGATATCAGCTAAAGTCTTATTAATCTCCCATCTAGCATCCTGTAATTTTGGCGAGAATATAGATGTTTCATTCATTATGTTCCACCCTGAAGCTTCACAGATATTTTTTATATCACTTGGAGTAAAAAGGGTGCGAATGTTTGATTCACTATTTTGTTTTAATGACTCATACTGAGCCTGAATTAAAATAGATAATAAATGCGGGTACTGCTCAATTGAGCTAATTCTTGTATCCCATTCGGCAAAGCATAATTTTTTACCCCATTTTTTAATCTTTTTTAAGACAGCAATAAATTCTTCATGTGATTTTAAGTACCAGGAACAGTGAGACATAACGATATAATCAAACTCATTTTCATGAAAATCTACAGTTGATGATAATATGTCAATTTCAAATTCCAGCTTTAATTGTTTACCTAAATTCGATTGTAATAGGAAGTCTGCTGAATCTCCTAATGAAATTGGACTTCCGTATGCTCGTGGGCCAATATCGATTCCATGGACAAATCCATTTTCTCCGACAATATATGCTAAAACGGCAGTCGTATCTCCTTGACCACAGCCTATTTCTAATATTTTACTTCCCTTTTCTATATTCCAAAACTCAACTAATTTAAAACGATGTTCCGTTTGAATTCTTTGTATATCAGACATCCCCTTACCTGATGCCATACAATCAATAACTGATTCAACTGCATTTTTTAGCATTGAATTCCTCCCAAGCCGATTTAAGTTTTTTAAACCCATTTTTCTACTATTATTAATCTACTTTAAAGTTTACCTCCCCTACACCTAAATCCACGTTTATTGTTAATTTAACATCAGCTTTTTCGTACGCTTCATTAACATAAACACCATTTCCTTTCGAAATTAAATCGACTACATTTGCCTTGCCAATTTCCTTACTTAAATTGATCTTTACACCCACATCAGAAGGTAACACGATGGTCGTTTTCCCAACCCCTGTTTCAATATTTGCTTCGAAGCTTTTATTCCAGCTTCCACCTAAATTAACATTTAGCTCTCCGACTCCAGCCTCGATTTCTAAATCATTTAAATTCAATCCACGTAAATCAAGATTTGTTTTTGATGCGCCAGTATTAACATTTAAATCAATCGGAACTTTATTCGAAAGCTTCAAATTCCATTCATTCTTTAATTTACCAATTTTCACTTTTGGAAAATGCTTTTTAGATTGGTCAATTCTCACTTCTCCTGTGGAGTCTTTAAGCTTATATGATACATCTGGATTAAAATATTTATTGTTATATTCAATCGTTCCGTCTACCCAATTTTTTGTACCTTTTGAAACGTTCAGTACTCCAGCACCTAAATCTAAACTAACATCCAATTTTTTAGCTTGATCTTTATGAATAGAAACAGTTTCTTCTTTTACCTTTTCAACGTTAAAAATTGAACAACTAGCAAGAACGAATACCGAAGTAATCATTAATAAAGCAGAAATAATAATTTTTTTCATTTTTTAACCTCCAATTAAAAACTTCTAATAATCACATTTTATGGAAATTAAAAAATCTAGATAACATCCTACAGTATCAATCCGTCTACGACCAAAGTATGAAAGTAAATAAAGTACGAGATATCCATTAATAATTATTAGATTATTTGACAGCATTCTCCTTTAATTGTTTATTAAAAGATGAATAATTCCAATTGAAACTAGCTATTCCTTCAAATTCAAATCAATTTACATACCTTTTCTTGAATGCGAATAAAATGTAATGAAGGAATTGTAAAGGAGGAGAATATATGACAAGTTCTCCACTAACAACTGATCAAATGATTTCAATCATTCAAAACGGCCTTAGAAAAACCGAATCCACAAAAAATGTACTAATCGTAGGCGCTGGAATGGCCGGTTTGACGGCAGCTTCATTATTAAAGGATGCAGGACACCATGTCACAATTATTGAGGCAAATGATCGAATTGGAGGTCGTGCTTATACTTTACGTGCTCCGTTTACTGATGGGTTATATTTAAATGCTGGTCCATTACGAATACCAAATGTACATCATTTAACTTTAGAGTATATTAGAAAATTCAATTTGCCAGTAAATGAATTTATTAATGAAACCCAAAACGATATCATTTATGCAAATGGAATAAAAACGAATCAAGCTAATTATAAAAGCAATCCCGACATATTAAATTATCCAGTAGCACCAAACGAAAAAGGAAAAACTTCAGATGAATTATTGGATCAAGCATTGCAGCCATTTATCAATTTTATTACTCAAAATCCATTAACTAATTGGGAAATAGTCGAAAAAAGGTATGGTAATATTTCATTTGGTTCTTTTTTAAATTCGTACTTTTCCATCGGTGCAGTTGATATGATTGGGGTGCTACTTGATTTTGAAGCATTTATGGGAATGTCCTTTTTAGAGGTATTAAGGGACCAGATTGATTTTAAATCAGCAACGAAATTTTATGAAATAACCGGAGGAATGGATTTATTACCAAAAGCGTTTCTTCCTCAATTAAAGGATAATATACTATTAAATCAAAAAATGACTAAAATTATTCAAAATGGTAATTCCCTAACAATCCAAACAACTGACAATAATACCGCAAACCAATACATTATGAACGCAGACCTTGCCATCATAGCTATACCATTTTCACGTTTAAGATTTGTGGAAATTGAACCATTCCATTCGATTTCTTATTACAAGCGAAAAGCAATTCGCGAAATAAACTACATGTCAGCAACAAAAATTGGCATTGAGTTTAAAAGTAGATTTTGGGAGAAATATGGTCAATTCGGCGGTATGTCTACAACCGATTTGCCAACTAGACTCTCACTCTATCCTAGTACGGGGATTGGCACCACTGGTCCAGCAGTTGTGAATGCAAGCTATACCTGGGCAGATGAGGCGCTAACATTGAGTGCCTTAACTGAAGAAGAGCGCATTCATTATGCTTTACGGGACTTGTCTAAGATTTGGGGCAACCAAGTTTATTCTGAATTTGTAACTGGAACGTCCTTTAGCTGGAGTCAAAATCCATTTTCTGTTGGTGCCTTTACATTTTTTGAACCGGGGCAAGAGGAAGAACTGAATTCTTATATAAGCAGTCCTGAGGGAAGGTTACACTTTGCAGGTGAGCATACTTCTCGGTCACATGCTTGGATACAGGGAGCTATTGAATCTGGGATAAGGTCTGCTAATGAAGTTAATAGCATATACTAAACTACTTAAAAGTAAGAAAGACCGGGTAATCACTGCCCGGTCCGCTTTAAGGTCTGTTCAACTTGCCCAAACAAAACCTAAATTCAACAATTAAAAGCTATTATTATTGAATAATACCATCTGGCCTAAATCGACACATCATAATTTCATCAACAAATCGACCATTTGCTTTAATATTCCCTTTCTTAACTCCCTCCACTTTAAACCCAAACTTTTCATATAACGCTTGTGCCTTAGGATTTGTCTCCAATACCCCTAGCTCTACTCTTTCTAGCATTAACCAGTGATCTGCCAAATCTAATACTTTCGTGAGCAATGCTTTTCCAATTCCTTTATTATGATGATTTCCATCAGTTGCGATAAATAAATCTCCTACATGAGACCTGCGACCTGTTCTTTGCACTAAACCAACTAACCCTACTACATCTCCATTACATTCTGCGACAAATTCAAATTCGTTTGCTTGTAAGTTTCTAATTCTATTTTCCATCATGTCCACTCGCATACTAGGTAAAAATATCATATAAGGAAAAACATTTTCTTGGGTGCATATACGATGAAGTGCCTTAGCATCATTTATTTCTACTGGTCTAATCAATACTTCCATCTATGCTCACTCCTACAACTTTTTTATATTAACTCTTCAAGCCATTCATGATTATGATGATGGATTAAGATTGATTCACGTAACCATGTTTTCTGTGAAAGGTTCAAATAATCTTTCACGTTTTTAAAGTCCTGATGATCCTTTTCTCTTGTATTTCTAACCTTATATAAAAGCACTATTTCTGGATTCAAGTAAGGAATCCCATCATTTGTAACACGATAAAATGAGTCAAGCTTACAAGTAATCGATTCATCCCTTCTAAACTTCCAATCATTTAACTCGATTTCATTTAATAAGACTTCTAATTCATCTTTTGTCTCATCATTTTTGCCATGTATTTCATGAATAGGTAGTTCTAAATATTCATTCTTCCAAGTTGATATTTCCCCTTTAATGACTTTATTAAACGTCCACTTATGTAAATATTCTTTAAGATAAAGTTGATCCTTACGCGCAATGGCGATTTCGATATCATGGTGATTTCTCGTTTGTTTTTCTAAGAAAAGGTCAATTGCCCATCCACCAGCTATATACCATCCTTTATTAAAATCCTTCATTCGTTCATAAATTTTATAACATTGTTCAAAAGACATAGCTTTCCTACCTCCTAATTAAAAAAGTACCACACAAAGAGTATGATACTTATTAATGTATTTATTTAGTTCTAATAAATAATAATTTTTCTACCTTAGGATGAATTGGCTCATCTGCATAAGAACGATTTGATCGATCATATGGTTGAAACCCATCATTTGTAGACTCACCTTGATCAATCTCATCCGAATAAAGTTGTGTTCCTGAATCACCTGAAACAATTGCGGTCTCCGAACCATTAGAAACTAAATTAGGACTGTAATTAATAGATAGTACAGTGAACAAACACAATATTGTTATTATGTTGAATTGTCTTTTCATCATGTTATTTCCTGCTTTCAATAATTTTTAATAGAGTGCTATTGTATTCTTTGTATAACATGTTTTGTTTTTCTAACGATTCGTGTTTTTCATAGTAATCTGCAACAACATCATAATATTTGATTAATTTTTCATGATCATTGGTTTGAACCCATAATGGCAAGCCAACTTCACGTAAATAGGTAACTAAATTTGCTTCGTCCTTTTTTGCCTCAAGTAATAAAACCTTCATTCGAATATAGGAAGCACTATTTTTATCCTTTATTTTAGAGAGATTCTTACATAACAACTCAGTAGCCGTCTCGTAATCATTTATGATCATCATATTATTCGCTATATTTGAAATGACTAAAAAGTATTCTTCAGTCCCCTCCTGTATATTAGATAAATAGTCTTGATAATACTTTATTGCTTTTTTATGTTTATGAGAATGATAGTATAAAAAGCCTAAATTATGTAAAGCACTCATATGTATTGTTTTATCACTTAATATAACAGAAGAATCTAGTATTTCAATTAGAAATTGCTCGGCTCGATCTAACAACTTGCTCTTAATTAATTGAAGTGAAAGTAACATTTTTGCATCAAGGATCCGTTTAATATTATTATTTTGTAGAAAAATAGGAATTGCTTTATTACAAAAATACATAGACAAGGAAGTCTGATTAATAAAGCTATATACTAAAGCTCTATAGAAGCAATATTCCTGGAAATCGATCTCGAGGTTTGGCGTAATTTCTTGTACTTCATCCATTACTAGAAGAGAGTCATTATATCTTTTTTCTTTTATGTAATATATTGATAGTGTAAACAAATATTTTATCGTTTCATATTGGGAAAATTTCTTCTTTTTTGCCTCAAGTTGTTTCAATTTTTTCTTTGCCATTTTAAGATTTTCAACAAAAATATAATATCTCCAAATTGTTATACAAAAATCATTTGATATATTAGTATAGTTTATACTTTCCTCTTTACCAATCAATTCTTCAAACAGTATTTTACTAGAATCATAGTCAGCTCGTTCGATTGCATTCCATAATCGTTTAAGTTGAACAGTCACTTCATCAATACTATCATTTTCATCTATTTCAACTCGCATCTTTCTTAAAAGTAATTCAATCGTTTCTATACCAGCCTCTTTTGTACCGTTTTCAATTTTACTTAAATGCGAAACAGAGCATATTCCTTCACATAATTTCTCCTGGGTCCACCCTAATTTTTTTCGATGATGAAAGATCATCATGCCATAATCCATAATAAAATCTCCTGTTCCCCTTTATTTAAAATAGCTATTTATATGATTAGAAACTATTAATTTCTTATATTAATATTTTTAATTTTCTCTTAATAATTAAATTTTATTAGATTTTCCGACACATTAATATACTTTTTCGATTTTTTTCAGACAAATTATATTCAAAAAATTTTCCCAATACAAAAAAATCAAACAGAATGGTATGATTTTAGTACAAGCAATTAAACGATACTAACGACTAATAACTTCATTAGTATTTTTTAAATGCACCCCCATTTAATAACCAGTTTAAAGCAAGATGTAAACATTACATCTTGCGATTTTTTTGATTAAACACATTTTTAATAAATAATTTAAATATAGTTTTCTAGCTATCAAGTAATTTAAAAAATTCAAGCTAGTAATCTTCCAAATTAATTTATACTCGTAGAGGTCCCATATGAAAAAAAAACCGCTCACTTTATATTTGGTAATTATTGGAATATCCATCATTATTATATTAACATTAAAACTATCTATTGAAAAAGAAAAACAGAAGAGATTGGACGATGAAGCATCTACAGAATTAATTATTGAACAAAATGTTCAAAATTCTGTAAGAAACTACATTACAGCTTTAAAGTGGAAAGATGTTGAGATTTATAACTCTGTTGTAGTAGATTCATTAAAAATCAGCAATCACTCTTACTACTTTACTAAGATAATGTCTAACGTACTTGATGCAAAATTCATCGGTGATAATTTATCTGTCATTCATTTAAGTAAGAAACATCATAAAACTACGGTACATATAAAATACGAAATAACATTTGTTGACGGGATAAAGCCTGAAGGAAATTATAAAAACGGTAGAAATAGATGTAATGTAACACTGGATCTTGTTAAATTAAAAAATAAATGGGTCATTTCAAGTATTTATGATTTAAAAGTTATTTAAATAAAATTACGTTCTTAATAAAGACCGTAATAAATGAAGAAAATCCACTAGGTGATAATTTTCCCTTGTGGTTTTTTATGTATTTAATCTTTTTTCCTACCTTACTCTATGCATTTTTGTCAAAAAATTTATACAAAAAAAGAGGTCTCAAAAGTACACTGACTTTGAGATCTCCTTTTTAAGTCATTTGTAGTTCTTCCCAAATCAATTAGCCTAATTACTAAAACAAACTGATTAAATTGTATCTAAATCTTTCAGCAACATCTCTTTACTTTCTTCAAACTTTACGTCTTTTACATATTCATACGCTTTAGTTTTAGCAGCTAAGCTTTCAGCAGACTGATTTAGTTTTGCATATGCTCTTGATAAAGCCTCATATGCATATGCTATATAAAATGGCTCTACCTCTTTTTCTAAACTAATCTTGATACATTTTTTTGCGTAATCTAAAGCCGCTTCTCCTTGCCCTATAACAGCGTACACTCGTGATAATTGCCAATATCCAATCGATATGTTTCTTGGTGTATGGCTCTCTACTTTTGTCCAATGCCAAAAAGAGCTATGACATAAATGAACCATTTCTTCTGTTTCACTATGAGATCTATTATCTAATTCAAGTAGATCCCACACTTTATTAAAACATGAAGCAGCAAGCTCCCTATGTGTGAAGCTATTTTGTTTAATCGTCTCTTCCATAAATTACTCCTCCATTTACCTCAAATCTAGGTATAATTTTTATTCACATACCGAGTTTGAGTCAGCATCACAGCTAACTTTGGTTTCAAAGCCTGTTGAACTATTTTTAATTTGAATAACTGCATTTCTTCGCTGCTCTTCTAACTTTAATCCTTTTTCGCCAACGGATTGTTCGTAATAGTTTATTTCTTGGTCTTGTCGCTCATCAGCATTAGCATTAAAGCTCATTAAAATACCTACTGGAGTTGCTAAAACTAACAAAAATACACCAATTCTAAGAGCCGCGTACTGAAATGCTTTGTACCCGTTTTTTAATAATTTATCCATATGTATAGATCTCCTCAAATTGAATATAATATTCGAAATTAATTAGCAAATATTGACTAACAATACTATTCTCTGTCCTAGTCATATTTTCCTGTCTTCCTCTTATGGAACATAAAAATTCTATGAGTAATCCCGACCAAATAAATTCAAAAAAAACAAAAAACGTGTTCATACAGATGAAAATTAATTCATCTATATGTACACGTTTATCTAATTCATTGTGTTTTTGATTGTTAAGCTTCTATTCACCTAAATCTACATTGTGGTAAATACGTTGAACATCTTCAATATCTTCAAGAACGTCTAACATTTTTTCGAACTTTGCAAGGCCATCTTCTGGAAGAGTTACATCACTTTGTGCTAACATTGTTAATTCTGCTACTGTAAACTCCGTAATACCTACGTTTTTAAACGCTTCTTGTATTGCATAAAATTGGTCTTGATCAGCATAAACAATAACAGCTTCGTCTTCTTCTAAAATATCGCGAACATCAACATCTGCTTCCATTAGGATTTCAAGAACTTCATCAGAAGTTTTACCTTCAAGTCCAATTACAGCAGTTGCATCGAACATATATGATACTGAACCTGTTACCCCAAGGTTACCACCGTTTTTACTAAATGCAGCACGAACCTCTGCAGCTGTACGGTTTACATTATTAGTAAGTGCATCAACAATTACCATTGATCCATTTGGTCCGAAACCTTCGTAGCGAAGTTCATCAAAGCTTTCTTCAGAACCACCTTTTGCTTTTTCGATTGCACGATCAACAATATGTTTCGGTACACTATAAGTTTTCGCACGCTCTAGTACAACTTTTAAAGCTTGGTTTGATTCTGGATCCGGCTCACCTTGCTTCGCTGCTACATATATTTCGCGTCCAAACTTTGCATAAATACGACTAGTATTTGCATCTTTTGAAGCTTTCTTCTCTTTAATATTATTCCATTTACGACCCATCTTGTTCCACTCTCTTTCAACTTTAAATCTACGTTTAATTTACTATGTATTTGACTTAAGTCAAACATTTACCATTTAATATTATACCTCATTTATACTTTTTTTCGAAATTAATCATTATTAAAAATTAGTGGAAATAAAAAACATTACTTCATGTTTTGAAGTAATGCTTTTATTTTTATATTACTTTTACCTTTATCAAATAAGTAAAATAATTATTCCCCTTCCAGATACCTTTTACTTCATATATTCTTTCCCCTTTTTTAGATCCAAGTTGGAATGAGTAAATACCGTAATTATCTAAATTGTGGTCATAAATATATGCTTTTTTAGTCCCACTGTGTTCTAATATTTCCACATTTTCGGGTTGTTCCGAAAAATATATCTTTAGAAAATCACCTTCAAATGCTGGAATAGCTACTTCTTTTTTTATATTTTTATATGTACCATTTGTTGATTTATCTTTATCTAATAATTTTCCCCAAGAATAATTTGCTATTTTATAAGGAATTGTTTTATCTGCTAGCTCAAATTTAACTTCCGGTTTTTCATCTTTAGACAAAATTGTTTGGTTAATAATGATCGAAATCGTAAAAATTGCAACTAAATATAAGATCCCTTTTTTAAACATCGAACTTCCGCTCCATATTTTTTCATTTAATAAGTTTAATGTAATCTATTTCTATTAAATTGTATATTGGGAAAATTCTGCACTTTTTTAAAAAATGTTCCATCAATTAATTTATATTACTCACCTTTTTAAAATAAGGTAATTTTCAACATATTTTTTATAGAAATAACAAAAATTAAGGTAATATGGTGGGAGAAGTAATAGAAAGGATTGATAAAATGGTTAACAATAATCCAGAATATTGGATCTATAAACTAGGACTAGAAGCACATCCTGAAGGGGGATATTACAAATCTACCTATCAATCAAAGGAACAAATATCTGATCGTGAATTAACGGTAAATTATGATGATCATAGATTGCTTTATACTAGTATCTATTTTTTGCTTCAATCACATGATATTTCTCATTTTCACAGATTAAAGTCTGATGAATTATGGTATTTCCATGCAGGAAGTTCTTTAACCGTTCATGTTATACATGAGAACGGTCAATACGAAGAAATAAAATTAGGACTTAATTTAGAAAATGGAGAAGTTCCTCAATATTTAGTACCGAAAAATTCAATTTTCGGTTCATCAGTTATGGAAGAAAATACTTTTTCATTAGTAGGCTGTATGGTTTCACCAGGATTTGATTTTAAAGACTTTGAATTATTTACTCAAGAGCAATTACATAATAAATACCCTGAACATAAAGTGATTATTAATAAGTTAGCTTATAAGGTACTTCCTTATTAGGTCAAAAAAAGAAAGTGAGTTTTTAGTTCACTTTCTTTTTGGGGCGAATAGGGTAATGAAACAAAAACTCAAAGTTAAGGTAATCTTTTTTTAATACTATTTCATTGGTTTTCTCGTTACGATTTCGTCATTTTTGAATTTTTTGTTAGATTTAGCTTTTTGGTGATTACTTCATATTTAAATAACTAGTACTCACAAATCCTTTTTTACCATTGTAAGAAACAAATGCCCAATTATAATCGATTTGAGTTTTCCCTTCAGTTTGATAGCCAAGGAAGCTGACTTTTGCACCTTTTGGTATCACTGTTAGGACTTTATATTTTGTACTTGGACCAGTACGTAAATTTAAATTAGTCTTTGTTGTAACAGTAGTTGGCACTTTTTGTAAGTATTTAGTACTTACATAAGCTATACCATTTTTAGTAGTTGTTGTTTTAATTTGTGCCCAACTAGCATTATAGTATTTTACAATCTCAATTTGATCTTTCTTTCTTAAAGTGTCTACTACTTTTGAACTAGTATTTGGAGCACTTCGTACGTTTAATACACTTGCAGTTACCTCATACACACTAATCGGAGCATTTATAACCGCTGCACTAACATGTGTCGGCCCGGCTGTTACACCAGTTGAAACGAATAATGCACCAGTTAAGGCCATAGTTGATACAAAAGCTTTTAATAATTTTTTCTTCATTTTTAATTCCTCCTCTCACTTTATATCTCAATAATATTGAATCAATGTTTCAAAATTGGTCATGAAATGTATCCAAATTGTAAACTTTTCAATTATACTGATCCGATACATTAAACAGGAAAAATTTGCATATACTTCCAAATTTATGGACAATCTAAATTTTGTATTTTGTATGAATGGAGGCAAATATGGATAATCAAGCGAACAATGAAGAAATATTAACGAATCGTCAAGGCCATCCAGTAACAGATAATCAAAACGTAAGAACCGTTGGTAATCGGGGACCAACAACTTTAGAAAACTATGACTTTCTTGAAAAAATCTCACATTTTGATCGTGAACGAATTCCTGAACGTGTAGTGCATGCTCGTGGAGCCGGTGCACAAGGATATTTCGAAGCCTATGGAAAAGTAGGAAATCACGCAATTTCTAAATATACTAGAGCAAAATTATTTCAAGAGAAGGGGAAAAAAACACCTGTGTATGTCCGATTTTCCACAGTTGTAGGTGGTGGACATTCTCCTGAAAGTTTACGTGATCCACGTGGTTTCGCTACAAAGTTTTATACTGAAGATGGAAATTGGGATTTAGTCGGTAATAATTTAAAAATCTTTTTTATTCGTGATCCTTTAAAATTTCCAGATATGGTTCACTCATTTAAACCAGATCCAGTAACAAACCTTCCTGATCCTGAAAGAATGTTTGACTTTCTTCATCTAACACCAGAATCCACTCATATGGTTACATTTCTCTTTTCACCATGGGGAATTCCAGCTAACTATCGACAAATGCAAGGGTCCGGTGTTAATACATATAAGTGGGTAAACAAAGATGGCGAGGCAGTTCTTATTAAATACCACTGGGAACCGCTAAAACAAGAAATAAAAAATTTATCACAACGCGAAGCAGATGAAATCCAATCTACAAATTATAATCATGCAACTCAAGACCTTTACGAAGCTATTGAGAAAGGTGATTATCCAGAATGGGAATTATGTGTACAAATCATGAGTGATGATGAGCATCCGGAGCTTGATTTTGATCCACTTGATCCTACAAAACTATGGGATCCAGAAAAGTTTCCTTTTTTACCAGTTGGAAAAATGGTATTAAACAAAAATCCAGAAAACTATTTTGCAGAAGTTGAACAAATTGCATTTGGGACAGGTGTATTAGTTGATGGACTTGATTTTTCAGATGATAAATTACTTCAAGGTCGTACATTTTCGTACTCAGATACACAACGATATCGAGTTGGGACTAATTACTTACAACTACCAGTTAATTCGCCAAAAAATCATGTAGCAACAAATCAACGTGATGGACAAATGGAATATAAAGTTGATGCGGCGCCAGGTCAAAACCCACATGTGAACTATGAACCTTCCTCACTAGGAGGATTAAAAGAGGCTCCAAAGAATGGAAAAGATCATGAACCTACGTACAATAATAAGTTAGTACGACAAAAAATTGACCGACCTAACGACTTTATCCAAGCTGGTAATACTTACCGTGCTTTCGACGAAACTGAAAAAAGTGAACTAATTTCAAATTTAGTAGATGCACTAAAAGTATGTAAGCCTCATATCCAAGAAACGATGGTTGGTTATTTTACAAAAGCTGATGAAGAATACGGACGTAAAGTGCGCGAAGGCTTAGAAAAAGCGAATCGTAATCAAACTGAACACACTAGCACCGAAGCAGCTGATGTCGCATCTGATAAAGCGAAAAATATGGGCCATGAATCGGATCGATATTAAAGGTATAAATTGGGATAGGCAGACGCCTATCCTTTTTAGCGTAGTAGTTAATTATCATAAAATACGAAACGAACAAGTTTTCAATTAACATTCGATACAATCTATCCTACAATAACCCTTACTTTTGCTTTTTGATTTCTACCCACTAATTTTGTTTCTTATTAAGAAGCCCAATTCAAGATGCCTTTAGATATTCACATATCTCTTCATATGCTACGTTTATCTTTTTCATTAATTCTTCTGTGCCTTTATTTCGGTCTGGATGATACTTCTTAGCTAATTGTTTGTATTGGTTCTTTATGACATTTATATCTCTTGTATCAGTAGGTAATTCTAATATTTTAAGTAACTTAGTGATATAATCCTCTCTTTGCTCACCTGTTCCTTCTGTAATATATTTATCCATTAGATTAAACGCTTGCTCACTTAACTTATCGAACGTTTGGTAAAACGTGCTAATATCTGCATTAGAAACAGTTATATAGTGATTACTATAACTTGTAATGATCTTTCTTTTTACTAACATATTAAACACAAGTAGTTCTTTTAAAAATAAACAAGTTCTATTATAAAGGTGTTGATCTACCAATGATGATTCTAATTCATTTAACAAAGCAGCCGCTGTTCTTCCAACACTCACTGTCGTGTACTCAATACCAGCAAAAGTATTTCCATATCGATCAATAACAGGGTGATAGCTACCATTAATATAAAAGTGCATAGGCACTATTCGATTATCACTTATTTTTTTTAGAGCAATTTTCAATTCCCCTGTTGAGTTACTAATTTGTAGTACTCCTTCACCAAATACATAAAAACATTCATCTTTTATGGTTGGAGTATCATAAGTAAAAACGGGTCCCTTTGCATAAACATGAATCTCTTCAATATAAAATCCTGTTTCAAATTGACCGTCTGGGTAATAGGTTGAACCGTTACTTGTGCCTTGATGGCTATGACCTTCACTTGAACCTGAACCACCTGAAAAAAAGATCGATTTAATAATAAAAAATGCAATGATTAAAAAAATAAAGAACCCCACTGTTCTCTCCCTCTCTTGTATTAATAACTATAAAATTTAATCAATATATAAAATACATCTTTAAGTATACACAATCAAAAATGTGATAAAAAGATTGTTTTAGATAAAATGACCTATGTAATAGACCTTATTACCCATCAATTCTCCTATTCTTTTTCTATACTCTAAAATTGATTTTAATCATTTTCAGAATGATAGCGACCAGACTATTCGGATTAAAGCTTTTTACTATAGATGATAGGTAAAAGATTATTAACTGAATATTGAAACTTAAATATTCACAATTAAAAGTAAACAGTTTAAAATAGGTTTGTAAGGACGAAGATAATACATATGAAATTAATTGAGAGTGGGCTGATACTTAAATGAATAATGTGACTAAATTTAATATTTTCAAACCAGCAAAAGAAATATTCGAAGCATTTGTTGATCCAAGTAAAATAGGTAACTTTTGGTTTTCTTCTAGCTCTGAACGATGGGAAGAAGGAAAAGTCATTACATTAAAATACGATCTTTACAATGCAGAAGGAAAAATCAAAATTATCGAAGTTGAAGCAAATAAGAAAATTGTGTTTGCTTGGGGACCTACAGAAGAAGGAAATATCGTAACGATTAAATTAAATGAACAAGATCAAAATAACACAATTATTGAAGTGGTGGAAGAAGGCTTTAGTGAAAGCAACCCAGAATATGTTCATCATTTAATCGATAATAAAGAAGGCTGGGTATTTATGCTCAGCTGTTTAAAATGTTATTTAGAATTTGGCGTAACTAAATTAAGAGGCGGATTAGTGAAATAATTATTTAATAATACGATTAATCAACGGGGCTGTCCCATGAGTTAGGTTAACTGACTCTTGGGTGCCCCCTTTTTAATTGTAAATGGAATATATTATTCGTCTGGTATTCTGTAGTCATAACATAGAGGGGGGTATCTCTGGGGTGCTTATCATTTGTAATTGAACTTGTTGATCTTTTTTATAGATAATTAGCAGATTTTTTATTCGGTTTAATTAGAATAAGAGCTGTTTTGCTATTTTACCATTAGAAAGGTACTACTATTGTACGAACCCCAGGTTATAATATCCTAACCAGTATAGGTAAATTTAAATTTTATTTGCACTGTTGGACTCGTTAATTGCTGTTCTATTAGTCTTATTTGCAGCACCAGAAATTATTTACGATTTTAAGATTTTAACTATCGCTGCCTTTTTGTTCCATCAAAAAAGTGTAGTTAAACTCATATGCTGAAGATTAGCTACACTTATAAGAATTAACTAAACCTTTTCAAGCCTTCTTCAAGAAGCCCAACAGCAAACTCTAACTCATTTTTTATAACAATTAAAGGTGGATGCCATGTTATGCAATTGCCTCCAGAAAGCTTAAAGGAAAGCCCATTGTTTAAACAAAAATAAAGAATTTTTTCAGCTAATTCATCATTCTTTTCCTTTGTTTCACGAGACTTGACTAACTCAATAGAAATCAATAATCCGGCAACTCGTATATCGCCAATCTTCTCATACTGATCATACAGTTCAACTAGCTTTGTTTTTACGAATTCGGATAGTACTCGGCAATTCTCTTCCAAGTTGTAGTCATCTATATACTCAATTGTTGCACAAATCGCTGCACAGCCTAATGCCGGTTTCTCATGTGTATAATGACCAAGTGATATTTCTTCAGCAACATCGTATTTTGTACGAGTTAGTACAGCCGCTTGAGGTATGACCGCTCCACCTAGCCCTTTTCCTAGAACTAGAATATCTGGCTCAATCTCAAAGTTTTGATGTACATAAAATGCGCCACTTCTCATTAAGGCTGTCGGGACTTCATCAAATATTAATAGAATGCCATTTCGATCACATATTTCTCTTAATCTTTTAAAATAAGACTTTGGTGGGATATGTGTATCAGTTGCTCGAATTGGTTCCAATAAGATTGCGCCAATTTCTCCTTCATGCTCAATCATATATTCAATATGGTCTAAGCAAAAATTCGCTACTTCTTCATGTGAATCACTTTTTAATAGATTACGATATCCATTAAAAGGGATTGCTTTTAAAGTACCAGGCATAAGTGGGCCCATATCCTTTTTAAAGACATATTCTCCCCCAACTGAAATTGCATCTAAACCAGCTCCATGGAATGATTCCCACATTGAGATGACTTTATGACGCCCAGTTACCTTTCGCGCAATTTTAAGGGCTAATCCGACAGCTGCACTTCCAGAAGGAGTAAATAAAACTTTATAATCTTTTGAAGTTGTTTTATTTACTAATGCATTAGCTGCCTTAATGACAATCTCAGATGTAAACCTTCTTGGAATAAATGGGAGTTCATCAACTTGTCTTTTGATTGCATCAACTACATATGGATTTTTATATCCAACTTGATGTGAACTATTTCCATGAAAATCTAAATATTTGTTTCCATTCACATCAATTAGATAACTTCCACTAGCATCGACTATTCCATTAAGACAAGGCGTAGACATTGATTGCCTTACAAAAACCCTTTCATCCTCTTGAATGACTTCTCTGCTAATTTGATTTAATTGATCCATCCATTCCGTGCGTTGAGGACTTGAGTTAATATCGCTTTCTCTTTTCAAATGAGTATTTAACATGTTACTTTCTTACCTTCTACAATTAAATCATTAATATTTTCAATTAACATAGGTAATTCACTCATTGATTTAATTGTGAAGTCTGCACCATTTTGTCTAAATGACTGTTCGGTTTTTGAAATGATTGCTTCTTTCTCACTATCTGTTAAACTACTAAACTCTTCTAAACTAAGTCCCATTTCTGAACTTCCGATAATGACGCCGACAGACCAAACACCTGCATTAATCCCTTCTTTAATATCCGAAATTGTATCCTACTTTCACGACTTTCCAAGGAGCTGTTAACTTTAATGCTTCCATGTTACGGTAGATCATATACGGATAAGGTCTACCAAATGAATTTGTTTCGTCAGGTGTAATATAGAAGTCTGGATAATAGCCTTTCGTCTCAGCATTTGGAACGACTACATCCATCATTTTATTTGTGTACCCTGTTGTTGAACCTATTTTTAGACCTTTATTAGTCGTTACGAATTCGATCCCAATCATTAATGAGTTAATGATTAGTTCGATTGAATTGATCATAATCGGCGGTAAAATTAGACGAAATGAACAATCGGTCGTTACGTACGATTACTTATTTAATTTTAATGAATTAAATATTCTAAAGACGTTTATATGCGCGAGTGGAATTACAATTGAAAAAGGAATTTCCGATTATAATTTAGAAGAGGCAATTACAAGGAAGAAAATAATTGAGTTATCCAACCTTAATTATGTAGCAGCTGACAGCACAAAATTCGGTAAGAACGTCACTGTTCATATAGCACCGCTTGAAAAAATTGATTATATCATTACGGATTCTCATATTAATAAAAGTTTTATTTCTAAATTTAATAAGACAAATACAAATTTGGTAATTGCAGAATAGATAAAAGGAGGAGGGTTCCATTTAATAGGAACCTCCTATTTTGATTGAAGAGATGAATAGTGTTGAATAATATCTCGGGCTGCAAATGAGTATTCTGTCCGTGCAAATAAACAGTTAGTGCAATTAAATTCTAAGGAATCGCAATTAAAATTAACAAATCTGCAATTAAATTCCAAGGAACTGCAATTAAAATAAAAAATTACCCATACCAGTAAGGGTGTTACGACCTAAAACTTATAAAAGAAAACTGCCAATTTGCTCTAAATCTTTCTATATCGAATAACAAATTGATAGAACCCGCTAATTATCTATAAAAGTGAGCGATAATTTGTTAAGATCCCCCACCGCAACGTATATTAATAACGTTCAGATCTTAAAAAACTGTTCAAATAAAAAAAGGGGTTCCATACGTCACCCTCTATGACCAATGGCCCCCCATATTTTCTACCCTTATCAACAGACTCTCTTAGAATTTTTCTCAAAAAACCTAGTTTCATATTGTCCAGCTACGATGTAATTTTCATTTTCATTGAAGATTCTCCAGCCATGACCTTTTACGTAATCGCACGGAACAATTAATTGATTTTCTAAGTATACCCTTGAAACGGTGCTATAGCCTGAGTCATTTTGGCTGGAGGTTGTATACACTATTCCATTATGTGCACTAATATCTAAATAACTTCCATTGCTTATTGTACTGTAGCATTGATTCCAACGACAATCTTCCTGGTTAAGACTTTTGTTTGATAGGTAAATATTCTACAACTCCATCTCTTCCCCTACATGAACCACTGACCGTAACGAATAGTCCATTATTTACTAACATCGATGAAATCATTTTATCAGACTCCGCTTTCACTCTTATGAATTTATATGTGCGTAAGTCTAACATCCAAATTCCACCATCAGTTGGATGAATTTTTGTACCAATAAACAACATAATTCCATGTAAGCATAAAGAGCGTATAGAAGGTGGTTTACTTACTTTAAATGGAGAAATGATTTTCCAACAAAAAAAGAGCCTTGCTTAATTTGCAAGACTCATAGTTATCCAAACAGCATACCAAAAAACGCGCGCCGTAGCGCTCTTATACATATGAGAATAAGAATGGAATTTTTAAAATGTAACTATATACTGTCTCAATTAATTTTCTAAATTGTTCTCCAATATCTATCCAAAAAAAAAGAACCCTAAAACATAATGGGTTCATTCAAAATCTTTATCTTCGCTGATTCGAACCCCTTACATAAAGGATAATAATCGCAAAAAAAATCATTCCACAAACAATAAAAGGCATTAAGCCTGAACTGTAAACCATATATACTCGTATATGACGTATTGCATTTACAACTATAAAAAGCACCATGCATAACCATAAAATTACAATAAGAGCCGCATTCTTATTTCTTCGCATAAACATCAGCCCCTTTCAATAAAGCAACTACAAAAAATACTGTTTGTTTTATTATATAGTCGAATTAACGAATCAATGACCATACGTTTATGAGTATATGTAAAAGTTTTAAAAAATTAAAAGGATAGCGCTAGGTTGTTATAACTAGAGCTTTCCTATTGCTTCCATTATTGATAAATCGATAAATCTATAAGATCTGCATATGGCACATCATTTTTAATCTTATTTTCTAATTCAACAAGTGTATATTTTTGCCACTCCTCTAATCGATTCATATCCCATTTTTGGACAAATAAATGGTACAAAAATATTTCTCTCAATTTAAGAAAAATCGGGATTTGTTTTACTATGTCATGATGAAGTAAGTTTTCTAGTTTATATCCTTTAAAGAAGTTCACCATAAAAGTCTCAATAAACTGTTCAATCATTTTATTAAAAGAGTTCTGTTGCCAATATGCATGATAAAAAGCTGTAGCAAAATCCTGTGCGAACCAATTAAATGCACAATCATCAAAATCGATCGTAAAGAGAGTATTACCGACTAAAATTATATTCCCTAGATGAAAATCATTATGAATAATCCCAAATGTATCGGATGTCACTTGAAATTGTAAGAGCTTTTCCATGTGTTTATCATAAAACTCTTTCATATTAGGAACTAACTGATCTCTAATCCCAAAAAAATCAACACTTTTAGGTGACCAGGCAGGACGATGAACTTCACTTAATTTATACTTCTTGGCTAAAGAATGCATCTTCCCCAATTTTTTACCCCATTGTTCAAACAGGTGTTTATTCCAATGGTTAGGGTTTGTCACATCAATTTGTTCGCCATCAATATACTCAAAATTAGTTATGACTCTTTTATCCTCTTCTCTTAAATTACGATCCGCTCTTGGGACATTTACTCCTTGCATATGTAAAAAATTTATAAAATCAATTTCCTGTAACACCATTTCTTTTGTTTTTCCTAATTTAGACTGCCTAACCACCCTATTATAGTCTTCATCATAAAATACATCATTTTGAAGCCCACCGGTTAAACGAACTTGTTTACTATGCTTCCTTTTCATTAAGAGTCCCTACTTATCTTATAAATTTGATCCAATCCCATTTTTGTGTTCAGAACAAAAATGTATTAAGATATTTTTAAGTGTTTAATCTTTTCTATATAAACTATTCTATCTATTCAATTTAAGGAGTTTTCAAAATATGAGTATGCCTTTTGAATTTAATTGGTTAATTGTAACGAACGATCACGCCGTTAGACACGAAAACAATCTATTCACGCTAGAGCAAAACGGATACCATGTATATCCTATTGACACACCAATCAATGTCTCAAGAAAGAATGATGAAAAACCTTTTGGAGTAGCTGTTATACAGAAAATCGAATGGAAAAATAAGAATACTTATCTGCTTTATGAATTAAAAGCAATTGATACAGTTAATTAAAATGATACCATGGCTTTTAATAGAACCTAAAAGGACTGTCAAAATGAGGCAGTCCTTCTTAGTTGCTTGCTTTCAATTGCGCTACTTTGTACTTTATTTTGTTGTTTGCTTGTTAGGTTTAATAATCTTTAAGAGAAGTTGATCTTTTTTATATATAGTCGTAATTTTATAGCCTGAAGGCAATCCTTTTTCAACCACATCATCAAACTTGCTTCCAGTCGCTAAATGATTATATTTAACAATAACAATGTCTTTTGCCTTAAAATGTCCTCCTTGTGATAGGGCATTTTTTAATACCAGGCTGTAAGCTCTTTTATGCCCTTTTTCCAAAATTAAAAACGGATAGCTTATATTTGCTATCCGTTCATTTGAATCTTTTTACCACTCGTTACTTAACCCTATAATCGTTTGATATGCTTGTTTGGCTAATGCACTATGTCCAAGTTCGTTTGGATGTACTCCATCAGTACCTTCAAAAAACTTTGATTTAAGATTCTGATCATGTTGAAATGGAATTCGAAAATCAATAAATTTAAATTGATTTACTTTTACCATTTGCTCGATTCGATTAGCTAACTCTTGTGCCTTCAGCACGAATGTTTCATAACCAGAAAACGGTTCCCACACTTCTTCATGATTGATATGATCTATGTGAATTGGTGGATGGATTGCTACAATAGGTTGAATACCATTGTGAATTGCTTGTTTTACCATTGAATAGATATTTGAAAGTATATATTTTATTTCAACATCCCACCATAAATCATTCCCACCTGCACAAATAATAACATGTGATGGATTGTTTAATACGACATCATGGTAGAATCGTGATAGCATACCAGTACTTGTATCACCTGAGATTCCTTTATTAATAATCTCGAATGATAATTCGTTTTGAAGAATAGTTGGCCATGCATCAACTTTTGATACTCCTAAACCTTCTGTAAGACTATCACCTATACATACTATTTTCATCTTTCTCACCATTGTTCCTTTATAGCTTTTTGACCTACTCTTGGTCTTATTTTTACTAAATAAACAATTCCACTAACTCCAAACATAAAGACGATATTAATCGTAAATGCAATAAATCCTGAATCTAAATCTTTTAAAAATTGAGGTGCATGTGGGAATAATGTCCCAAATGTTGTATTTTTTATTGTTACGTATGCAACTGCAGTAAGTCCAGATAGTATTCCTGCTACTGCTCCAATTTTTGTAACCGGATTACGTTTTAAGAACGTAACAATTAATGCAGGGAACAGTTGTAAGACAAAGCTATATGCCATCAATAAAAGAGAAAGCATTGTCTTACCACCATAGAAAGTAAATAATAATGCTATTAAAGCGATGATCGGAACTAAGATTCTTGTAAGTCCAGCTAATTTCGCTTCACTTGTATCTGGTTTTATTACTTTATAAATATTTTTAGAAAGTAATGTTGAAGCCGTTAATAATAACAATGAACTAGGAACTAACGCTGCAAGTAGACCAGCTGAACCAATTACACCAATAAACCAAGGTGGAAGTGTCGCTTTAGCAATTTCGAATAAAACTAAATCAGTTCGTCCACCTGGAATATGTGGCATTTGTAAAAGTGCAGTAAAACCAATAAAAAGAATAAAAACCATCAGAATTTGATAAAGAGGTATTAGTGCTGCATTTTTACGTAATGTTTTTGAATCTTTTGATGATAAACTCGCACCGAAAACATGTGGCCACATATATTGACCGAGCGCAATAATTAAACATACTGACACATACCAAGAAATACTATAACCAGACTTAGGTAGTAATAAGAAACCAGGCTTAGCTGCATCTAATGTTCTAAACATCGGTTCTACACCGCCGTAATAATGTAAAGGTAAATAGATCCCTAAAAACAAAATTGTTATGAGCATCAAAATATCTTTTAATATAGCAGTGAATGCTGAACCATGAATTCCTGATATATAAACAAAGATCGTCACAACAATTACACCAATCCATACTGCTAAATTTGGAGAAATAGCGCCGTATGAAGCCTGAGATACAATAATTTTTATACCATTTAATTGAAGTACCATATACGGAATAATGGAAACTACTCCAACTATTGCAACTATCAGCCCTAAAGATTTACTATTATATTTTTTAACAAAAAAATCTGGTTGAGTTAATAAATTATGTTTTTTCGCATAACGCCAAATATGAGGTAATATCCAAAATGGAATAATATAAGTAACAGCACAGAAAATATAGATTACTGGGCCTCCCATTGAATATGATGCACTACTAGCACCTAGGAAAATAAACGTTGTAAACATTTCACCAGCCATTAGGACAAACATAATAATACTACCAAAATTTCGATCTCCTACTACCCATGATTCCAATTTCATTTCTCTTCCTCTTTGGGCACGTATACCTAAAAAAAGTGCTAACAGAAACGTAATTCCAATTAATAGAATGCTCATTGATTTTCCTCCTGCTTCTCTAAAATTGCATTACTAATAAAAAGGCAGACAGATGTGATGACTAACCAACTCGCTGACCAAAATACAATAAACGGTAATCCTAAAATGTAAGGCTCTACCCGATTCACAATAGTTAATGATCCTATGAAAGCAAAGATAGTTAAAAAAATTGCAAAATATTTCATTCTATTTCCCCCTTACCTTTCAATAAGTTGATTTTTTAAAAAATTCTGTTAATAATTTGTAGACTTATGTTAAAATCGTTTTATAAAATAGTAAAATATTAGCCTCTTATTGTAAGCGCTTAAAAAGGAGCATACATTATGAACAGTTATTCTAATCTTTCAGAAATACTAGAATTCGATAAAGAAGTGTTGTTAAACATTTTAAACTATTCTTCTGATGAAATTTATATTTTAAACAGAGATCTTGAAATCATTTATGTTAATAAAATGTGTGAACAACATTATGGTTTACGTCAAAACGAAATCATAGGAAAACATAATGATATTTTTTTGGAAAAAGGGTATTGGACCCCATCAATCATTCCAATTGTTTTAGAGAAAAATAATACCGTCACAATTAACCAAACCACACATACTGGTAAAGAATTAGTCACAACTGCCATTCCAATATTCAATCCGATCAATAAAAAATTGGATTTCATTTTCATTACATCTCGTGAAAAAAACTATATATCTATTATTCATAATAACATTAATGAAATGGTTGATTCGAGAGAACAATTTAATTCAAATGGATTTTTAACAATTGATGATGAAATGACGACTATCATTGATTTTTGTAAAAAGGTTGCTCCCGTTGATACAAATATTTTAATTCAAGGTGAATCTGGAACTGGAAAAGGTGTATTAGCGAAATATATTCATGATTTAAGTAACCGGAAAAACGGCCCTTTTCTTGCCATTAATTGTGCTGCTATCCCAGAAGACCTATTGGAATCTGAGCTATTCGGGTATGCTACTGGTGCATTCACAGGTGCCTTAAAGAATGGAAAAATCGGCTTACTCGAAACTGCAAATGAAGGAACAATTTTTTTAGACGAAATCGGAGAAATTTCCTTAAAATTTCAAGCGAAACTACTCCAAGTATTACAAGATCGTAGCTTTTTTTCAGTAGGAGGCAGAGAATTAAAAAAGGTCGACGTTCGTATTATTACAGCGACGAACCGTAATCTCCTAGAAATGGTAAAATCAAAGCAATTTAGAGAAGATTTATTTTACCGATTAAATGTAATTGATATTCAAATTCCGCCACTTAGAAACAGAAAACAAGATATTCCCTTATTAGCTAATCATTTCTTAACTAAATTCAATCATAAATACAAAGTTGACCGATCGTTTTCACCAAGTGTAAAAAATACTTTTGAAGCTTTTCAATGGCCAGGTAATATTAGGCAACTCGAAAATATCATTGAGAGACTTGTTATAACTAGCGAATCGGTCATCCGATTATCTGACTTGCCATCACAATTAATTCCTAATGATTGTACAATCACAATCCAAGAGGAAAATTCACTAGAAAATATTTTAGAAGAAACTGAGAAAAAAATGATTATCGAATCTTACAAGATTCATAAAAGCTCTCGAAAAGTTGCAAAGGATCTCGGATTAAGTCAAACAAAAGCGAACAAATTAATCCAAAAATATTGTAAAAACGAGTAGATTTACAAAGGTTAAATTAAAAGGGAGATACTTCTGTGGTATTTCCCTTTTAATTTTAGAAACCAATACGCCTAATTAATTTTTTTGAGTCTGAAAAACATTCATTTTTGAAGCAACTATTTCAACGATACGGTCTCCAACTTCTGATGTAGATGATACCCCACCTAAATCAGGCGTTAAGAATTTTTTTTCAATTAATAATTCTTCGATTGCAGTAAGAATTACCTTACCATACTGCTCATACCCTAAATAATCGAGCAATTGGCTAGCTGACCAAATTGCTGCAAGTGGATTCGATAACTGTTTTCCAGATATATCGGGTGCTGAACCATGAATCGGTTCAAACATTGATGGATATTCTCTCTCAGGATTTATGTTTGCTCCAGCTGCAAGACCTAAGCCTCCTGCGATGGCCGCACCTAAATCAGTTAAAATATCACCAAATAAATTAGAAGTCACTACTACCTCAAATCGTTTCGGATCTTTAATCATAAGCATAGCAGCTGCATCAACAAGATAAGAGTATGTTTTTACCGAAGGATACTCTTTACTCACTTCTTCAAATATTTGATCCCAAAAAACCATTGAGTAATTTAAGGCATTACCTTTACTAATACTTGTTAATGTTTTCCCTTGTTTAAGGGCTACTTCAAAAGCATATCGTATGATTCGCTCCGTACCTTTTCGAGAAAAGACACTATTTTGTAAAACCACTTCATGTTCTTTTCCTTTATAAAGCCAATCACCAGCTCCTGCATATTCCCCCTCTGTATTCTCTCGGATAAATAACATATTAATATCTTCGGTTTTCATATTACTTAGAGGGCACGGTGCCCCTTTTAATAGAGTAACAGGACGTATATTTACATATTGATCAAAGCTTTTTCGAATTTTTAATAGCAAGTCCCACAATGAGATATGATCAGGTACACCAGGAAATCCGACAGCTCCTAAATAAATTGCTTCAAACTCTTTTAATCTGTCAATTCCATCATCATCCATCATTTTTCCGTATCGTGCATAGTATTCACAGCCCCAAGGAAAAGACGTAAATTCGAATTCAAATGAATCATCGAGACTAGCTATTTTATTTAATACTTTCACGCCTTCATTAATCACTTCCGGTCCAATTCCATCCCCTGGAATAACTGCTATTTTATGTGTTTTCATACTCTATCTCCTACCTTACTAAATTCTGTTTTGATTCCAGACAATTAGCTTCAACTCTGTCATTTCTTCAATTGCAAACTTTATACCTTCTCTTCCAGTACCACTTTCCTTTACACCACCATATGGCATATTATCAACTCTAAATGTTGGGATATCATTAATGATGACTGCACCTACATGAAGTTCATTTGATGCGAGTAATGCATTCGATACACTTTCCGTATAAATTCCAGCCTGTAATCCATAGCGTGAATTATTTACTTTAGAGATAGCTTCCTGAATCGATTTCACTTTGTTAATCGTTACAATTGGAGCGAAAACTTCCTGACATGAAACTTTTAAACTAGATGTACAATCAGCAATTATTGTAGGCTCTAATATATTTCCTTGGGTTTTACCACCTGCAAGAATAGTTGCATTGCTTTGTTTTGCCTCTTCAATCCAGTTTAACGTTCGATCTAATTCGTCAGGTGAAATTAATGAAGATAGATAGGTTTCTTGGTCAAATGGATTACCAAGTTTTAATTTCTTAGTTGCCTCTACGAATCTGTAAGTAAACTCATCATAAATCTCTTCATGAACAAAAATTCTCTGCAATGAGATACAGACTTGACCTTGATTTGAAAAAGCACCCATTATACAGCGATCAATAATTTCATCGACATTAATATTTTTATCAATAATGACGGCAGCGTTTGATCCAAGTTCAAGCGTTGTTTTCTTAAGCTTTGCTTTATTTCTAATATTAATCCCAACACTAGTACTGCCGGTAAATGTAATCATGTTTACTCGGTCATCTTCTACAATCGTGTCGCCAACCGTGCGACCTGGACCCGTTACAACATTCAATACACCGTCTGGTAAGCCAGCTTGCTTGAATAGCTTAGCAATAAAAAGTGCTGAAAGTGGCGTTTGAGATGCTGGTTTTAAAACAACTGTATTTCCTGACGCAATAGCTGGCCCAACTTTATGAGCTACTAGATTCATAGGAAAATTAAACGGAGTAATTGCTCCAATTACACCAATCGGATTTCTTACTGTATATCCTACTCTTCCTATACCACCAGAAGCAGCATCGAATGGAATTGTTTCTCCATGGATTCGCTTTGCTTCCTCCGCTGCAAATTTATATGTTTCTATTGTTCTTGTTACTTCTCCCCTTGAAAACATTATTGGTTTCGCAGTTTCCTTTGTAATTATTTCAGCAGCTTCATTAAAATTTTCTTTCAATAACTGAACGACATTTTCAAGAATTTGTGCCCTCTCAAATGCTGGCACTCTAGCAAACTCATCTTTTGATTGATATGCTGCTTCAATAGCCAGTTCTGTTTGTTCTTTAGTTGCAACAGCAATCTCTGATATTACTTCTCTAGTGTAAGGAGAATACAAGTTTGAATACTCTTTTGTTTCTACTTCTTCTCCATTAATAAATAAATATTTTTTTATTGGACTTATTTTGTTTATCATCATTCTTCCTCCAGTGCCCTTAGGACAGTCTCATGGAACTGAACAATTGCTTTCTCTGAAGATGAATAAAAGCCTTTATTAAATGCTCGTGAACGGAATCCAACTTGTTCTAATTCAACTAGCTCAACATCTTCATTTCGTACTACTTCAGCAAATTCAACTAAGTCTTTTTCTTCTTGTGTTAAATTTTCATCTCTAAAGTAGTATGTGTAGATTCCAAGAGTTGTCTCATGATCGATAGGGACCATTTGGATCGTAGCAATATTTCCTGGGCCTGGATAAATAGTCATCATTAAATTTGGCCATAACCAATAGAACGTGCCACCTTGCATTTCTACTTCATTAAAATCTAATGAACCCATTTTCTTATTCGCTTTCACAACCGATCCTTGAACAGAATAATTTTGACATGTAACAATTTGATAGTCCTTCATATCTAAAGTAGCAACAAAGCTTGGGTGAGCTACATGACAGTGATCACATTCTAAATAATTATCAATAAATGCTTTCCAGTTTGCTTTAATAATTCTAGATTTACTGCTCGTTCTTTTTAATTCACTTAAAAAAGGAAATTTACTTAGCTTTTCAAAAAAGTCACCGTATGTCTCAATTAATGACGTAGCCTGATCATCTAAATTAACGAAAATAAATGACTCAGCAATTTCCATTCTTACAGAACGTAAACAAGCATTTGATACACAAGCTAGATCTTCTCCTCTAAAGTTAGGAGCTTTATTTAATTTACCATCTAAATGGAAAGTCCATCCATGGTAACCGCATTGTAGAATTTTTTTATTTCCACTTTCATTTTTCTCTAGCTTAGTTGCTCTATGTGGACAAACATTATAAAAAGCTTGAATAACCTCATTCTTATCACGTGTTACAAGAATAGGTTCACCAGCTACTTCAGCTGTAAAGAAATCCCCTACATTTTCTAATTGACTAATATGTCCAACTAATTGCCAAGACTTTGAAAAGATCTTTTCTTGCTCTTGCTCTAAAACCTTTGGATCAGTGTATAAATCATAAGTTAGTGTTCTTTCGAAAATTTCAGTCGTTGCATTTTGTACTTTGTTAAAAGTCATTTGTTTTAACCCCTCTCATTTCCCTATTTTCTACCCCTGTATCTTTTATTTTGCAATATCCATGCCAAAATTAATAAATACCTATAAATCAACATTTACTGATTCAAAACGACTCAAGCCAATAAAATAAGTGAACTGAAAACAATTCAATTGAGTTGTTTCCAGTTCACTTATCACTCACTCGAGCAATCTTAAGATCTAACATTTCAAATTGCTCTTATAAAGGTGGTTATTTAATTTTCGTTCTACGTTTCCATCATCCAAGATATCAATCATTATGCGATTTTCAAGGCTGTAGTATCCTCTCCATTAACTTAACATAGAGTACCAATATTAAGGTTAATTGTGCCCAAAAATAAAAAACTCGTTATTTCTCACGAGTTTTTCAGCTTATCTTATTGGGCTTTAAAGACTTTGAATAAATAATAGATGCATTATTTTTACTAACCATCTCAATAATACCAATCTCCTGTATTTTTCCTAAAATCGTATCATTTCGATATAAACAATAATTATACGCTTCTACTAGTTTATCCGGTAACAATCTATTAGCTAAAGTACAATGTGGTACCCACTTTTCAGGTAGATAAATAGACTTTGGATTATCATTAAAATGTTTAAACTGAATATGAAAATTCTCATGAAACTCAATCAAATTTATAGTAATATGTGGTGAAAAATACAATATGCCTGTATTTAAAAATGATCCAATTGAATTAAAACTAATATCTATTTCCTGCTTATTTAAGCTATGATAACTTGCTAAAGTAATGTGGGGTTTCGATCTACTACTTCATCAGCATAGAAAGAAATCGATTTTTCACTTAACTCTGTCCAAATATCTTTAATAATTTGTTCGGTTTTTGCATCAAATAATGCTACAACTCCGTACATCATTCTTCCCTCTTTCTAAACTTATACTAGATCCATATGCATAATAAAGAGCTCACCTTTTCTCCCCATTACTCTATTTCCTTTATCAATAAATCCGCTCTTTAAATAAACATGCTGTGCAGCAATATTTTTATGATTGACTCCCAAAATAATTTCATCTCGCTTGGGGAAATTCGCTTTTACAAAAGAAGGCAATATATTTAAAGAGTGTTTCGCAATCCCTTTTCCTTGAAAATTTGTATCAACAGAAAAAGCCCTTAATAAAATTGCATTTTTATTATCACTATATTGTCTAACTCCATCCCAACCATGTAAAACAAAAAATCCTGCAACATCATTGTTACTCAAAATTAAAATCGCATGACGATCAGCCTCTATTACACATTTTTCTATATTCTCTATAGGTAGACTAGTAAATTTTAGATGCTCATCAGTTAGAAAATAGTTTTTTAATTGATCATCATATTGATCATTATAAAATTGTAATGAAATAGTATTTGTCGGTAATAAAGAATTAAACATGAAAATATCCTCCAATAAAAATAGAATTATAAGAATAGTACAACAATTATAATCGTATTTCTACAGTGTTTTTTTACTAGATCATTAAAATTCTTAAACAACTATATTGAAATCATGGAGGGTTAAAACCTAATATGTATCCAAACCACTTCTTTAGTGGTTTTTCCTCGATAGTTTTCTTAAATAAAAAACCTATATTTGCTCAAATGGTTCGGGATAATTTTGCTGAAAATACGATAATAAATCACTTTTTTTAAGAAGGAGATTCAAACAAATTTGCTGGCTAATCGCAGATTTAAATACAAGTTTATTGCAAAACTGGCACTTTTCCTTTTCAATAAATGCATGTTTAATAGACAAAGGGAAAATCGTCTTTTGTTTTCCGGCTAATAATATGTAGCTTTGATGTTTAACAGAAAAGCTTATTTTATAACCGTCGTATCCTCCAAGCTTACTAATTACCACGTTTTGAATATCTAAATCTTGAATCACCATGTGTAATAGCACCTCCGTTTTCAACAAAATATATGACGAAATGCTATTTTTATGTCTCATTATCGTTAAATATTTTCATAAAAAAATAAAAACTACCCAAAAAGTAGTTTTTTATCACGATTTCTTTATTAATTTATTATTTTACTGTGGTCGACGATTGTCAAAAGCTATTTTATGTCTGATTAAAATTGTTCAGAATAATGTTCTTGGAAATAAGCTAATAATTCTTTTCTTCTATTAAATAATGTTGGACAAACTTGTTGACTAATATTTGAAGCTAAAACTAGTTTATTACAAAGCTGGCATGTTCCTTTTTCATTAAAAGTGTGAATTAGAGACAAAGGAAATAAAATATTTGTTTTACCAACTAAAAGTACATACTGCTGTTGATTAATCGTAAATCTAATTTTATAGCCTTTATAATCCGTATGTTTTGCAACTTGTACGTTTTCAATATCAAGTTCAAGCTTTGTCACTTTGACTTGCACCTCCAATTAAAGAGTAGGATTAAGATTTTAGTATACTTTTTTACGCTTATATTTCCTGACAACTTGTCTAATCTATATTATTAGTTTACTTAACAAAACTTTCTTAAAGCAATAATCTTATCTGTATTTACTAAAAACTATTTCAGCTTTTTCACTTTGATGAATAATAAGAGTTTCATATTCTCCCTTGTTTTTTTTAGTAAATTTTGAACAAAATTTACTTTTACGGAAAAATTTGACACTAATTAAGTGAAGATACCTATCATCTTATGTTAGAATTTAAACTAAATGTGATCTCACATTTTAAATAATTTAATTACCAAGTTCATGTAATCTTAGATTTGCCCTTACTATTAAATAAGGTAAAGGGTTTTTTCTTTGTTATTTCAGTTATTGGTTAGAGGGAAGGTAAGTAATGAAATCGAAATCAGCAAGTACCTTAATAAAGTTAAATTTGAAAGGAGAAAGAAACAAAAAGCGAACTTTAAATTCATTGGCATTAGTTGGACTTGCTTCAACATTAACAATTCAAATTCCATATAATACTACTGCAGCTGCAGCCTCGATTGATTCCAAGAAAACTCTGCAATCTAGTAAACTTTATTCAAATAATACGATTAGTACATATAAATCAACCGGTAATGGTGTCCGCGTAAGATCTGGAGCTGGTACCTCTTATCAGATTTTAGGCAGTGTTAATAAAAATCAAAAACTAGATGTCATTTCATTGTCTAATGGTTGGTATAAGATAAAATTTAATGGGTCAACAGGATATATTAGTGCTTCTTATGTTGGAAAAGTCACCGAATCGAATAATAGTAATACTAATCAAGTGGTCAGTTCGAGTAACTACATTTCTACTGGTAATGGTGTCCGCATAAGATCAGGTGCTGGAACAACTTATCAGATTTTAGGTAGTGTTAATAAAAATCAAAGACTAGATGTCATCTCACTTTCTAATAGTTGGTATAAAATAAAATATAATGGGGTAACTGGATATATTAGTGCTTCTTATGTTGGAAAAGTTACCGAATCGAATAATAGTAATACTAATCAAGTGGTCAGTTCTGGTAACTATATTTCTACTATTAATGGTTTACGCGTAAGATCTGGGGCTGGAACTTCTTATCAGATTTTAGGTAGTGTTAATAAATATCAAAAACTAGATGTCATCTCATTATCTAACGGGTGGTATAAGGTAAAATTTAATGGGGTAATAGGGTATATTGGTGCATCTTATGTTGAAAAAGAGACAGGTTCAAATACGACAGATTCAAACAAAGTTGATTCAAGTCAGACAGATACAAATAAAGTGGATTCAAATACCCCTCAATCATTTGATGTACAATCTTTAATCATCTTATCTAAAAAGTATTCAGGTGTACCATATATTTGGGGTGGGGAAAATCCATCAGGTTTTGACTGTAGTGGATTTATTTCCTATGTATTCAAAGAATCTGGATTGTCACTTCCTAGAACAAATGTTGCAGGATATTGGTATAATAGTTCAAATTTAAAAACTGTTGATGACTTTCAACCTGGAGATTTAATCTTTTTCCAAAACACTTATACTTATGGACCGTCCCACATGGGTATAGTGATTAATGATAATGAGTTTATCCATGCAAGTAGTAGTTCAGGCGTAACTATTTCTAAAATAAACAATTCATATTGGAACCAACATTTTTTAGGATTTAAAAGATTTAAATAGATATTGCAAACATCTTACTAAAAAAACACCTATCATGGGTGTTTTTTTAGCTTGTCGACATAAAACATAGTCTAATACACATAATCGGCTCAAGATATGTAAAGTTGCCAAATGGTGATCATTACTTACTCAAGTTAATGAGGAACTATAATTGCTAATTCTTGATTATTCCTTACTCATAGCAGGTTTATGAGGAACTATAATTTCTAAATGTTGGTTTTTACTTCCTCATAGCGGCTTCATGAGGAACTATAATTCCTAAATGTTGGTTTTTACTTCCTCATAGCGGCTTCATGAGGAACTATAATTCCTATATGTTGTTTTTTTCTTCCTCATAGCAGCTTCATGAGGAACTTTAATAGCAAAACAATGATACTCACAACTAGTTCGTGAATTAGTATAAAATTAAAACATTAATTATAACTTACTCATAACAGGTTGTAATGGACATCAGGAACAATTACCTACTAATTGACCTACTCATTTTTCATCACACAAAAAAACACCCATCACAGGTGTTTTTTTATTAATTATCCTCAATAATCTCTTTTAATTCGGACCAACACGTAATCCGTGGGATGTCCAATCCTCGATTATATGAAGTGTCTTTCACGTAAGCTTTTAAAGGTAATTCTGATAGTGTGTTCAATATTTCTGGTTTATCATCAAAATAGAAATCTAAAGCTAATTCTTTAATTATATGAATTTTTTCAGAATCTTTCATTCCACAATAAAATCGATCTTGATGAACTGGAAATCCATTCTTTAATAACCATTCTTTTGTTCGTTCACCATATTCTTTATTTCTTGCAGTCACATAATAAATTTCGTGTCCCTGCTTTTCTAATTCTTGTAATGTTTCAACAGCATATGGAAATGGAGGACATGTAGTAAAATATGTCTCTTCTAGATTACTCTTCCACATTTCGTTTCCTTCTTCAGCCGTTAAGCCAAAAGGTTCATGAATTTCAACAGTTTTTAATTCATTATAAGCTTCTATAGGAATGTTTTTATTTAATCTTTTATTATAAATGTGAAAAGCATGCTGTCTTAAATCAATTAAAGTATCGTCTATATCGAATCCGAATTTCATTCTAAAAGTCCTTCCTCATGAAGTAGTATATTTTGGATAGCCTATGAATTTATAATCAGGACCAATTTTCGTTAATTCAATTTCTTCAAGTTCAATCGCTTGTCCCATTTTATCAAGCCCAGTACCTTCTAAAAATGTAGGTGCATCTTTTCCACCTATTAATTTAGGAGCTAAATAGACAATCACTTTATCAACTAAATTTTGATTCATAAAGGAAGCATTCACTTCTCCACCACCTTCTACTAATAAAGAAGAGATTGAATGTTCACCTAGAACTTTTAGCATTTCGTTTAAATCAACTCGACTTAGATCGCTCGTAACAAATACTTTAACACCTAAGTTTTCTAATTCACTTCTTTTTTGTTCAGAGTGTTTTTGACTTGTAAATATCCATGTTTCAGCTTGCTGATCGGTTACTACTTTTGATTCTAAAGGAATTTTTAAAGTTGAATCTAGAATCACTCGTACTGGATTACGTCCGTTTGGAATTCTAGTTGTTAATTCTGGATTATCTTTTAATACTGTGTTAACACCAACTAATATCGCGCCAATTTCATTTCTTAATTGATGAACATCATTTCGAGCTTCCGCTGAAGTGATCCATTTACTATCAGAAGAATGGGTAGCAATCTTCCCATCTAATGTAGACGCTGATTTCATTACGACAAAAGGAATGTTTTTAACAATATATTTGTTAAATACTTCATTCATTTTGATCGATTGCTCTTCACAAACTCCAATGATTACTTCAATTCCCGCATCTTGAAGAATTTTTACTCCTCTTCCTGCAACTAGCGGATTTGGGTCGAGTGTAGCAATAACAACTTTTTTCAAACCTGCACGTACAATCGCCTCTGCACATGGACCAGTTCGTCCATGATGAGAGCATGGCTCAAGCGTTACATAAATTGTTCCACCTTCAGCTTTATCGCCTGCCATTCTAAGTGCATTAATTTCAGCATGAGGTTCACCGGCTTTTAGGTGAGCACCAATTCCAACAATTCGATTATCATTTACGATTACAGATCCTACTAATGGATTGGGATCTGTCTGCCCTTTCGTAGCCATGGCATTTTGAATAGCTAAATTCATATAAAAGTCATGATTACTCACTTGTACGTCCTCCTTTAAAATGACCAGAACGAACAATTTTAGTCTCTAAATACTTTTCGTTATATTTCGATTTGTCTCCCCATAATTGAATTCTTCCAGATACATTAGCTCCAGATTTTTGAAGAGCATCCAATTTTCTTGGGTTGTTTGTAATTAAAGTAACCGGTTTTGAGCGAAGCGTTTTTAATACTCGAATAGCATCTTCGTAGTTTCGTGCATCATCCACAAAACCAAGCTCTTCATTTGCCTCAACAGTATCAAATCCTTGCTCTTGGAGAACATACGCCATAGCTTTACTAAATAAACCGATTCCTCTTCCTTCATGATTTGCTAAATAAAATAATGCACCTGATTCATTTGAAGAAATCATTTTCATTGCTTCTTTTAATTGGAATCCACAATCACAACGCTTACTTCCAAAAATATCACCTGTATGGCAAATACTATGCATTCGAATTAGAGCATCCTCTGAATTCTCAAAGTCACCATAAACTAATACGCTTGATTGTTGCATTTCTGCTAAATTTGATGAAGCTAATTTACTAATAATTTTTTCAGTGTTATATGAACCATCGCTACAAAAATCTCCTTCGATATCCTCACAGCGTAGCCAACAATACCATTGAAAAAGGACTGTTTCTCCATCTAAATTTACTGGTAGTTTAATTGGTCCAACTAAGTAAATTGATTTATCGTTATTTTTTATTACATTAATTTTCTCTTTTAATAAAGAAACTACTTTTTCGTTGATCATGAGGTTTCCTCCTGTTTTCTTACACAATTTCATATTGATATAATATACTTCTTAATTTTTACTTGTCCATTTTTAAACTTTAAAGGCATTCTTATAAAGTCACATCAAAGTGATGTTTAAAAGTACTTTCCTGTGTTAGTTGTTGCTTTTGTAAGCTTTCAACTTCTCCTCGTCTAGCATATTCAAATTTCTTTAACACTATTGTACTAGTATCTTTGTTTTGAATAGCATCTTGTATGATTTCTGCTAAAATATCTGCATCTTTCATCGCAATATTTACACCAAGGGCCGCAGTAGGACTCATCGTGTGTGCCGCATCACCCATTATAATTAAGCCGTCTTTTACCCATGTTTTGCTACGGCTACTTTGAACATTTAATAATACAAAATCGTTCCAAGATTTTATATTTTCTTGAACAGTTTCAGTCAGTTCTGGAAATGCTTCGATTAGCTGATTTACAAAAGGATTAAAAGATTTTTTTCTTAAGTTCAGAAAAGAACCTTCATCTATATTCCATCCAATTTGAATAAACCCACCTGCTTGAGTAAACAAAGCCAATTGTTGTTTATTTATCAATGTTAATCTAACTGTTGGATCCCAACTTACTGGTCTTGGTACTTTAGCCCAAAGTAGATCGTATCCATGTTTTATAATATCCGTGTGTATTTTTGCTAATTTACGAATTGTTGAAAATCGACCGTCGGCACCAATGATAATCGAGCTATTAATTGTTATTTCAGTACCATTTTTTATTGCTTTAACACCAATATATTGACCATTTTGTTCTTCTATTAATTCAGACACACGTGTGCCCATTAAAAGCTTGAAGTTTTCATATTTATTTGCTTCTTTTAAAATAACATTTAATAAATGATTTTGTGGAACATGAATACCAACATGTTTTGACCCTTGTGATGGAAAAATACTTTTTATTATTTTATTATGATTCCAATATTCAACGCGATCCATTAGCAGTAGTCCGTATTCTTTAACTTTTTCATATAGATGATGCTTTTTCAATATTTGTTCACCTTCAGAATTTAGGTGCTCTCCCCTAAATTCTTTATCAATTCCACTATGTCGTTCCACAAGAACTGTCGAAATATTATTTTTTGCAAGCAAATATGCTAATAGTGCACCACCCGGCCCTGCACCTACAATACATACATCTGTATTCATAATCATGTTGTTTTGCCACCTATTTATAGACATTTATTATTTTTCTAAAAAAATTATCTAGTTACTTTATGTAAGTAAGTTTAATTTAGTAATAAACTTACGTCAAGTAATAAATTTATGTAAGGTAATCTTGTTATTAATACAAATTTAGTTATAATATGGATATAGGTGAGGTGGTTTTAAATGGATTTTTCTTTATTATGCCCACGGTTTGAAAAAAGCGTAGAGTTAATTAGTAAACGCTGGGCAATTCTTATAATTTTTCAACTTCTTTCTGGATCACAAAGATTTTGTACGATCGAATCAACTTTGCCAATTAGCGGGCGCGTTCTTTCAGAAAGACTAAAAGATTTAGAACAAGCAGGTATAGTAAAACGAGATGTTTACCCAGAAACTCCAGTTCGAATCGAATATTCTTTGACAGAAAAAGGACTGGCTTTAGAACCAGTAATTAAGGAATTAATGAAATGGTCGCAAGATTGGACTACAATCGATTAATATGATTTTTGTTTTTGCTTCGCCTTTTAATTATTTTTTAGAATTCAAATACGAATAAAGGGGATGTCTCATCGGTTGAACTCTAACTATGGGACATCCCTTTTTTATTAAATTAAAAAGGCTGCCTCAAAAGTGCTATGACTAATGAGACAACCCTTATTAACAGTTAAATAAATTTCTTACTCTACACAAAACTTGCTGGTTTATTGAATACCTAATTCACTCTTAATTGTATCAATTGTCTCACCTTTTGATTTCTTAACTGGTTTTGGCGCATTATCTACAGCTGGGTTTTGCATTAAGTAATTCTTCTCAACAAATGCAAAGTCTTTCGCATCAATCGTTCCATCAAAGTTGATATCAGCTGAGCGTTTGTTTGTTCCCCAATATGTTTCAATTGCTAGAGCATCATTAAGATCGATTACATTATCTTTATTAATATCTCCTGCAGTCCCATCATCAATCGTTTCTACACCGATTCTCTTAGCAATACCGTACATAGAACCATCGATTGTGTTATAAACTCTGTCAAATTTGCCGTACGTATTAAAGTGTCCAGGAATATCTGTGATGACTGTAAATTGGTCCTTAGTAATCGGTAATCCAGTAATATAAAATTGTCCAATACTATCCATTGTACCTGTGTAAGATTTTCCATTGCTATCAACAATCGTTACATTTGCTCCAATTTTTGTATAATCCGCTTTTTTCAATGTTCCATCTGCATTTTCGAAGCTTTCAGGATGAATATAACTAATTACACTTGAGAAATTTGACAATACTGCGATTGGAGCAATATAAGTAAATGGTTTTGTCACTGTATTATCTACACTTGTAAAAGTTGATGTTACTGTTCTAAAACTAGAAGTGGAAATAACATCTTTCGCTTCTACTATTTTAAATGTCACGTCGACCATTGGAAGATCACCTGATACATCTTGTGAGCCATCAAAAGTTACATTAACTTCAGATTTAACAGTCGTACTTGATGGATTTGTTGTAGTAACGTTTAATTGTCCACCAAGTTTTTTTGCTGCAGGATTTAATGCAATACTTACAATATCTGTATCAGCTGTTTTCGTCGTAAAACTATATCCCGCTTGCTTCAGTTTGTTAATATTATTCGCAGTAAGTGTAATTGTATTTGTTTCCCCAGGATGTGTAATCAGTTTGTTTAATCTTGTTTTAGCATTCGGTTGGCCATAAACGTATTGAGTTCCTTCTTTTACGAAGTAGTATTGCTTATCACCATAAGCATTTGATGCTAAATCTCCTCCAATGAATCGTAGTGAAGATGTTGCAAGACTTGGTACCATTTCAATTTCATCTTTGGCAGAATTTCCATTTTCATCTAATTTAAGTTTTCCACCCATAAACGGACTATTATAGAAATAACCAACTGTATTTGTAGATTGATCTGCTTTTATACCAGCAGCATTCATGATTTCAACTGACTGATCAGTGATCGTAGCAGTGTATGGAATGGACTTTTGATTTTCTTTATACTCAATAAATGGATTTCCTTCTTTTTCACCTTCTACATGAATATCGAATTTATTTGGCATTGTCGTATCAACTAATAAGTCTTTTGAAATTGAATATGACTTACCTGCATCATCATAACCAATGAGTTTCACTTTGTATAGTCCTTCTTTTGCTAAAGCTGATTTTGAGCTAATTGGATTATTTTCGTCATTTGTAAAAGGATAATAAACTCCCATTCCAGCTGAAATTGTATATTGCACACCTTCGTCAAATGAAACTCCATCAAATGAATTGATTAATCCTAAATCCTGACCTGTCACTGCATCTGTTAAAACTACGTCAATGTATCTCATATGCGACTTTAACGAAAATTTAGCGTATAAAAATGGATTAAATAGTGGACTATTTAAATTATTCCGATCAGTGGTCATAGCCTGACGAGGAAGACTAAAATCTTGAAATCCTTTTTCTACATAATGTACACCAAATGGAACTCGATAAGTTTCAGAAGGATTATCTTTATTTGTATAAACTACATACCCCTCGTAAATTCCTTTTTCAGCAGTTTTAGGAATATTTAAAGTAATATTTGTTTTCTTTTGGCTAATTCCTTTTAATGTAACGGACGTTGGTGCTTGAACTGTTACACCATTACTTGCTGCATCTTTAGAACCGCGCAGATTTGATTGGAAATTAACTTTGATATCGAATGTTTTTGTGTCTTCTCCTCTGTTCATTAATGTAACAGATCGTGAATCTGAGAAGTCTTTTCCATCATAAGCTACATTACCAAAGCTTAACGCTCCAGTATCCTCGTTTATTTGTTTTTCTTTACCACTAATGATCATCGGCGTTTTTTCTTGTACTTTAATTTCAATCGTAGAATGTATTGCATTGTATGGATCAATACGTCCTGCACCTTGTTCAAACACGCTATACGGTTTGCTTAATGAATCTGCTGAGTTCATTAAAATCGCTTTTATATCTTCTGGTTGTAAACTATGGTTAGCTTGTTTTAGAAGTACGGCAACCCCAGTTGTAAATGGTGTAGCCATTGAAGTTCCAGACATACGCTGATATGCATTTTTATAATCTGTTGGATTATCTGGGTTGTTAATAAAGCCTGGTACTGTTGAAAGTACGCTCACACCTGGAGCAGTAATTTCTGGTTTAATATCGTAAGTTAATCTTGCAGGTCCTCTTGAACTAAAATCTGCTAATGTATCGCCTTGTGTTTTAACTTCACTCATATCTGAGATCGTAAAGTTTGTTGAACCAGTTTGTAGTTTTTGTTTTAATGCAAGTCCTTCTGCATTTGATAAAGAGAAAGATGGAATGAAGTTTACTCCTTCTCCTAAATAACTTGGAATAAATCCTTCAGTTGGATTATCATTGTACATTAGAACTGCAACTGCACCTTGTTGCTTAGCTACGGCTATTTTAGAATCCAACGTATAAGTTCCGCGGCTCATTAAGACAATTTTACCTTTAACATCTTTTCCCGAATATGCTTCTCCTAAATTCACATCTACTACTGGTAAGGTTTGTCCTTTAAGTTTTGTTATGTCATCACCGTAACCACTTGCCATTAAACGTAAATCCGCTGACACATTGTCCATTGAACCTTTCGCAGACATTGTTGTAATTGGTACATCACTTGCTCCAACTGTTAATGCTAAAGCTGCCGTTCCAGGTGATCCTAACGTATACATCTTATTACCTGTATTACCAGCTGCAACGACTGCAGTTACTCCATTTAATACTGCATTGTTAATTGCAATACTCTCTGCAAGTAGTGGATCATTATAATTTGCTCCTAATGATAGATTCATAACATCCATTCCGTCTGCAACTGCCTGGTCAATTCCTGCGATGATATTTTCAGTCGAACCACTTCCACCCGGACCTAATACACGATACACATAAAGATCAGCATCAGGAGCTATACCAGTTGTCGCATATTCACTTTCATTTTCCCCTTGGCCTACAATTGTTCCTGATACGTGCGTTCCATGTTCCGTTATATAATTTGCTGCACCTGAAGTACCTCCTGGCTTACCAGCTTTTACCCAATCAGCATAACTTGTTTCCATCGGGTCATTGTCATTATCTACGAAATCGTATCCACCTTTAAATGCTGCCTTAATGTCTGGATGATTATAGTCAACACCTGTATCCAGAACTGCTACCTTTACTCCTTTACCTGTATAACCTTCTTGATGTAATTTATCTATTTTAAGATAAGTACGCTCGTCTGCCATTCCTTTACCAGTCGATTTCTCTGAAACTTCTTTTCCTTCGATCGGAAGCTCAGATTTTACAGTTACATCACTATAAATTGCTTGTACAGCTGATGATTTTATTAATTTTGATAGTTTATTTGCAGGCACTTCTAGAGCTACCCCATTAAGCGCATGTTTATATTCTCGTTTAATTTTATAATCACCATCAGATTTCGTTTTAAATAAAGCACCTAAATCTTCTTTAAAAGTTGAATGATCAGCATTTGCATTACTTTGTGCTTTTTCTTCTGATAAAGCTTCTCCCTTTAATGCTGCTTCTAATACAGCAACTTTTTGAGGCTTTTGTTTAAATGAAACAATGACAGAAACATTTTCTGCACTATTCAGGTTCACACTTGAATCTAGAAAAAGTCCTGTTTGATCAGTACTTGAAAGTTTTTGTAATGCCTCTCTTTGCTGTGGAGTTAATTTAGCTAAAATTGATTCTGCAGTTGAAGCATTTTCAGCTTTCGTTACATTAGATACAGTACCTAATGAACCTAAAACAAAACTAGTTGATAAAACTGCAACTGAAAGGCTTTTTACTAGTTTACGATTACCTGTTCTTCTTAACATACTCTTCCCCCAAATATTCTAGTTATCAAATGAAGTAACTAATGTGTGAGCAATATGAATCTAAAAAGATCTGTTTTCATATTCGAATATCGCTCTTCATTAAATCCTTCCTTTGTTAAACTAATTATCTAGAATATTCTAATAATTAACAATCGGGTTATTAAAAGCCAATAAAATCAATACTTTTACAAAAACAAGCCATTTTTTCGACAATTTTCTACTAAAAATACGGTTAAAAATTGGCATTTTATTACCTTCTAATGATTTAATTTAAAGCTTAATTGATTTTCAGGAAAATATTTTTGTAATTTTCTATAAAAAACGATTTAACAGTACCACATCATGATCAATCTTTTTGCGTAATTTAGGAATATATGTAACTATTTTTTCAATAGAAAAAAACACAATTTTAGAACTAATTATAAAATCTATAGAGAAGAAGGTTTCTATACTGAATGACGTGAGGTAGGAACTACTGGAGATTGACTTCAAATGCTATACAGTTAAATTAAAAAACCTGTCCAAAAAATATGAACAGGCTTTGACATTTTATTGTAATCCTAATTGACTCTTAATTGATTCTAATGTACTTCCTTTATAATTTTTAACTGGTTTTGGTGGTGCTGGAACCCAAGGATTTTGCATTAAGTAATTCTTTTCTACGAATGCAAAGTCTTTCGCGTCAACCGTTCCATCGAAGTTAATATCTGCGCTACGTTTATTTGTTCCCCAATATGTCTGGATTGCTAATGCATCATTTACATCGATTACATCGTCTTTATTTACATCTCCAGCAGTTGCATAAGGAGTACTTTCTACACCTACTCTAAATGATGTACCGTATACAACGTCATCTAAACCAAAGTAAGCGTTAATTCTTGAATATCGTGTTGTAAAATGACCTGGTATATCTTGGATTAACGTATAATCATCTTTTGATGGATCAAGTCCTGTAATATCAAATGACCCATTTTTTGCGACTATATTTGTTTTGACTACTTTTCCATTACTATCAATAACTGTTAAAGTTGGCGAAATCTTTGAGTAATCTTTTGCATAATCATAGTTGCCTTTTGCATCTAAAAATCCTTGAGCATGAATATAACCTTGGAATTCAGTTTGATTATTTAAGATCGCGATTGGCGATACGTTTGAAAAAACATTAGTTGAAACATTATTTATATCGGTAAATTGTGAAGTAACTGAGCTAAAAGAATAAGCATTTTTTGGATCTAATGGATTTGGAATTTCAATTGTTAAATCAACCATTGGTAAATCACCATTTACTCCAGAAGTTCCGTTAAAGTTAACAGTAACATCTGATGAAGTTGTACTTCCTGATGTGGTTTGTTTAACATCTAGTGTTCCACCAAGTTTTTGTGCAGCAGGATTCAATGAAATTTTCGTAATTTTTGTCCCTGGAGTATCTGAGAACTTATAGTTTGCCTTTCCTAGTTTACTTACATTATTTGCATTTAATGTCATCGTAAAAGTTTCACCTGGTTTTACAAAAGCTCTACTAAATTTTGTCGGTTTATTTGCCTCAACAGAAACATATGGAGTATGTTCATTTACAAAATAATATTGCTTTTGAAGATAACCATTCGTTGCTTCGTCCATCCCTTCAAATTTAACACTTAAAACATTCTGGTTAGGTAACATCGCAATATCATCGGATGTATTCCCATCTTTATCTAGCGTCATGTTACCATTTGGTAACCAAGAGTTGTAAGAGTAGTAAATTTGATTTTGTGTTTGATCTGCTGCTATACCAGCTGCTCGTTTTACTTCAACATTATCATCAGTAATTTGAGCTGTTACACCTAATGTATCTTGTCCATCTTTGTATTCAACAATTTGTTTACCTGGTACTTCACCCTCCACATTCATACTCCATTTAGGTTTTGTACCATCCACAAATAAATCTTGACTGATCGTATACTGTTTTCCATTATCATCTGTACCAATCATTTTTAAAACATATTGCCCTGCTTTTGGTACGATTAAATGATCTTGGTTTGTATCAATTGGATTATCCGGATCATTTGTAAATGGATAGTAAAATCCGAAATATACGAAAGGAAGTGAAATATCTACACCTTCATTAAATGCTACTCCATCATACGAATTAACAACACCAAGATCTTTGCCAGTTTTTGCATCTGAGATAACAACGTCAATTGATCTCATATGTGATTTTAAGGCAATATTGGCAGCATCAGTTCGATTCCATTTTTGACTGCTTTGACTAAGGGACTCAGGCACTGATTTTTTATACAGTTTAAAGTAATCAAATCCTTGCTCAACATAATGTACACCAAAAGGAATTCGATATGTTTCAGAAGGATTATCTTTGTTTGTATACACTACATATCCTTCGTAAATTCCTTTTTCAGCCGTCTTTGGAATAGTTAATGTAATAGCTGTCTTCTTTTGGCTAATTCCTTTTAATGTAACTGTCGATGGAGTTTGAACAGTTACCCCATTTGCTGCTGCATCCTTTGAACCACGTAAGTTTGATTGGAAATTAACTTTTACATCAAACGTTTTTGACTTTTCTCCTCTATTCATCAAAGTGATTGTGCGGTTATCTGAATAGTCATTTCCATCGAATGATACATTTCCGAAGCTAAGAGCTCCTGTTTCTTCATTGATTTGTTTTTCTTTTCCATTAACGATTGTTGGTGTTTTTTCTTGCACTTTAATTTCAATCGTTGAATGGATTGCATTATATGGATCAATTCGTCCTGCACCTTGTTCAAATACACTGTATGGCTTACTTAACGAATCTGCAGTATTCATTAAAATCGCTTTGATATCTTCTGGTTGTAAATTATGATTAGCTTGTTTTAATAATGCTGCAACACCTGTTGTAAATGGAGTAGCCATTGATGTACCTGACATACGCTGATATGCATTTTTATAATCTGAAGGATTGTTTGGGTTGTTAATAAAACCTGGTACTGTTGATAATACACTTACACCTGGAGCTGTAATTTCTGGTTTAATATCATAAGTTAATCTTGCAGGTCCCCTTGAACTGAAGTCAGCTAAAGTATCGCCCTGCGTTTTCGCTTCACCTATATCAGTAAATGTAAAGTTAACAGATCCTGATTGTAGCTTTTGCTTTAAAGCAAGTCCATCTGCGTTAGATAACGAGAACGTTGGAATGAAATTTACACCATCGCCTAAAAAAGTTGGAATTTGTCCTTCAGTTGGATTGTTATTATACATAAGAACTGCTGCAGCGCCTTGAGATTTAGCAACTGCAATTTTAGAATCTAATGTATAAGTTCCACGACTCATAAGAACAATTTTACCTTTTACATCTTTACCAGAGTACGCTTCTCCTAGATTTACATCTACAACCGAATTCGTTACACCTTTTAGTTTTGAAATATCATCCCCAGCGCCTTTTGCCATTAAAAGTAAAGATGCCGTTACATTATCGATCGTACCTTTCCCTCCAAGTGTCGTAATTGGAACACTGCTTGCGCCTACTGTTAATGCTAAAGCAGCCGTTCCTGGTGAACCTAACGTATACATTTTATTCCCTGCATTTCCAGCAGCAACTACTGCAGTTACACCATTTAGTACTGCATTATTAATCGCAATACTTTCAGGAAGTAGTGGGTCATTATAATTTGCACCTAGTGAAAGGTTCATAACGTCCATTCCGTCTGCAACTGCTTGATCAATCCCTGCGATGATATTATCAGTCGTACCGCTACCACCAGGTCCTAATACACGATAAACATAAAGATCAGCATCTGGTGCAATACCAGTTGTTGCATCTTCACTTTCATTTTTTCCTTGCCCTACAATCGTACCTGATACATGAGTTCCATGTTCAGTTACATAATTTCCAGCTCCAGAAGGTCCGTACGGTTTACCTGCTTTTACATAATCAGCATAAGTAGTTTCCATTGGGTCATTATCATTATCTACGAAATCGTATCCACCTTTAAATGCAGCTTTAATATCTGGATGGTTATAATCAACACCTGTATCAATAACAGCTACTTTTACGCCTTTACCTGTATAGCCTTCTTGATGTAATTTATCAATTTGTAAGTAAGAACGCTCATCAGCCATTCCTTTACCTGTTGAATTTGTAGATGAATCTTGCCCTTCAACTGGAAGCTCCGATTTCACTGTTACATCGCTATAAATAGCTTGTACAGCTGTTGATTTCATTAAATCATTTAGTTTATTTGCAGGTACTTCTAAAGCTACCCCGTTAAATGCATGTTTATATTCACGTTTTATTTTATATGAGCCATCAGATTTTGTTTTAAATAGAGAACTTATGTCCAATTTAAACTTAGTATGATCTGCATCCGCATTGCTTGCTGCTTCTGAATCTGATAAAGCTTGTCCTTTTAAAGCAGATTCTAATACAGCAATTTTCTCTGGCTTTTGTTTAAATGAAACAATTACTGAAACAGATTCAGGACTATTTAGATTTACATTTGAATCAAGAAAAAGACCTGATGGATCAGTCGTTGAAATCTTTTGTAGAGCTTCTCTTTGTTCTCGAGTTAATTTAGCTAAAATTGTTTCTGCATTTGAGACAGCATCGGCTTTCGTTACATTTGAAACATGACTTAAAGAACTTAAAATAAAACTAGTAGATAACGCAGCTACTGTAAGGCTTTTTGCAATTTTACTTTTACTCGTTCTCTTTAACATACTCTTCCCCCATTTATAGTAAGATTCGCAAAATGAAGTTATTAATAGTAGAGGAACTTTGAATCTAAAACTCTAGCTTTTATATTCTAAAAATCCATCAACCTAATAATCACTTCCTAATACTAATTATTAAAAATATTCGAATAATTAACAATCGGGTTATATGTAGTAGATTCTTTCAACGTTTCTACTTTCTTTTTACAAAATTCGACATTTTTCACAAAAGAAGTTTATAAACTTTCTTATATATTTATAAGTTTTTCTTATTTTTTTATAAATTAAGTTCGTCGAGAAAATTTAAAATTTAGTTTCTTGGTTGATCTACAGATTCTTTATTAATAAAAATTAAGGGAAGTCGAATATCGACTTCCCTTAATTTTTAAATTACTGTAATCCTAATTGAGTTAATACATCATCTAATGTAACGCCTTTATAAGCAGTTTTTGCTTTTGGCGCATTTGATACAGTCGGATTTTTTAGTCCAAAGTTTTTAACAATATAATCCATATCCTTTTTATCTACTACTTTATCAAAGTTAAAATCTGCAGTTGCCTTGTTTGTACCCCAATATGTTTGTACTGCTAGTGCATCAAGTATATCAATCACATTATCTTTGTTTACATCTCCTGCTGCAGCAGTTGGTAGATTAAAGGCCAATCTTTTTCCTACTATTTCACCACGTACATTATTGGATAGAACAATTTGTTTGTTCATAGTGAAATGACCTGGTACATCAACAGTTAAAGTATAAGGTGTTAGTTCAGCTTTTAGGCCTTCAATGATATACTGACCGCTCTTATTTAAACTTGAAGGAGTAGCAGTTGTTTTTCCATCATAAGAAGTAACTTTTACATTTGCCCCAACCTTACTTAGATCAATTGAATAAATAGGTTGACCAGAGGAATCTTTCGCCCCTTCTACTTGTACTGTCCCATCTAATCTTGAATACGTTGGTTTATATTTGATACTTTCCATGTAAGAGTAGACATTATTAGTCTCTACATTTGATTGATCAATCGTAGAAGCTGTCATTGTATACCAATTGAATGCAGACCCTCCATAAAGTCCATCCGTAAACTTTTTAGCCGTTTTAAGGTCGAAATTAAATAATTGCAAGTCTTCTGGTAATGTTTTGTTCCCTGAATAAGTGAATGTAATGGTATAGTTTAACATACCTCCTGATGGTGCCGTAGATACTGAAACTTGCGCATCGCCATATTGTTTTACAGCATCATTTACTACTACATTTTCAATTGAAGCAATGTTAGGATCAACTGGTATTGTAATTTTAGATGTTTTTAAGTTTTTAATGTTATTTGAACGAACACTATAGTTTACTGTGTCTCCATTTGATACGATTTGTTTATTTGCCTTTAAATAGTAATAAGGTAAATTGTGATCCACAAAAACAACTCTTAACATATTAAAAGCATTTCCTATAGTGTTTCTTGCATAATCCATTCCATAAAACTGTACTTGTAAAGGTGCAGCTTGTTTTTTAACGACAATTTTATCAGTGTAATTTCCATTTTTATCTGTATAAATTGGTGCTTTTGGCCACGGACTATTATTAAACATAACAACTGAATTGTCTGATTGATCAACTGGGAAACCTAGTTTACTTGCTTCTTCTGTTTCAGGATCATTTAAGTTAATGTTAAAATCATATAAGAATTGTCCATTTGAATCAAATTGACTATCATTAGTTTCAATTACTTTTTGGTCTAATGAATCAAAGCTAGAAGTCATAGTTGGCGCTCCTAGGTCATAGATGAACTCAGATGATTTTGTAAATGTTTTACCTAGTTCGTTTGATCCAACCATCTTTATTTTATATCGTCCTGGTTGTGCAAATTCTGGTAGATAGCTAATTGGATTCTTAGAGTCACCAGTAAATGGATAATATGTACCGGTAAATCCTCTTGTAACATAATAAGTTTGATTTTCGTTCAATAATATTGGACTCAAGGAGCCTAATAATCCTAGATCTTCACCTGTTATAGCATCTTGTAAAATAATATCTAATGTTTTCATATGCGATTTCAATGAGAAAGTAAACGATTCGAAAGGCCAAGCATTTTCCGGCCATGCTGTATCAGTTGAAAACATTGGTAAGGCGTCAACTGAATCAATGCCTTCATTTATTACACGTCCACCAAACGGAATTTGGTATGTTTCTGATGGATCCCCCGTATTCGTAAACGTAATATACCCTTCATACGTACCTTTTTCAGCTGTCTTTGGAATGTTTAAGTTAAATTTAATTGATTTTTGACTAATTCCGTTTAATTTAACTGTTGAAGGACCTAATAAAGTTACATTGTTCTGAGCTGCATCCTTTGAGCCTCTTAAGCCAGTTTGGAATTTGACATCTACATTAAATGTTTTTGCTTTTTCGCTACAGTTTTTTAATGTAACAGTACGTGAATCAGCAATATCTTGATCATCAAATCCAAATGAACCAAAGCTCATTCCACCTGTTAATTCTTGAATTGATTTTTGTTTCCCATTAATGATTGTAGGCGTTTTATCAACTACTTCTAATTCCACATTTGAGTGGATTGCTTCATAAGCATCTACTCGTCCGCTACCTTCTTCAAAGACACTATAAGCTTTTGATAATGGATCTGCTGTATTCATTAGGATTGATTTGATATCTTCTGGTTTTAAATCTTTATTTGATTGAAGTAATAAAGCAGATACACCAGCTACGTATGGAGTAGCCATTGAAGTACCTGATAAGCGTTCATACGCATACTTGTAATCCTCTGGTTTTGATCCATCAACAGTTTTATCGTTTATATAAAATGGTACTGTTGAAAGAATTGATACACCAGGTGCTATTACTTCTGGTTTAATATCGTAGTTCACACGAGATGGACCTCTTGAACTGAATTGTGCTAATTCGTCTGAAGCTGTCTTAAGTTTTGTAAAATCGCCAAAAGTGAAGTCAGTTTTTCCAGCTTTAATTGCAGCTAAAATTGCATTTCCATCGTCATTTGAAACAGAGAATGCAGGGATCGCATCAACTGATTCACCTAAAAATGCTTGAATTGCACCTTCCGCTTTATTCGTTTCATCGTTATACATTAAAACGCCAGCTGCACCTTTTGCTTTTGCATTTTTGATTTTATCGATTAATGCAATTGATCCACGCTTAACAAACGCGATCTTACCGTTCAAATCTTTTCCATTAAAGTCCGTTGGTTTAGCTAGTCCCACATCAACAAGTTGATACGTTTTCCCTTTTAATGTTGTTAAGTCATCTTTATAATTTCTTGCTAATTGTCTTAACGTATAGTTTTTACTATCTTGTACACCCGCATATTGATAAATATCAAGTGCGATAGATGATGCACCAACCGTCAAAGCTAATGCTGCAGCACCTGGAGTACCAAGTGTATACATTTGATCTCCGCTATTTCCCGCAGCTACAACTGTCGTTACGCCGCTTAATACTGCATTGTTTACGGCAATAGACGTCGCAAAAAGTGGATCATTCAACGTAGCTCCTAGTGACATGTTAATGACATTCATGCCGTCTTTTACAGCCCGATCGATTCCGGCAATAATTGCATCAGTTGTCCCGCTACCACCGGGTCCAAGTACTCTGTAAGAATAAATATCTGATTCTGGAGCTGCTCCAACAGTTTTATACTCACTATTGGCTACACCACGGCCACCAATGATACCGGCAACATGCGTTCCATGTTCAGTGTAATAGTCTGCTCCATTTTGATATCCAGGTTTTCCTGCCTTTACCCAATCTGCATATGTTGTTTCCATTGGATCATTGTCATTGTCGACGAAATCATATCCACCTTTAAATGCATCTTTCAAATCTGGGTGGTTGTAATCAATACCTGTATCTAAAATCCCTACTTTAATTCCTTTTCCAGTAAATCCTTCCGCATGTAAACGATCTAATCCGTCATACGGTGTATAGTTTGAAACATTTGCTTCATCCGCTTTTAATTGATCGTTTTCCTTTGGAGGATCAATTGTAAATGTTTTATTACTCCAAACTGATTTAACAGCTTTTGATTTTAATAGATTTTTAATTTGGTTTGCTGGTAGACTCATTGAAACACCATTGAATGCATGCTTATATGAACGATTAATTGTATAATCTACTTTTTTCGTTTTGCCACTTTCTAATACTTGACCCACATCTTTCGCAAATGTCTCGTGATCTTGGTCAACTAGTTTTGCAGCTTCATCTTCAGTTAAATATTTCCCCTCAACACTTGCTTCGATTTGAGCAACTTTAGCAGGTTTATTTGCAAACTCAACAATAACACTTGTTTGTTCCGTTGAGTTTAAATTAATATCTGAAGAAATTTGAAGGCCTGATTGTTCACTAGTCGAAAGCTGTTCAAGCGCTGCTCTTTGCTCTGAAGTTAAATTCGCTAGAATATCTTCTACATTTCTTGGACTTGCTGCTTTTGTATTATTCGTTACATGACCAAGTGAGCCCAAAATAAAACCTGAAGTTAAAGCTAAAACGGTGAAGCTTTTTAAAAACTTTTTCTCTGTCTTTTTCCCCATTCCTCTTCCTCCTAGAAAATTTACGACAAGGTAGATTTCTACATTGAAGTACAAAAATAGTTTTACTTTGACAAAACTCTGAACTATTTTCCACAAAATAAACAAACAATTTGTCTATTTATTTAAGTTCATTATTGTGAATTTCCACTCTTTTATCAATCGGGTTATCGCTCCCCTTTAACACTGGTTTTATAGAAAAAATCGAACGGGTTTCGACAAAATTCTCGTCTAATGTTTATAAACATATGTATCATAAATATAATATTTTAATAAAATCCATTTCCTAGATGATAAAAAAAGTCTTTAGATAACGAATAATCGTTATCTAAAGACTTTTAAATCAACACCTGACTCATCAATTTAAAGCTTTGGTCTATTTCAATCGCTTTTTCATATTCCTTTTGCTCAACATAGTGAGTATATAAAATCTTTCCATATTGCTCAAAAAAAGAAGTATTATTAGTTGCTATAAGCTGTGGAACCACTACTTCAGCTAAAAACTCATAAAATTGACTTAGATTTTTTTTACACTTCAATGATAATAGTTTATAAAGATTGAAATAAATTGGACATTGTTTTTTTGCTAATTTCGTACCTATTTCAATTTTTTCTAAAATACTTTGTTTAGTTAATAGCTTTCCATCTAGGCATGCTTCAGTAAAATGATACAAACGTCTTAAATACTTTATTGATGATTTATCAGTTAGTACAAATGCTTGTTCAAAATAACTGACAGCCTCGTCATATATTCCTCTTTTATAAAACTCTTCTCCTAGATTATATAAAATATTTATTTTACTTTCTTGTGCACCTAAAATCGCACAATTATGAATTAAGTTCTTATAGTTTTCAACTAGATTTAAAAATTCAATTTCACCCTTGCTATCGAATTGCATTAGCATTAAAATTTGAGCATTCATAGCACTCACATGATTATATGTTTTATTAAAGTATTGCAGTGCTTTTTCAGCATAAGTAAATGCTGATATTTTTGCCCTTGCATGATGGTAAGCTAGCGCTAAGTGATAGTAATATTCCTCATTTTTATAGTCTGCTATGCTAATTTGTTTTAAAAGGTTCACAGCAGTCTGACTTTCTTCACCCTGGGCAGTTCTAAATGTACTAATACAATATAATCCTTTAATGTGTAAAAGATGATTTTCTTCATAATTTGATAATGACTGAAACTCTTTTTCTACGTTCTCAATTATATTTTTTGCTTCTTTAAACATATTTTTGTGAAGATAATATCTCCCAGTTGTTAGCATATAATTTGCCGCATGTTTAGAAGCCATGATAAACGGATTTTGATCTAATTCTAATTTAATTCCCTCAATTTGTGCTGTTCTATGCATAATGATTGCTTGATTCCAATCATTTAAGTGCTTTTCAATTAGACAAAAAGATTCGATTTCTTTGTTTATATCAATTTCTAGTTTTTGAGCTAATTTGTATATAATTTCAGGAGATAATGTAACTTTTCCACTTTCAAATCGACTAATATACGCTTTACCACAAATTCCTTCACCTAAATTAGACTGACTAATTCCTTTTTTCTCTCGATAATATTTGATGATTTCTCCAACTAACATATTTAGCCTCCTCTATCATTAGGCAACATCCAAATTGAACAAAAAAGTATCATTTATTGTAAATTTTTCTAAATATAAGAAAGCACTTGATAAATCTAATGTTTTGATTCAACATTAGAACGTATTAATTTTCAATTACATTGGACTCAATCGAAATAAATAGAATAATACTATTAGTTAAACCCAATTCTATATTTGCAAAATGATTAAGTAAATTTACAATTTTTAAACATTACTTCACGATTTGTAATATAAAAGCTGAAATAAAAATTCTATATTAGAAAAGTTTTAGTTCATGTATGAAAGTATAAAGGTGGTCAATGTAATGCATTTAGAAAAACTAGAGATTTTAGTGGAAGTCGCTAAAACGGGGTCGATTTCAATCGCTGCAGAAAATCTGCATATAAGTCAATCAGGTATAAGTCAAGCGATCACTAAAATAGAAGAAGAACTAGGAATAAAAATCTTTAATCGATCTAGATTAGGCGCAAGATTAACAGTGGATGGAGTACAAATCGTAGAAAAATCACAAGAAGTACTCTTAAAATACGCAGAATTAAGAGAAATAGCACAGAAAAGTAAAGATACCCAACTCAGTGAACTTAGGGTTTCAATGGTACCTGCTTTTATAAATTATCTATTAACACCGTTAGTTGATTTTAAAAACCAACATTCAAATTTGCATATAGACATATTAGAAAATACTACTGAACGTACGATTGAAGTTGTAAAAAAAAATCAAGTAAATATAGGAATCATCTGTCTTTACGAAGGCATTATGAAAGAGTTAGAAGAATTTCATTACGAAGGATTAGTAGATGGAAAGATGAAAGTATATGCAAAAAAAGATTCCCCTTTTGCCATTACCAAAAAAATAACTCCTGAAGAAATTCTTCAACAAAAATTTGTTCTATATAACGGTGATTATATAAGATGGTTTACAAATAATTTCCAACATAAAATTGGAAAATTAGATATTTTATTTTCTTCCAACCATCTTGAAGAGTTATTACGAGCAATTTTAAATAGCAATGTAATAACATGGGGGCCAAATTTTTCATTAAAAAATCATCCATATTTATCGAATGGTGAAATCGTTGAAATTGATCTCGTAAATTACGAATATGTAAACTCCGAGCTTGGAGTAATCACTTCAAAAAAGAAAATATTATCAAAGGTTGAAAAACAATTTATCAATTTCTTGAAAAATGAAATCATTTCATATTAATAAAAAAGGCAACATTTCAATGAAGAAATGAGCCTTTTGTGTTTTACCAATATATTATTTGTTTTAATTTTAATCTTTTAAGGCAACTGATTAATACTATCAAAAATCATTCTTGATTATTCGATTGTTCTTTTTCCTTCTTTCTTTTTAGGAAAACAATTAACCAAATGATCCCTATTAAAAGTAATAATCCGCCTCCGATATAATACCAAAAATGATTATTTTTTATTTCAACTGCTTTATTATTCAAATCTGTTGCTTCTTTTCCAATCGTAAATAATTCATCCCATTCCCATACTTGAGTTCCAATGATCGCTTTCATCTTTAATCGGTAAGTTCCGGGTTCAATTGGATTATTATTTAAATCGATTGCGTAATCGAAATTTGAATTAGGTGCCATGCTCATCTCAGTTTTTTTCGAACTATATAAAACTTTATTGGACCCTTTTTTAAAGATTTGCGCATCTATACTCATATCCTTCGCAATGGAGGATTCGCTGTTTTGGATTGTCGCAGCAATTGCTGTACGATAATTTACTAATTTAGGTTTAATGTCAAGCAAATGTAGATCCGGCTCTACTTCCTTAGTGTTTTCCGATAATTTTATTCCAACCACATATGCGTATTCATTTTTTATATTAATGCTTTCACTTTTAGAACTTTTTTCAGTTTCTTCGATTTTTTTCTTAAAGTGGGCTGCTCCTAAAATAACTCCATCATATTCATCTTTCGGCATTGTAATCGAAAATGACACTACCTTTGATTTACCTGGTGGAATAACAACTTCTTTTTTAGGTTCTTTTATTAAGCTAGTTAATGGATACTTTAAAGATTTATCTGCATCCTTACTATTCGATTCGGAGTAATCAATCAGTCCATTATCATTTGTTGTTGCAAAAGTAATATTCCCTTGGATTGTTTCTTCTTTTTTACTATTATTAAAGACCTCGATTTTAAGATCCTGTTTTTGTCCTGGAGACATTTTTAAATCAAAATAAGATTTGAGATGATCAATTTGATTTATTGGAATGATCGCTTTTACAGAAAAATCGATATTATTCTCTGCTTTTACAGATAGAGGGATGAACGATAAAGTTAACAGAATAGCAGAAAAAATTAGCAATAATTTTTGACGTATAATATCCATTTTTATATTCCCCCTTTAGAATAGAGACTTTATATCATTTTCACTATAAGACATTTAATAACGTTTCATCTAATAGGTTCCAAATAATATAAAGTCCATTCCATTAATTGTTATTTTTCAAATTAACTACTATAAACCCGGAGCATCCGTTAATGTCCACGTAATAGTTGCCTCATGATTCCCAATCGTTGCTGAGCCTGCCGGTATCGTCAAAGTGACATTATCATTTAATGCCCCATCATTCACTTCTGGATTTGGTCCAAGCCAACGAGTTACCCATGTACCATAACCATTACCTGGAGATGCGGAAACAACAGGTGATGCTGTACTTCCGTCTGTATTTAGAGCAATTGATTCAGTTGCTACTGGGGACCCACTTGTACTTAATGAAATAACGGTACCATTTTTAAATGTAATGATTGCACCAGGTAGAGAATCTGCTGTTCCATTTGTAAATTTACTTGCTTTCGCAGTTACTGACCAACCTGCCCCTGTACCACGGCGATCTGACACTTGAATAAATGGCTTTTTAGATTTAGCTGAATAGACTTCTGTTTTATTTGAAATCTCATTTACTCCGAAATCAACTGATGAAACATAATCTAATGTTAATGAACCAGCATTCCCTGTTGGCGGATCTGTTGGATCAGTTGGACCTGTTGGTTCTAATGGTTCAATTGGATTTGTAGGATCAACAGGTGTAACTGGGCCTGTTCCAGCAACGAATGTAATTGACCCCTTTGAATTCCCTACAGATGATACCTCCGCAAAAGTTGAGTGAGCAGCTCCAACTAATGATGACATCCCTATTACACTAACAAGCGCGACTTTTGTAAATTTCATTTCACTTTACTCCTTAAAAAAAATATTTTTTTGTTTCAACGATTTCATTATATCGCTGTAGTAAAGTGATTCCCATGATGTTTTTTACCTTTGATTTAGGTAAAAATAATATACTGTCTTCAATAAAAATTCACATTTAACTCTAAAAATCGCATTAAAAGATGTTTTCCAATTGATGAAATAAACTTTCACTGAATTAAGACGGAACATTAAAAGCAATAATAGTAATAAATTGGACAAAATTTTGGAGATATTGAATGGATAAACCAACTAAACGTAAATTACAAATAATTAATATTTTAAGTAAACAAGATAAATGGTTTAAAACAGAAGAATTAGCAAATGAGTTACTTTGTACTGAAAAAACAATTCGAAATGATTTACAGGCAATTAACACACACCTACCTGAGGGATGGCAAATTGAAACAATAAAAGGAAAAGGAATTTATATAAATAAACCGATTTCTTCATCGATTAATGAAATTCGATCACTTTACGTAAAAAATTCATTGAGTTTTCAAGCTATTATGCTCATACAATTTACTCAGATTAAAAGTATTGCAGAATTAGCAAACGCGCTTTTTACACAGCAACCTGCTGTCTATTCAATACTTGATCGAGTTGAGGAATTACTGGAGGCCTACCATTTAACTTTAAAACGTGGCCCACTCGAAATCGTAGGAAGAGAATTTGAAATTCGGCTATTGTGTGGTGATATCCTAGATGCTTTATGCGCTTATTCGGATGATAAAGACTGGCCACTTGAAGCATTCTCATTTCAAGATATTAAAAAAATTGTATTAGACACTACTGAAAAGTTTAAATTATTCCTATATCCTTCTACTACCAACAAGTACGTCTATTTACTTGGTACGATGTTATATAGAATCGATAAAAAAATGCAACTTGAATTAACTGATGAATCGATAAACAAGATTTTAGAATCAAATTATTTTAAACTTGCTAATGAAATTTGTAATCAATTAGAACATCAATATAAAGATCATATTTCTAAGAATGAACGAATTGCGTTTTCATTATTAATTTCAACTCTTCCATATTATAGTTTTGACAATATGGAAAAAAGCGAATTTCTTTATTTATATCAAAATCTAAAAACAAGGTATTTTAAAGAACTCTTTCACTTAGTAGAACTATTAAAGGAAAAAACAGGTATATCGTTAGATAAGGACGAGGAGTTTCTGTACACATTACATGACCAATTCCAAAGATACTCGTTCATTTTATATTCAATCGATAAAAAAGAACCATCCTATTCAATGGACCGCTATGTTAAAAATCAGTATTCAGACCTATATAAAAAGGTATCAAAAGCCTTACAAATCTGGACGAAAAAATATTCATACCCTGACATTACTAGAGATAAAATTGCGAAAGTTGCATTAAATGTTCAAGCTTCTAAAATTAATTTCTCAACATCAAGGAAGAAGGTTTTATTATTAACAAGTAATGGTCCAGGAGTTCATCGTTATATTGAAACGAAATTGGTTACTGCTTTTGGTCATAAAATTGATTTTATTCTTCCTAAAATAGGTGAGCTTGAATCAACTATTATAAATGAACTAAACATTGAATTTATCATTTCTGATTTCTTGCTTGAAGGGGAAATCATTCACCCCGTTATTACTATTGATCCTGTTCTTACACAAAGAGATATTGATCAAATTTCAAATTTCTTAAGTAATTCGACATAAAAAAGTAAGGCAAAATAAGCCTTACTTTTTGTATTTTGACTATCTATTTTCCAAGTGTTGTTTAATAAACTGTGCAATCTCAGCGTTAGCTTGCTTACTTATACTCGAAGCCTTGTCCATTAACTGAAAATCATGAAACATTCCTCTCCACACTTTACATGTAACCTCTACGCCATTAGCATTTGCTTTTGCCGCATAAGCTAAAATATCATCGATTAACTCTTCCCTAGCGCCAGCATGGATTAGCATTGGAGGTAAACCTTTTAACTCACCATAAAGTGGTGAAATTAAAGGATTTTTTCGATTATTATTCCCTACGTATGTATCAACAATATTGATATCATTTCCATGATAACTTGCATGAATACTATCTAAATCTGAAGTGTATAATTGACTTTCTTTCGTTAAGTCAGTCGCTGGAGAAATTCCTACAACAGCTGTTGGATAGGTTCCATTTGAAGATTTTATTTTATTTAACAAAGCAAATGCTAAATTGCCACCAGCACTATCCCCAACGATAACAACTTTAGAATTAGGACCAGTATTTTTTCCTAAATAATTATAAACTTTTTCAACATCGGTTAATGCAGCTGGATATGGATTTTCAGGTGAAAGTCTATACTGTATCGTTAGTACCCTATAACCTGTCTCTCTAGCAATGATAGTTCCTAAATTCCTCGAAAAAACTAACCCACCTCTGGACCAACCTCCGCCGTGTATATAAAAAACAATCTTATCTTCTGAAGATCCATTTGGAATTAACCATTCCACTTTTGTTCCTTCAATATTATCTCCCTTAATTTTAATATTCGAAGGAGTTGGGACTATTTGTTTTTCAATTTCGATTCGTTTTTGCTCTAATGATGCTGTTCTTCCTTCTTTTGCTTTTTTTATATTTAATGCTCTAAGAGCTTCCGAGACTTTGTCGGGTTTCTCATTTTTATAGATAAGGGAAGCATTACTTTCACTTTTCACAGTATTTTTTGAAGCAACTAAATAATTTCCGATTAACAAACAAGTCACTACTGAAAGAAATAAAAAAGTTTTTTTCAAAATAGATCCCTACTTTACTGGTATTTCTAATATTAAATTTTCCATTTTCTCATGATTTACTCGGAAATAAAAAAGGTGCACATAACTTGTGCACCTTTTTAGCGTATAGACATTAAAAAGTAGGTAAATTACTTAAATTATTTGTAGGATCACCATCAGGATAAGAACGAAGTGTTTTATGTGGATTATCTCCACGAGTTAGACCTGTGTTTACATCTTCAATTTGTTCAAGTTCTGCCATCGCAATGGCTTGTTCGATCCCGACTATTTCACCATTTTGAAATTTTACATCTGTAATATCACCATCGCCATTTTTTCGTACTGCGACGATATGTAATTTATTTGGATCATCTTGATGTTCAGGATGTCCGATACCACGATTTTGAAAAGACATACCAACACACCTCCATTTTTTAGACACAAAAATAGTATGCCGAGATGAAAATATGTTTATCCTTCCAAATTATTACAGACTTAAGCTTGTTAAATGTTTCACAATTTATTCACAGACAAATTTGTACAAACAATATACGATAGGTATGTAATCATTAATCCAAACAACTTTCGAAAGAAGGGAAACATATGACTACTGTTTTAGGAATGACAAGAGAAGGCAGATTAATTCACAAAATTGGTGATGGTTATTACCGATATACAAAATTAAACAAAGACGAACTAAAAACATTAAATATACTTGTTGGTGAAGGTATGGCGACTGTCGTAAAAAAAGGGATCGGTTATGCGGCTCTTGTTAAACTGACTGATCAAGGCAAAATTATTAATCACGAATGTTAATTTTCATTGATTAGAATAAATGAATTAATACACCCATGAAAAGTCTTATACGTTTAAAATCCCCCATTTTTTTACCCCTTTAAAAGCTTACATAACTAAGCATACTTAAAGGGGTAAAGTTTTAATAAGAAAACTATGTTATTGATACATTCTTTGGTGAATCATTTGTTTATGAAAATGGCAAAATAAAATTTATAACGCTAACTATTGACACCATTTATTCGCCTACTAAGCCATCACCATCTCGATCATCCATATATTTATAGAGCCATGAATCGCGCGTAATTGGCATTTTAAAGCCAGCAGCTTTGGCTTCAGCGATTGTAACACTTCCGTTATGATTGGTATCCACTTTACTAACATCTTCATTACTATTTTTCGTTTTGTTTGAAGGTACATTGTTTGTTTTCGGTGGCGTACTGCTCGCAATTGTCGTTTTCCCTAAATTTTTGTTCACTTCATCTGGGTTTACATTGTCAAATTCATCTGTAATGGATCTGCCTTGAATTTTGTATGTGAATTTATAATGGTTAGGAATTTGCGTCTTAGTATTTGGATATTGAATCACTGCTACGAAATCAGTGCAACCTCTTGCATCTCGAATCACTTTTTCCATATAAGCTTGATCACCGTGCCTATTAAGATTGCTGTTCTGAGGTGTAATGTTATATGCGTTTGATACTCCACCAAGCGAGTCTGCAATCACATGCCCTTTATCCAAGATTGGACTCTCCGTACCAGGAACATTTGCTTCATCAGCGTAATATCTACCTGATGACAAAACATGATCAGTATTCGAATTTTGAAGGGTTATCTTTTTCGCCTCAACACGTATAAGCTGACCGTATTCATTTGTATACGCCCAATATTCCCGTTCTCCATATCCAACATCTACTTTGACATTCGGCTGTCTATGTCCCGACATATCCCCACCGTTTACTACAATTAGGGTATATTTGCTGTAATCAAATCCTCCAGTTGTACCTTTTGCCTTTGAAGTGCTAGATGCAGGAACACTTTTGTTTGGTTCACTATCACTCGTTGGTTTTTCTTTTTCATCGTCAGATGTACTCTTATTGGTTTCAACAGTCTTAGAAGCCGTGCTCGTTGGGGTTTCCACTTTTTTTGACGACGTCTGTTCAGTAATTTTTCCGCAACCCACAGATACTGATAGTAAAATCACAGTAAATAAAATCAAAAATATTCTTTTGTTCACACTTCTGCACACCTTTCTCATGTTTCTACTCTAGAAAAATCATATTTAAACGATATCACATTTTGATCTTTTGTTGGAATATATCTATCGTTGGTATTGAAACAATATGAAACTATCCCGCCATTTACTTCAATAAAAAAAGCCGCAATACCGAACGTAATCTTATACAACTAATGCAATGCTTTAGTTGAATTAGAATTTAAAAACTTATTGTCTTTTTTGGTAAGTACTTTGGTTTTTTTATAATAAATGCAACTTTTTTGCCTCTCTTAAATCTTACATTATTAAGCCAATAAATAAATGCATCTTCATTATAACTTAGTCCGAATTCTTCTGTTCCATCTTGATTTACTCCAAAAGGAACCCAGTATGGATGATCATTTTTTCGATCATATAACCAACTAAAGAATTCACGTTGTAGCTTACGAATATTTCTTCCTACTTTTGCAGGACATCTCAAATAAACTGTATCTTCTTCGTATTCAAATCCAATTTTTACGATCAATTTTTAGTTCCCCCATCGTATATAATCAATTATTATAGCATTTTTTATAGAACTAATTTGCCATTCTGTTGAATAAAAAAATCGACTTTTCAGCCGATCATGTTGTTCAACTAAAGCAATGATGATTTATATCATTGTTTTTCCTACCTCAAAAAAAATTATTAAAGAATGACTCTTTGTATATTTGGAATAATACCTTTGTATTTGTATTGTTAGTCAAAAAGGAGGGTACCAAATGGATAATCAAAAATTAGCCGATCATGAATCATTGGATTTACATGAAGTTATTAATTTCAAAACCCTTTGCTTAGCGAAATCAAAACTAATGCAAGGATTGGTATTTGATGATGATTTGAGAGCATTAATGCAAAAAGATGTGGAACAATCCATGCAAGCACTAGGAGAATTACAGTCACTTTATCAACGTGCACCTTTTGAAGCTCCTGTTCCTCAAAACCGCCCAACACCAATAATAAATTAAAAGGAGGCAAATTCATTGAATAATGACTATTTAGACCCAATAAACTCGCTACATGTCCCTGAGCTAGCAGATACCACATTTGCGATGGATTTTCTTCTTCGTGCTAAAGAAGGTGTTCGCAATATTGCGGTCGCATTAACAGAGTCAGCATCACCTGATGTTAGAACGCTCTTACGAAACCATTTAATGCAAGGGATTGCTATGCACCAAGAAATTACAGAACTAATGATTAGTAAAAAATGGTTCCATCCATACGAACTAAGTGAACAATATCAATTAGACCAACTCTCTGCCAACAATACATTAATGATTGGCAAAATGAATCTATTTCCTGCTGATAACAATAGAAAAGGCTTGTTTGACCGAACACCTGATGAACATTAACACTGGAGGCTTGTAACCAATGAAGGCAGTAACCTATCAAGGTATTAAAAATGTAGAAGTGAAAGAAGTTCCAGATCCGAAGATTGAAAAACCAGATGACATGATTATAAAAGTAACAAGTACAGCTATTTGTGGGTCTGATCTTCACCTAATTCATGGCATGATTCCTAACCTGCAGGAAAACTATATTATTGGCCATGAACCAATGGGAATCGTAGAAGAAGTAGGTCCAGGTGTGACTAAACTAAAAAAGGGAGATCGAGTAATTATCCCCTTTAATATAGCATGCGGTGAATGCCATTACTGTAAAACAAATTTGGAAAGCCAATGTGATAATTCTAATGATAATGGTGATATGGGTGCCTATTTCGGATATTCTGGTAATACGGGTGGCTATCCAGGTGGGCAAGCCGAATATTTAAGAGTGCCATTTGCCAACTTTACCCATTTCAAAATTCCAGAGACTTGTGAAGAACCAGATGAAAAGTTAGCAGTTATTGCCGATGCGATGACTACTGGTTTTTGGAGTGTTGACAATGCAGGCGTAAAGGGTGGAGATACAGTTATTGTTCTTGGCTGTGGTCCAGTTGGTCTTTTTGCTCAAAAATTTTGTTGGCTAAAAGGAGCGAAGCGTGTCATTGCCGTAGATTATGTAGACTATCGTTTGCAACACGCCAAACGTACCAACAAAGTGGAGATTGTAAATTTCGAACACTTTGAAAATGTAGGAATGCATTTGAAAGAAATAACGAAGGGCGGCGCTGATGTTGTCATTGATGCAGTTGGAATGGACGGTAAAATGACTGATTTAGAGTTCCTGGCAAGCGGATTGAAACTTCATGGTGGAGCATTCGGTGCGTTTATCACGGCTACACAAGCAGTTCGTAAAGGCGGGACAATTCAAGTTACAGGTGTTTACGGTGGGAAATATAATGGATTCCCATTTGGAGATATTATAAACCGAAACATCAATATTCGATCCGGACAAGCACCTGTGATTCATTATATGCCATATATGTTTGAATTAGTATCGACCGGGAAAATTGACCCAGGTGATGTCGTAAGTCATGTACTGCCACTTAGTGAAGCAAAGCGTGGCTATGAGATTTTTGACACAAAAATGGATAATTGTATAAAAGTCCTGTTGAAACCTTGAGGAAGGAGGTATAAAAAATGAACTACGCCTTACATGAAGTTCTTGAGGTCCATGAGATAGCTGCATTTAAGACCACTTGTTTAACGAAATCCAAAACGATGAAAGCGTTAGTTACAGATCAGCTATTAAAAGATATTATGCAGCAAGACATTGATCTATCTACTAGACAATTACAAGAATATGCTTCAATCCTTTCCAACGCTAAGCAGTAAATTAGGAGATGAATAAACATGAATCCAATTATTGAAACATTAACTGGCATGGACGCAATAACGGATCAAGTGGTTGCAATGGATCTACTCATTTCAGCTAAAAGTGGTATTAGAAATTATGCCATGGCAGTTACAGAGGCAGGAACACCGGAAATTAAAGAAATTCTCACTCGCCATTTAGAAGAAGCTCTTAATATGCATGAACAAATATCCACATATATGGCAGAAAAAGGATGGTACCATGCATGGGATACAAACGAACAGATCAGTTTGGATTTAAATAATATCAATACAGCATTGAACTTACCGACATTATAAAAAATTTTCAGGAACGGTTTATCACTCACTAAATAAACTGTTCCTATTAATTCATTTTGAGTTTATTTGGCAGAAGTAAATATACCTTTCTTTGTTTTACACTATATAATTAAAACAATTAAATTGACTATTTTTATTATGAAAATGTCGGAGCAGGGAATTCATCAATTTTGATACGAAGTAAACTATAAGGTTTCTGTCGTAAGTCTTCTCCATAATGAAATCTAGGCTGTCGATGTAACTGGTTCACGATGAAATACAAATATTGATCCGGACCTATGGAAAATGTATCCGGCCACAAAATTCTCGGATCATGTGTGATAGTTTCCATAATACCATTTGGAAATATCTTACGGATACAGTTGTTTTCATAATCTCCAGCATAAACAGTTCCCTTTGCATCGGTGATCATTCCATCAGACGCACCTTTTTCTCCCCAATACTTTACATGATAAGATACATCCCTGTCCGGTATCGTTCTGTCTCTCAGGGCTTCTGTTGAAATCGAGAACAAGTGACGACTGGTTAGTGGAGCAAAAAACAATATCTTTCCATCGTGAGAAATGGCAAGACTATCAGAAGCCAATCTAAACGGAGAAGTTGAACCGTCTTTGTTTCGATTCATTAAAATTTGACCTTCTACTTTCGGTAAAAAATAGGGATCAGGTGAAGTAGAATTTGCCCCATTTAACCGTCTAAACGCGTTTCCATTTGATAAATCTACGACGATAATAGCTCCAGGTCCTCCTGAAGATGAATCCGTTATATAAGCATAACCTGCTTTTCCAACACGAAAATCAAAACGGACATCATTCAGATAAGTTGTAGGCAGGACAACATCTTCTGTAAAGGTATATACTTTACTAATTGTATTAGTTTCTAAATCTACAGCGACTAATTTTGCCCCTCCTTTAATTGGTTCAGAAAAATTGGGTGCTGCTGTATCTAATATCCAAAGTGTTCCCCTTCCATCAGCAACTACACTTTGGACACTGATGAAAGTCATTGTGATATTCTCGGGGTTAACCAAATTGGCTTGTAAATTAGGATAAGGCTGCAATCTATCCTCAACAATTTCCCCCACCGTAAATTTAACATCGTCTCCCCATTTCGGAAAGCAAATGAAAATACGACCGGTTTCTGAAACAGTAACACCTGTAGGCATAGCCCCATAAAATGCATAAACTAGTTCTAAATTACCGAAATATTTTTCACTAGGTAACATTGGTTTCATAATATCCTCCTCAAGCATTCAAACGGGATATCTCCAATATATTATTTATATTTTTTCTAGTGCATGTTTCTAAATAAGCTTTTTTTCTCCATAATCCCACATTTTTACCAAAGGATAAGTTTTTCTTGTAAAAAGAAAGAATGCTTTTCTATTGGTCTATTACACCCATATAAATTTTATGTTATTAATTTCAGTTGCAGGATGGATGCTTATTTCTCTACCTATATCATTATAGAACTTGAATTTCATTGAGTTCACTCCTTAGAATTAAGTCTATCAACTACATTGAATTAAACAATTTATTTTTTCATTCCTTATACTACTAAACTGCAATTTTGTTCTAGACCAGATATAAATCCTTAGAAACTGCTATTCATTGGTAAAAATATCCTTTCTCTAACTAACACATCAATTGATATGATTCTTTTAAAAGAACTAAAAACTCTTGATTTAGATCGTCTACACTATGGAATCTAAAATTATTGTGAAATCGATTTTTGGAAACTTGTTCAATTTTAGTAATCTTTTCGTGTTCAATTTGGTGGTTTGTAACTAAATTAAAATCTAACCATTTCTTTTTTGGATGAACTCCTCCAAAAGAAGATTTATTCAAAAGATGAATAGAGGTCTTTTTAAACTCAATTTCAAATGCACCTATTTCTTTCAATAAATCGAGGATTTTTGAATATATTTCATAAACATTAGATGCCTTATTTGAGAATAATTCATCTTCTGACATATTGTCATCTCCTTATTTCTTCGTACCATAGAAGATAGTATTAACAGTTATTTTGCCTCTTTTTACATCTAAAATCAACAATATATCTTAACAGAGCCTAAAAAAACGCTATCTCATAATGAAGATAACGTTTTAGACTGATTTCAACTTTGTTCATTTAAAACTTGTGCCAACCCGGTAAAAAACTTTAATGAATCCGGATTAGCCATTGAACCTTGATTGACAACTTTTTCAGGAGAAAACCCTAATAATATTTTACGTATTGGAACTTCTAATTTTTTGCCACTTAATGTTTTTGGAATTTGTTCAACTTCATAAATTTCATTAGGTACAAATCGCGGTGAAACCTTCTGTTTAATTTCTACTTTTATTTTTTCCTTTAATTCATTTGTCAAAACAACCCCATGTTTAAGTACAACAAATAATGGCATAAATGACTGACGGCCTAGTAGTTCTAAATCGATTACTAAACCTTCCATTATCTCATCAAGTGACTCAACAACTCGATAGATTTCGCTTGTACCTAGACGTACTCCATGTCTATTTATTGTTGAATCTGATCTCCCATAAATGACACAACTACCTTTTTCATCAATTTTAATCCAATCTCCATGTCTCCAAATCCCTGGATAAACTTCAAAATAACTTTCAAGATAACGCTCATTATACAAATCACCCCAGAAATAAAGCGGCATGGACGGCATAGGAGAAGTAATTACTAGTTCTCCCACCTCATTAATAACTGATTTTCCCTCATCATTAAATGATTGTACATGAGCACCTAATGAACGAGCTTGAATCTCTCCAGCATAAACAGGAAGAATCGGTGAGCCTCCAACAAAAGCTGTGCAAACATCAGTACCTCCACTAGTTGAAACAAGCCAGATGTCATCTCTTATATTTTCATATACCCAGGAAAATCCTTCGACTGATAGTGGGGATCCCGTTGAACAAATAGACTTTAATTTAGAAAAACTATGTCTATCTTTTAGCTTTATTGCGTGCTTCTCACACACACTTAAGAATCCTGCACTTGTGCCAAAAAATGTTACACCTACTTCTTCTGCAAGGTCCCATAAAACATGTAGACTAGGATAAGTTGGGCTTCCATCAAACAATAATATCGTACTGCCAGATAACAAGCCTCCTACTAATTGATTCCACATCATCCAGCCAGTAGTAGTAAACCAAAAAATGACATCATCTTGATTTATTCCTTGTTCAACTACTAATGTCTTAAGTTGCTCAACTAATATTCCACCTTGACTTTGTACAATTGGTTTAGGCAACCCTGTTGTCCCCGATGAAAATAGAATCCATAGTGGATGATCAAAAGGAACACTTTCAAAAGTAAGTTCACTGCTTCCCACTAATAATTCATTCCAAAAAACTGTTTCAACTTCCATTTTCGATTCATCAAAATTTACATAAGGCACTAAAATTGTCTTCTTTAATGTAGGTAATTCAGACTGTAGCTCGTCAACGCTTGATAGCCTATTTTGAACTTTTCCATTATAAGAATAACCATCCACTGCAAATAAAATAGTCGGTTCGATTTGTTTAAATCGGTCAATTACACTACTCGTTCCAAAGTCTGGTGAACAGCTAGACCAAATCGCTCCAATGCTTGCACAAGCTAAAAAGGCAATGATCGTTTCAGGGATATTAGGCATATATGCCACAACTCGATCCCCAGATTTAACACCTAATTCCCTTAAAGAATTTGCGACCAAGCCTGTCTTTTCCTTAAGCTCTTTCCAACTTATTTCTGTTTTTGGAGTAATTTCTGATTGAAAAATTAATGCAGGTTGGTCTCCTTTATCATTTCGAAATACATGTTCTGCATAATTAATTTTAGAGCCGGTAAACCATTTTGCGCCTGGCATTTTTCGCTCTTCAAGAACATGATCGTATGGTGCATGTGAAATTACATTACAATATTTCCAAACGCTTTCCCAAAAGGACTCTAATTCATCGACTGACCATTTCCATAACTCACTTTGTGTATTGAAAAATAGATTTTTTTCATTTTCGAGCCAGTTCATAAAATGGCTAACCCCAGCATTTTCAATTTGCTGCCTAGTTGGTTCCCATAATAAAGCACCTTCAGTAATCGCTTTCATTATTACTCCTCCTAAATTTGCAATCTATTTATTTTAAGGACACAGTAACTGCGTATAACTCAAACCTTTTGATGAAACTCACTATAATCTTTCCATTATGTATAAGCCAAATCTATTTTTCTAAAAATACTTAATATTTAAAAATTAACTATTATACTATTACACACTAAATTCACTGTCAATATCGAAAATGAATCATCGCTCAACTAAATGCACCTTTATAAATTGAGCTTTCATATAGCGTTCTAGTTAAATTAACCCAAAAAACTTCATACTTTATCCTCATATAGACACTGTTGATATTTAATTTGATTGAATGTAATATATTAATTGATAATTCTGCAGGTTATTATTTCCAATTTTACCATTAGTTACCATAAATATATTATAGCTCGTATATCCCCAGAAATATGGTCTGGGAGTCTCTACCTAGTTCCCGTTAAGAATTAGACTACGAGGTAATTTTTACTTTATTAGTAAAAAAAGCTGAATTTCGTAAAGGATAACTATGTCCTTTTGAATAGATCCTTTTAAATACTCTATTAATCTTAGACTATTTAAAAGTGCGTATTCTTCACCTATTTGAAGGGCTTTATATCCCTTTAAAATTTCAACTTTTTTTGCGAACCAAGATAAAGTAGGACTTATCTCTTAAGTGGAGATTATGTCTTACTTTATCTTGGTTTTTTTATGTCATTTAAATGTTTTCTTAAATTACTGTTTATTGAAGGGGTTTATTGATATGTATAAGGCCATGTATCATACTTTTGACCACCAAAGATTATCTGACAAGCAAACGCAAGTAGAGAATATTGCTTTCTTACATGACTTTAATGCAGTTTTAGAATCCCCCCATTTAAAAAAATTAGCAAAAAAAACACAGTTAATTCCCAACTCAGAGCATTGCCATAATCGTTTGTCCCATACTATTGATGTTTGCCATGTTTCAGGCTTAATCGTGGAACATCTTAATCATTATTTTCAAGAGAATAATATAACACCCATAAATAAAGATTTAGTAAAGGCTATTAGTCTAGCTCATGATATTGGTCATCCACCATACGGACATACCGGTGAACGAGCGCTAGATGAAATGATGAAAACCATGGGTGGATTTGAATCGAATGCACAGAGCGTTAAAATTTTAGTTAATAGTTCGGATGATTTTAAATCCAGAACCCTTACAGCCTTAATGAAATACAAAACCAAAATTCCTTTAATTAGAGAAGAATATAACGGTTTAATCAAAGGCTATTACGGGTATATGACAGACTATTTAGAACCCTTATTTTTGACATATCAAGAAAATGTCATTGAACAATCGATTGTAGACATAGCAGATACATTATCCTATGCCCTATCAGATCTAAAAGATTTAATTCAATTTTATGGAGAAAATAGATTTGCTCAATTACTTAACAAATATTTTACTGAAGGCGCGATGCTAGAAGAGGCAATGCTTTTTTTCCCTGAAATTAGTAAATCTGAATTACTTTATTTCATTCCAAAGATTATGGAAGACATTAAAAATAATATACTTGGGAAAATTTTACAAAATTACCGTAAGTACATATCGGAACCACTACAATCTATTATCCATGATTTTATAGATACATTAGTGATCAAGATAAACTATGCACAGCCAATGTATAGTAAATTGAGTCTCCCAATAGAAAATGAATTAAAACTTTTTCTATTAAATCAAATTACAAAGAAATGTTTCTTAGAAAGAAAAGTTAATAGAGAAATAGATAAAAAGATTACTCATAATATACAGCTCACCTACGATTATCTTTTTAACTTAAATAGTGAGGATTCTTTGTTGAAATTAGATAAGGAAGTCTTACAACAGTTGATCAATATCTCTAATGTTATTGAGCGTTCACGTTTTGTTTGTGATGTAATATGTCATTTAAGTGATATGGAGATTGGAAATTTTGTAAGAAAATCTAACAAAAAAATAATTGTAGTATAACAGGAGGAAATAACATGAGTACAAATGTAAAACAATCTGTCGAGCAGTTCAGTTTAAATAGTAAAGAGTATTATGAAAACAGATACGAATTATATGAAAGATTACGAAATGATGCACCTGTTTTTTGGCATGAAGAAATGCAATCCTGGTTTATAACTAGGTATGAGGATGTGTCCAAGAATTTACTAGGAGATAAATTTATTTCAAGTAATGTAATTCCGAATAAAATGAGTAATCTCGCTGAAGGAGAAGATCAACATTTTAAAGATATAATCGATATCATTAAGACTTGGATGGTCTATAATGATCGACCAGTTCATTCACAATTAAAAGGTTATATGAACAGAGCCTTTTTAGTTAATGAAATCGATCTTATTGCTCCGGAAATTCAGAAAATCGTTTCTACAATCGTTGATAAAGTTCTTGAAAAAAACATAAGTTCATTTGACTTTGTAAAAGAGATCGCACACCCTATTCCTGCGATGGTACTTTGTAAAATGTTAGGAATTCCTGGTGAAGAAGTTGATAGATTCATTAAGTGGTCTGATGATATTGCATTATTTATGCAAGATTTCGTTGTGTCTCATGCTCCTAGTAAAGAAATTAGTGAACAAGTTAGAGGAAGTGTAAGAGAAATTTGGACATACCTTTCAGATGCGATTGCGGAAAGACGAAAAGAAAAGAAAAATGATTTATTAAGTAGGTTAATATCTGAGACTCCTGGTGAAGATGGTGAACTTACTGATGATCAATTAATTGCTCAAACAATGCACTTAATTTTCGGTGGACATAAAATTCCTCAATTTGTGTTAAGTAATACATTACATCTTCTATTTAAGAATCAAAATGTTCTAGAAATGCTTAAAAATGATATGTCTCTTCTTCCAAAAGTATTAGATGAAACAATGAGACTAGAAGGGCCAATCCAATATATTGTTAGACATGCTTCAAATGATATCGAATTACACGGACAGCAAATCAAACAAAATGATTCTGTTTATTTCTTCTTAGCTTCTGCTGGCCGAGACGAGCGAGTATTTGCAAATCCTGACAAAATGGATATAAGTAGAACAGGTTTCCGTCATGTAGCTTTCGGTGGAGGTTATCATACTTGTATAGCTGCTGCTTTCGCTCGTGTAGAGATCATGGAGATTCTTAAGGAAGTAATAACTCGTTTTCCAACAATCGATTCATTATATGATTTAGAAAATCCAGAGTGGACTGCAAACCCTACTTTCACTGGAATGATCCAGATGCAAGTAAAAATTTAGCAGTCTGGAACTCAAGTTTTTGGACTCTGTTACATAATGATAGGAATAGAACAAAATTCTATTCCTATTTTTTCTAAGTTAGAGGTGATTAAAAATTGAATAATTGCGAGTTTCATAATACCACCATTTTAGTTGTTCACGAAATTTATGGTATTAACAAACATATAAAAGATATTTGTGACAGTTTAAATAAGTTAGGATTTACAGTTGTATGTCCAAATTTATTAGGTAATATTGAGAACTATTGCTATAAGGATGAAAACAAAGCTTATCAGCATTTTGTTCATGAGATTGGGTTTGAGTTAGCTACTAATAAAATGATCACTCTTGCAAAAGAACTTCGAACTAAGTGTGCTAATTTGTATATTTTGGGTTTTAGTGTAGGTGCAACGATTGCATGGCTATGCAGTAAATATGACGGGTTATTTGATGGAGTAATTGGATTTTATGGTTCGAGGATTAGGGACTATTTAGAGGTTAGTCCAAAATGTGAGACCCTACTAGTTTTCCCAACGAAAGAAAAATCATTTGCCCCCGAAATTGTCATAACTGAATTGAAAACAAAAGATAGGATTCAAATTATAAATGTAGAAGGAAGTCATGGTTTTACCGATCAATCAACTTCTAATTATGATCAGTATGCTACTGAATATTGTTTTCAAAAAATGCGTGATTTTATTATGAAACAAAATAATAATTTTTCCGAAACTGGAGGAATCAAATGACCGCTCAAAGATGGATGTCTTTACAGTTTTTTGGGTTTTTCTTCACTTTCGGAATCTTCGTGCCCTATTGGTCTACTTGGCTAACAACAAGTAAAGGTTTTACAGCTGAAGAAGCTGGACTAATCATTGCTTTAGGATTAATAACAAGGTCAATAACAACCTTTTTTATTTTTCCATTTATCAGTAGATACCTAAATTTAGCAAGATTAAATCAAGTAGTTTCCTTAACTTCTGTTACGCTATTAATCATATTAATCCCGTTTAATAGTTTAATTGCAGTAGCTTTTATTACAGTTTTACTAAGCCTTGTTTATCCAATGCCTTTAGCTATGTATGAAGCTATGGCATCTATCCTTATTAGGGAAAGCAAAATAGAGTATGGAAAGAGTAGATCATATGGTTCGATTGGCTATATTATTTCTCTATCATTAACTGGAATAATCATATCTTTAAAAAGTGAAAATGTAGTTATTTACTTTTTGATCATTGGATGTGTTCTACTCTCTTTCTTAACATCCATTAACGCTCCTTTACCATTAAAAGCAAAAATAACATCAAAGAAAGTTCAATTGTTTAAGTTGTTTAAATCAAAAGCATTTTTAATAGTATTAGCGATCTGTATCACCCTTCAAGCTGCACATGCAGCATATTATAGTTATGCTGTACTTTTTTTGAAAAATATTGGGGTGAAAACTAGTTTAACAGGATTCATCTTAATCATTGCAGTAATATCAGAAATTGTTTTCTTCTATATATCAGACTCTCTATTTAAAGGACGATCTGTTCCAGTTTTATTACTGTTTAGTGTAAGTGCATCCATATTAAGATGGGTATTGATCTTTTCGTTTAACAGCATTTCAGTTTTTGTATTGTCTCAATTATTACATTCTATTACGTTTGGGCTTACTCAATTTGCCTTTGTGAAATACTTAGATGAAAACATTGAAAATAAGTACTTCCCCTTTGCTCATGGAATTTATGCAACTCTAGGTTTAAGTTTAGGTAGCGGTATTTTAACATTAGTAAGTGGTTACCTCTACTCTATATCTCCATCTTTTGCTTTTTTAGGTATGGCATTAGTCTGTATCCCCTGTTTAGGATTGTGTTACTTTTTGAAATTTACATTAGGGGATCAAAATAACTTAACAGGAGAGATAAGTGAAAATGTTACTAGTAAAAGAAAAAGTGTATAGTACAAACAAGTCTGTAAAATCCGATGAAACGATTCATACAGAAGTATTTCAAATGAATGAAGAAAAAGTGATTAAGTTAAAATTTTTGAGTTCAAATTCTCCTAGAAATCAAGGTATCGGATTTATTTCAGAAAATGGAATATCAATCAACGATACCCCAAAACAAAAAACAGTGATTATATGGAAAAGTGAAACTCAATCAGAACTGATCTTAAAATGCTCTAGTGGCTTTTTAAATGTTTTTAATGTGTGGGAAGAAGAACGAATGATTGGATTCCATGATTTTCAGTCTGGTATGAGAATCAAAAAGGAGAAAGATGTCATGTTCTATAGTTGTAATGATGCTTTTGCGAATGGTGATTTCACCTCTCTAGTATTCTCGCTTCAAATACTATAAAGCTAAATAGATTGAAAAATTCATTTACAATGGAGCAGAGTTGAATTTTTTCAACTCTGCTTTTTACTAAAAATTTTATATTTTCTTTTCCTTAATCCAATTCATCTTTACCTGTCTATTTTTGGAAAGAATAGGAAAAACTAAATTAAGATTCGATATAGTAAACTTTTGTTCAATCTAGAAAGTAGGTATTAAACATGACTGAAGATTTTTTTGCTGATTATGAAAAATTTGTTGTTCCACCTTTATATCAACATACAGGTGAGAAACGAAAATTTAATCCTAAAGACTATGCATCATATTACATCTTAACTGTCTCATTAAATGACTCTCTTATATCAAATTGGAACGATGCAGCTAAATATAAAATTGACGTCCGAAACTGTATAGATCACGTATTAAATGATTTTAATGAAAAAAAAGGTGGTAAATATCATCTACAATTACTTGAATTTGAAAGTGATAAATCCTATTTTGTCATTGCCTTGTCTATAAAAAATAAAATTGAAAAAGAGAAAATCAATGGAATTATTTCAAAGTATATTGAACAACTTGTTTCAAACTCTTTTTATATTGGACATAGCTGGTACTGGCTAATTGGTCAAAAAGGGAAAAGAGACCGAAAACTCTTCAATATATCAATAAAGGAATACATGCACTAATATTATTCGGCATTGTTATAAATTTTTCTAACCAATTCCCATTCTTACTATTAATATCCTCCTCTCTTAAATTTCCTCTTCTAAACAAACTTTAACAAAGCTACCTAATTGTTCTTTATATAGCACAGAGGGATTCTTGTATTTCAAAGATGTTCTAATCATCTGTACTGAATACTTCCCAAGCTTCTTTAATATACCCACTAAAAGAAAAATGAGCCAATCAACTAATCGGCTCATTTCTAAAACGTATGTCAGCTAATGCCAGTTAATTTAGTCCCTTAAACCCATACTTCTCTAATATCTTCATAGACTCATCATTTTGAAGATATTCATAGAATTTTTTAGCTTCTTTCGGTTGCTTGCTATTTTTTATTACGCCTAACGGATAAATAATTGGATCATGTGTACTTTCAGCTGCAGTTGCTACAATCTTAACTTTTGTTGATGTCAGCGCATCTGTTATATATACAATCCCTGCGTCTACATTATTTGTTTCTACATAAGAAAGTACTTGTCTAACATCCTTACCATATACTACTTTTCCTTCAATTGATTTCCAAACATTTAAATTTTCCAATGTTTCTTTACCATATTGTCCTGCTGGTACCGCTTCTGGCGTACCGATTGAAATTTTATCTGCTTTCGTAAGATCCTCAAAAGAGTTAATTTCTTTTTTTATATCTTTTGGTACAACTAATACCAGTTCATTCCCAACTACATCTTTACCTTGGCTCTTATCAATTAGACCATCTTGTACTAGATTATTAAATTTGTCTTCTGCAGCCGAGAAGAAAAGATCTACTGGTGCTCCTTGAGAAATTTGTTGTTGTAATGCTCCGGATGCTCCAAAGTTAAAATTTATTTTCACATTAGGATTTGCCTTTTCAAAGTTTGCTTTAATATCATTTAGTGCATCCTGTAAGCTAACTGCTGCTGAGATCGTCAATTCCACATTCTTTTGAACAGTTTCTTGTTTCTTGCCTGTAGACTTTGTAGCTTGTTCATTTGTTGAACAACCGGATACTGCTAATCCTAATAACATCGTTATCGATAAAAATAAAGAATAAAATTTTTTCATTATTCATCAGCCTTCCTTTCTAAAACATAACTAGTTATATCTAATTATATTTAGTTATAACTAAATAAGAAATAGAATTTTAAAATTCCCATTAAACTTACTAGGAATATGCTTTTTAAAAGGCATTGAGTTAAAATAGAAAATGGAGGGATGTAAATGACGATGGAACTTTCCTATACAATCGAAGAAGTGTCACAGTTTTTAAAAGTATCGAAATTAACCATTTATGACCTTGTCAAAAAAGGTGAATTACCTGTATTCCGTGTAGGAAGACAGATGAGAATAGCAGCAAATGACTTGGATAATTACATAAAAAACAATAAAACAAATCAAAACACCACATTGCCTGCCTCTGTTTCTGAACCTCGCAGAAGCGATCCAAAAGAATCAAATCATGTTGTTATTAGTGGCCAAGATTTAGTTTTAGATATGCTCGGTAAACAGATCGAGAAAAACTCATCCTATAAATCTTTAAGATCTTTTACTGGAAGCTTAAACAGTCTTATTTCTATGTATAATGGCGAATGTGACATCGTTAGCCTTCATCTTTTTGACGGAGATACAGGAGAGTATAATCTTCCATATCTTAAAAAAATTTTAGTGGGACATCCTTTTATTTTATTCAATCTGCTATCTAGGAAAGCAGGTTTATATGTTAAAAAAGGTAACCCTTTAAAGATTACATCTTGGAAAGATTTAGAACGTGAAGATATAAAGATCATAAATAGAGAGAAAGGTTCGGGTGCACGAATTCTTCTCGATGAACAGCTCCGTATCAAGGAAATTTCTTCTAAAAAAATTAACGGATATGAGCATGAAGAAAGCAATCATTTAAGCGTGGCCTCAGCTGTCTCTACCGGGGTAGCAGATGTTGGAGTCGGAATTGAAAAAGCTGCTAAAATTGTAGGAATTGATTTTATTCCTCTAATCACAGAACAATATGACCTTGTTATATTAAAAAAACCTGCAAATGAACGACTGATCAGAATTGTCACAGAAATTTTATCTTCAAATCAGTTTCAATCAGAGGTTGATTCTTTAGGAGATTATGATACTTCCAGGACCGGGAAAATTATATATGAGACAAATTAAAAGAAGAAGGCTACTGAATTTGTAGCCTTTTTTTTGCCGTTTATTTGAAAAGCAAGAGTTATTCAAAAAGACCAAATCAATTATGATTTGGTCCTATATTTAAAACTCTAATGAGTTAAAACATACTCACATCATACATTGTATTAACAGAAGATTTTTTATGTAAGGATTTAATTTCCTCTTCAATTTCTCGACAATTCCTTACGATTTCCTTTATATATGAAATAATTTGTAAACATCCAAAAGAAGGCACCACTTTAGATTCGTCGTCACACTCAATTAACTTTATGCCGAATTCACTTTCTAAAATAATGATTGATTCTTTCAAGTCAGCTTCATTCATAAAAAATTTCTGTGCTGCAATCGTAAAGGAACCACTCTCTAAAACCCCACAAAGATGACTTAATTGTTCAATTTTCATATTACTTCCTCCATACTCTAAGATGTTCCTTTTCCTGATCTAGTTTTATTATATTAAGTGTTGATGTGATTTTAATTTTGAAAAAAAGTATCAATATTGTTTTTTCTGATTAAATAAAGATTGTTCACTGAATTAATCGTTTATAACTGCGTATGTAATCTCCTTCCTAAAAACCAACTGAACAATTTCAAATGATACCAACTCAATAAAGGAAAAGTTCTACAATTAAAATTGATTTCCCTTTGATTTAAACTTGGGTTATTTTTGCCTTGATTTTATTGAATTTTCCAGTTTGATACCGCTAATTTCAGAAGAAATCTATGTTAAATAGGCCAATATTCTATTACTCAAATAGAAAAACCACCTATAATTGGTGGTTTTCTAAGGGATTCTCTATACTTAAAATCTTTTTAACTATAAATATTCATTTGGGGGAATTGGGTTAAAAGCTATTATTTTTTCCAAAAAAGCTTGTTAACACATTATATTTCTAAGCAAAATTTAATTATTAATAAGGCTTAAATCAAACTATAATTGCATATAAGAAAAGGTAGAAAGATCGTCAATCTAATTAGCACATTCGGGGGAATAACAATGGTTTTCTTTTATCAATTCGGAATTTTAGTTGTTATTATTGGAATCGTTCTCTTCTTACTGTTTTATAAGGTCTTTATCAAAATAGGTAGATTATTTAATAATCATATTAAAAACATTAAAAAAGAAATCGGGAGAGATGAAGAGTGAACGGTGGATTAAGAAGTCTGATTGCAGGCGGAGTTATTATAATCGGAGGTATTATTTACACAATTGGTGGTATGTCACACATTAGTGTTGGTAGTATCGGTATTGAAAAACATATGAGTGGAGAAATTACTGAAGTCCCCCAAGGTTTTCATTGGACTGGTTGGGGAGTTTCAGTCCAAGAATACCCTACATATACACAATCTTTAGTTTTATCAAGTGACAAACACGAAGGTGGTAATTCTGATCAAGAATGGTCAGTAGGTACCGGAGATCAGCAAGAACTACCTGTTAATACAAACTTAACATGGAAAATTACAACTAAAAACGTAGCTAATCTTTATCAATCAGTAGGTGGAAAAGATATTAGTTACATCAAAAATAACATCGTCAAACCTACAATGAAAAATGTTGTGAACAAAATTACGCACAAATATAGCTGGAACGACATTAAAGGTTCAAAACAAGCTGATATTACTGAAGAAATCAATCTGGCACTAGATAAGGAACTCGCAAAACAAGGTATTGAAGTCGGAACTTTTGGATTTACACACGTAGGATCTCCTGCAGGTATGGCACAAACACAAGCACAGTTGGCAACTTCTGAATTGAACGTAAAGAAGGCATTAGCTGACCAAGAAAAAGCAAAAATTGAAAACCAAACAAAAATCCTAAATGCAGAAGCAGATGCTAAAGCAAATAAAATTTTATCAGACTCACTTACTCCAGAATTATTAAAGAAAATGGAAATGGATGCACGACAAAAATGGGGTTGGGTTACTGTTCAAGGCGGGACACCTCTAGTGCAAGCAAAATAAACAAAGAACAATCTAGAAGCTTTCTCCAAAGTGGTCACATTAAATTATAATTTTATTTCTCCCAAAACTTTTTAAAAATAGAATAAAAAAGAAACAATCCTCTTCGCAAATTAAAACTCTTTCTATATTTATAGGAAGGGTTTTTATTTATTTTAAGATTCAATAAGAACTAATTTACAAGTTTCTAAAATTTGACATAAAAATGATGAATGAAAACTATACAAGTATGATATTCTCTAGATGTATAAAAACAATTGGAAACAGAGCTAAATATTGTAGTTGTAATATTCAAGGTTCAGGATCTCTAAGTTATTAAGTCTGCTAATATGAAAGGTTGGTACAATTGATTGTTAAATTTCTTATATCCTAGCATTATCATTTCTACTTTTTTTATCCTATATTTTGGATATCAATTTCTAAAAGGTTCAATAACTCTCCTTAAACTTCTTTATTGGTTAATCTTTGGTATGTACTTTACATGTCTTATTAATTTCACTTTATTTCCTTTCCCCTATCAAAAATATTTAATTCAAGTAATGATAGAAGATCAGTTGGGATCTAATCATAATTTTATTCCTTTTAAATCAATCGTAGATACCATCAATTATGGCTCAATTTCAATTGTTCTAAAACAACTTGCTGGTAATGTTTTGTTATTCCTACCACTAGGATTTGCATTCCCTATTCTATTTTTTAGAATAACAAACAGAAAAACGATTTTAATAGGTTTTACATTAAGTCTAGCAATCGAATTAATTCAAGCTACTTCTGGACTGTTCCTTGGCTATAACTACAGATCATGTGATATTGATGACGTAATACTAAATACAATTGGAACAATTATAGGACTAGCTATTTATAAAGTAAGTTACAGATACTTTAAAAGTTTTGAAAGGTTCAAAGATAAAAATCTAACTTCGTAAATTCCCTGGATTCTTAAGAATACCTACACAAAAAAATAGAGGCTGATTAAAGCAATCAACCCCTTCGTTAAAAAGTAATTCTTATTTATGCTACAATTTCTTTTTTGCTTTGAACCGCTATATTTTTAGTAAGTAAGCTAACAACGACTAAAAATACAAGATTTACAACTAAGCCAATTACACCGATATTCAAATCTTTAATATATTGAGGCAGTGCTGGAAATAATGATCCGATTGTTGTATTACTTATAGTGACATAAGTAACTGTTGCAACTCCAGTAAAAATACCAGCGAATGCACCTTGCTTCGTTACAAAGTTCTTTTTCATTAAACTAAAGACAAGTGTTGGGAACAATTGAGTAACTAGACTGTATCCCATTAAAAGCAGAGTTACTAATGTAGTTCCACCATTAAATGTGAAAAAAACTGCGAATAATGCAACTACAGGAACTAGGTATTTAGCTAAAACTGCAACTTGCTTTTCTGTTGCAGTTGGTACAAATACTTTATAAATATTTTTTGATATTAAAGTAGCAGATGCCATTAGAATCATCGAACCTGGCACGATTGCAGTCAATACCCCTGCTCCACCAATGATTCCAACAAACCACGGGTTAAAAGATTGTTTACTTAATTTTAATAAAGACAGATCGGCATCCGGACCTTGTAGTCCAGGAACTTGAAGAATTGCTGCAAATCCAACGAAAAACACAAATAGCAACACAAGTTGGTATAAAGGCATGATAATCGCATTTTTTCGAAATACATTTTCACTTTTAGCTGAATAAATAGAGCCAAAAGTATGCGGCCACATATAAAAGCCTAAAGCTGTTAGAAGAACTGTAGAATTAAACCAAGATACACTTAAACCCTCTTTTGGGAGACTTAGAAAACCTGGTTTAGCTTTATCAACTGCTTCAAACATCGCTTGGAATCCACCATAATAATGAAATGGTAGATAAGTTCCTAGAAAAAGAACAACACCAAGAATCATAATGTCCTTTAATGCTGCAGTCCATGCAGATCCATGGATACCAGAGATCATTACATAAATAGTTACTGAAATAGCACCGATCCAAATCGCAAAAGTTGGTGAAATCATTCCATAAGAAGCCTCCGAAACGATGCTTCCTAATCCTTTTAATTGTAGAACTAAGTAGGGAATTACAGCAGAAACACCGACTAGTGAAACTAAAACGCCAAGGGCTTTACTTTTGTATTTACTTGTAAAAAAGTCCGGTTGAGACATTAAATTATTTTCTTTAGCATATTTCCATATTTTTGGAAGCAACCAGTAAGACATAATGTAAGCAAGTGCACCGTAGGCAGTGATATAGTATGTTGGACCACCTTTTCCATAAGCCCAACCACTTCCACCTAGGAACGTAAAGGTTGTATAGATTTCACCTGCCATTAAAAGAAAGACGAAAATCGTACCAAATCCTCTTCCACCAACACTCCATTGCTCAAGATTCATGTCTTTTCCTTTCCTAGCTTGTACCCCTAGAAAAATCGATACTGCAAGAAAAAGAAAAATGATAATTAATGCACTATTCATCTTATCTGTCCCCCTTATTCGCCGTATCTAATTTAAAGATAATCCACATAACTGGTGTTGATAAAATAGTCCAAAGTACAACCCAAAAAAGTAGAAAAGGCATTCCTAATACAAATGGCTCAACCTGGTTTGCCCAAGATGAAAAGCCCAGAATAGCAATAAATGGAATAAGTGCTAATAAATGATAGATTTTCAAAAATTGTTCCCCACTTTCAATTTAAAATTTATATTAGTTTAAATATTCAGAAAATAAGAGTTTAGATTAAGTAGATCCTTATAAAATAAGGTCTACTTAACCATAAGTCTATTAATCTAAAAGCTTAAATGTTGCATGAACAAATAATTTTACACCAATTTCCAAAGCATCCTCGTCTATTGTAAAACGTGCATGATGATGCGGATAAGTAATATCTTTTTCTTTGTTTCCTGCTCCCACATAGAAGAAAGTTCCTGGTGCCTTTTGTTGGAAAGCAGAGAAATCTTCACCGCCCATGTTTGGTTTCATAAGGTCGAGAGTCTTTTCATCAAACACTTCTAGAATCGTTTCTTCAATAGCCTTCGTAATCTGCTCATCGTTGATTACAGGGCGATATCCAAACTCATATTCAAATTTGTATTGTCCACCATGAGCCTCAGTTATTCCTTTTATAATTCGTTCCATAAGGTCAGGAACTGATTTCCTAAGGTCGGCGTTGAAACTACGAACTGTTCCACAGATTTCAACTGAACCTGGGATTACGTTATGAGTTGTACCTCCAATAAACTTGGTAACAGAAACTACTAGATTATCAAGTGGATCAGTATTTCTAGAAACGATATGTTGAAGATTCGTTACAACTTGGGAAGCGATCGCAATTGAATCGATCGTGTCATGAGGAAGTGCTGCATGTCCACCCTTACCTTCAACAGTTATATAGAAAGTATCTGGAGCAGCCATCATCGGTCCATAAGCTACACCTACTGTACCTAGTTTCATAGGAGCCCAAAGATGAGCACCAATTACCATATCAACTCCATCCATTACTCCTGCTTGTACCATTTCCTCTGCACCACCAGGAAACAACTCTTCGGCGTGTTGAAACAAAAAGCGAACTTCACCTTTGATTTTATCTTTTAAACTAGTTAGAATTTTTGCTGTACCTAGAAGCATTGCTGTATGACCATCATGCCCACATGCATGCATTACACCTGGATTTGTAGAAACAAATTCAAAAGTGTTTTCTTCCTCAATGGGTAAAGCATCCATATCGGCACGAATTGCTAACACTTTACCGGGCTGAGAACCAATCAGACGAGCCATAACACTTGTCTTTGTTGGACGAGTTATCTCTAAATTCCCAAAAGTTTGAAGTGTATCATACACATATTGAGCTGTTTTTTCCTCGTGAAAAGATAACTCTGGATACTGATGGAAATGCCTTCTCCACTTAATTACTTCTTCTTTTGTTTGCTCTACTAAACTATCTAATGATATTGTTTGCATTATTGTATCTCCTTCTATTCGTTATTCGATAACTGAAGTACAGTATGATAAAGTACATTAGCACCGTCTGTACAATCTTCCTTTGAACTCCATTCAGCAGGATTATGACTTATTCCATCTTTTGAACGGATAAAAAGCATCCCTATAGGACATAAACTTGTAAGCTGCATGCAATCGTGCCCAGCTCCACTTGGGAGAAAAAATGGTTCTATACCTATCGTTTCACAAGCTAGTTTTGCTATATCTTGAATTTCATTAGAGCATAATGAAGGTGCAATACGTTGCAAAACTTCAACTTGCAATCCTACACTACGTTGTTCACATAAAATTTTAGCTCCTTCTATAATTCGGTTTTCCACCCCAACCCGAATTGCTTCATTTACATCACGCAAATCCAACGTAAATTCAACCTTCCCTGGTATAATATTGATTCCTCCAGGAAACAGTTGCAATTGACCAACTGTTCCAACCGTTGAACCAGTCTTAGCTGACTCAGTTTCAATTAGTTGAACAATCTGGGAAGCAGCAACTAAGGCATCGTTACGGTCATTCATTGGAGTTGTCCCAGCATGCCCTGCTTTACCTTCAACTGTGAATTTAAGCCACAACGGGCCTGCGATTCCTGTAACAATACCAACCGATAAATTATCGTTTTCAAGCACCTTACCTTGTTCAATATGTAATTCTACATAGGCTTTTACTGATCCAATACTTCTGACTGACTGATCAATTAATAATGGGTCATAACCTGCCTCGCTCATCGCTTGAGCTACAGTAATTCCTTGTTGATCCTTATTTTGGAGTTCCTCCAAAGTGAGTGTTCCAGCAATTCCTCGACTCCCAATCATTCCAAAGCTAAATCTTGCTCCTTCTTCATCTGTAAATACAATCACTTCAATAGGATGTACTGTTGTAATTCCCTGTTCATTCATCGTCTGGAGAATTTCAATCCCAGAGAGAACGCCAAGTGGACCGTCAAAATTTCCGCCATTATATACAGAATCGATATGGGAGCCTACGAGTACAACAGGTGCGTTTTGATTAGTTCCTTCTTTACGTCCAATAAGATTTCCAACGGTATCTTCGTAAACTTTTAATCCTGCTTCAACCATATAGGAAGTAACTAATTCTTTAGCTTTTCTCTCATTTTCAGTAAAGGACAAACGAGTAATTCCTCCAGACTCTTGTTTTCCGATGGACCCGAGTTCCATAAGGCGATTCCACAATCTATCCTGATTAATCATTTTTCCTCCCGTTACAAACTAGTATTTAAGGTCTATTTATGGCTATGACCATAACTATATCACTAATTATTTATTTTGTTAAGAAATAATATTCAGAATATTAAATTTTCATTTTTAATCTAATATCAAAGGCTAATTTTATAAATATTTCTAGGCCTTCCACGCGAATAAGGTGTTTCCTCTCCAACAACTTGAGCAATTCCTTGTTCCTCTAATTCTTTTAAAATTCTACGCGCGCTTCTCGGCATGATTTGCATATACTGTGCTAGTTCATGAGCTCCAATCTCACTCTTTCCTATTTTTTTAAGAATAGATTCTAACTTACTAAGTGTCGAAATGCTTAAAGACGTTTGTTCGCTTATTTTTTGTAGTTCTTTTGAGACATAAGAATATGTAATTTGTTCCTCTCTTCCCAATGGACCCGCTATCGTTTGATTATCGAGAGTAACCATCCAACTTCCTTTTCCATACTCCCTAGCATGAAATAACGCTCTTCCGGCATGAATTTCTGCTTCGTAAGCCGTTTTACCGATTCCAATTCCACTAGTAATGACTTCTTTCTTTAATTCTTCGAGATCTTCCAAATTCGGTATAATAGAAAATTCATTCGTTATATCCTGTAAAAGCCCTCGGGTTGTAAAAATGACATATCGACCAGGACCAGCAGATTTAAGTGATCCTTGAAGTTTATTTGCGTAAACAAGAAGCTTCTCTGCCATTTTAATTTCTATTTTGTAAATTTCATCAGTTGAAAAAGTATCCTTTGCCAGTCCAAAATAAGAGTCAATCTCTATCATTTGAACTGCAATTTGACTTTCTTTAAAATGTAGCATCTCATAAGTTCGAAGTGCTAAATTTAGTACAGACTCAATAGCTGACTTTGCAGGAAGTACGCGATAAACGGGGACTCCCATCTTCTCAAGTTCAATATGTGCCGACCTGAGACATGTAACTGCTGCTTTCGTTTTTCCACTTTTCCATAAATCATAGTGGTATCCTGCAAGTACATTTGCATCAACTTCCCCTTCATAATATTTCAAAAATAAATGATCAGCTTTAATTTCTGCTTCATCTAAAATACTTTTGAGTTCATCATAATGGAAGTTATCAAAGCTGATTTGCTCCATTGCAATCTGGTTATGATAGAATATTTGTAACAAAGTTTTATAGAGACTCGGTCCAGTGTGGGGCGTAAAAAACATGGGTTTTGTAATTCCACCCCAGCTTTTTGCTATGGCATAAGGGACCTTTCCTGAAAAGAGCCAAATATCAAAATCATTTGCAACTGGACTTAAAAGATCGGGTATTTCCTCTTCTCTCCAATAGATAATAGGAGTACATTCAAATTCAGGGTATGCCTTTATTACAGATTGAATAACGTCAATCGAATCATCAGATCCAAGTAAACCTAAACGGATTTTTTTCATCGTTTCCTCCACTACTCTAAAATAAATAAAATTCCTAAAATGGTAATGCAGCAGGCAATCAGCTTAGCTGCTGTAATTTTTTCTTTATAATAAATTCTTGCTAAAAACAATGCAAATATTGGTGAGGTATAAGCTAAAGCTACAACTAGCGTCCCATTGGCAATCTTTAAGGCTGCAAACAATGCGATCCATTGTGAAATCGCAAGCACCCCACGAATCGAAAGGTGCATATTCAGTTTAGGATACCAAATTTTCGGACGATGTATTAAATAGATTATTAGGGCAATCCCACTCGCTCTGAAAAAATAAAGTGTGGGGGCGTTTATCCATTGATGAACGAGCAATTGTTGTGTAGGAACCATGCTGAGTCCAGCAGTAACTGCAGCTGCAACTCCTAATAAATTACCTGGTTTTTTTATTTCTACTAATGGAGATAACATGTTTCTACCTCTTACGTTCAGGAAATATACACCAAGCACAATAAGCAATACCGGAATTAAAATATGTATATCGAATCCGTGCAATATGCTATTTGGAATAAACGTGAATAATGGAGTTAATGCAGTATACACTGCTAGTTGAGATACTTCTATTCGTCCTAGTGCTAAGAAAAATGTTACATTAGACAATGCATCTAAAATAATTACAATGATTAATAAACCTATTGTAGCTGGGGTAACAGAAAAGGAATAATACCAAGGCATTACGCAACCTAACAAAATGGTGACCACTAGAAAAGATGTTACAATAAAACTATTATTATCCTTCATTTGCATTGTTATTTTTTTGGCATACAACGCATTTACTGCATTCAAAAAAGAACTAATTAATGCAAGAAAAAACATACTCTATTCCCCTCTCCTCTAGTTCATTATCTGGCTAAATGTACAAGTAAGTTTCCATAAACTTCAACTGCATACGCGATTGTTTTTTCGTTAAAGTCGAATGCACAATTATGATGGCCTGCAGCCAATTCAGTCCCAAACAATAGATAAGTAGCCATCCCACCATTTTTTTGAACCTCTTTCATCATATACGTTACATCTTCTGAAGCAAGAAAAGGCTGAGAAATAACAATTTCACTGGTTTGTTTAACTTTTGATCCTATATCATATACAAGTTTCGCAAGATCAGCGTCACAATCTGCTATAATCGAACGTCCAACTACTTCTGTATGTTCCTTAATCCCATACAACTGAGCCACGGATTGTATGATCCGCATTGATTCATTCTTCATATATTGATCAACCTCATTGGTCGTTCCTCTTGTTTCAAATTTTAGCTTAGCATGTGCCGGAATAATGTTTCGACCTTCTCCACCTTGAATAACTCCAACATTTATTCTTGAATCTCCTAATCCATGCCGGGAGATTGCATACAATTGCAATGTAATAGTAGATGCCGCAAGTAATGCATTCCTACCTTCATGTGGTACTAATGCAGCATGGGCCTGCACACCTTCCAGTTCTAAATCAAACTTGGTTGACGCGAAAAAATCTGTTACGCCACAGACAAGTTGATTTTGTTTTGTTGCTGTTACACCAATATGACCACTAAAGAAATAATTAACATCATCTAAGACCCTCGAATCAACCATTGCTCTCGCACCACGCGCACCTTCTTCAGCAGGTTGAAATATGAGTTTAATTTTTCCTGAAAGCTTCTCTTTTATTTTTGAAATCAATTGTGCCGTTCCTAACCCAATTGCGATATGACCATCATGTCCACATGCATGCATATAGCCTTCTACTTTCGAATGAAAACCTCGATTCCATGGAACATGATTTAATCCTTTATCCTCAGCTATTTCCAATGCATCAATATCAAATCGGAAGGCAAGTGTTGGACCAATCCGCCCTGTATCCCAAATGCCTACTACACCAGTTAACCCGTCTTCCATTTTCTCAAGCCAATACGAATTTGCCCCAAAAGACAATGCCCGCTCTTTTGCTTCTTCTATCGTTTTTTCATCCGGGACACCCATTCTCGATTCAGGTACAATGATTTCCCTTCCTATTTTCACTTCAAATCCTAATTCAGACAAGGAATCTGCTATGAGAGATGAGGTTCGGAATTCTGTCCATCCTATCTCAGGAAAACAGTGGATATCACGCCTAATATTGATTAAACTCCCTTTCATCTTATCAACCAATTCTGAAATTAATTCTTCCACGTCGTTTGCCTCCTAATAGAATTATTAAATTAAACAACAAGCCAAAAAATACTCACCTTTCACTTTTCTCATTATTTACGGTTGAATTCAGGTTACGACCATAATTATAGACTATTCTGACATTTTTGAATAGAAACCTAAAATACTACTTTATTAGATAATCAACTTAATAAGGTTTCTTACTTAAGTAGTAAAACAATCGTAGAGAATGATTTCTTTCTAACACAAAAAAAAGGTGCCCCTTAAAAGTTTTACTTTTGGGACAACCTCTTTATTCGTACTATTCATATCGAAGAGCTTGAATTGGATCAAGCTTAGACGCTTTATTTGCTGGAAAAACACCAAATACGATTCCAACTAATAAAGAGAATACAAATGATAACAGCATAACTGGTACAGAATATGCAATTGCTGTTCCTGTCGTTATAGTGAATATTTTTGCACTTATAACGCCTATTACAACGCCTATTATTCCTCCAAGTGAACTTAATACCATTGATTCTATGAGAAATTGAAGAAGAATACTTCCACGCTTTGCTCCAATTGCTTTTCGAATACCGATTTCTTTTGTACGTTCTGAAACCGATACAAGCATAATATTCATTATACCGATACCACCAACAATAAGTGAGATCGCAGCACTTCCACCTAGCATTAATGTCATCGTTTTATTAACAGATGAAGCAGTTTCCATTAAATCCTCTGGACTCGAAACGCTATAGCTATCTTCATCACCAATAATCGTAAACATCTTTTGTTCGATTCTACGTAATGTAAAATTAATCATATTTTCATTTTCTACTTTTACATAGACAGATCCAATTGAAGTAGTAGATGCCAAGCGCTGAGCTGTGCTAAGCGGAACAAAAATCGTACTGTCCCCACTTGAACCTAGTGAACTACCAACTGAATGAAGTACCCCAACAACTCTAAATGATGTTCCATTTACTTTAACGTATTGACCAACTGGATTTCCAAAACCGAATAATGTTCGTGCTGTGCTTGAACCAAGTACTGCTATTTTTGAGTGACTATCATTATCCAAGTCTGCGATAAATCTGCCTGATTGCAGCTCCAAATCACGAACTTTTAAATAAGGTGAAGTTGTTCCTGTCACTGACACTTGTGCGTTCGTTTGTCCGTTTTTTACAGTTACTCTTCCAGAGACAGTAGGAGCAATTGCTTCTACACCACTAACGTCCTTAAGTTGATTGGCATCATCTTCTTTAAACGTTACATCTGAGCCAGTAACACTTACTGTTAATACATTTGTACCTAAGCTTCCTATTTGATTTTGCACTTCTTTCGTTGATCCTTGTCCAATCGCAACCATCACAATAACGGAGGATACACCGATAATAATACCTAGCATCGTTAGGAATGCTCTTACTTTATTTCCTTTAATGCTCTTAAGCGCCATTCTCAGTGTCTGCAAACCATTCTCCTCCATTCTCGTATAACTGGCCATCGTGAATTCGTACAACACGAGTTGCTTGTTTTGCTACTTCTAAATCATGAGTAATTAAAATAATCGTATGACCTTGCTCATTTAATAAATTCATAATCTCCAAAATTTCCTTACTTGTTTTACTATCAAGAGCACCAGTCGGTTCATCTGCCAGTAAAATAGGAGGGCTTCCAGCAAGGGCACGCGCAATTGCGACACGCTGCTGCTGCCCCCCTGATAATTGTGTAGGTAAATGATTTGCTCGATCGACTAATCCTACTTTTTTTAACGCTGAAAGAGCAATTTCTCTTCGTTCAGCTGTTTTCATCCCTCTATAAATGAGAGGAAGTTCTACATTTTCTACCGCAGTTAACTTTGGTATAAGATTGAAATTTTGAAAAATAAATCCAATTTTTTCATTTCGTATAGTCGCTAGTTGCGAGCTCTTCATTTGCCCTACATCTTCATTATCAATCAAATATCTCCCAGAATCGGGTCGGTCTAAGCAACCAATCATGTTCATAAATGTTGACTTCCCTGAACCTGAAGGACCGATGACTGATATAAAATCACCCTTTTGGATATCAAGGGATACACTCTGAAGAGCGATTACCGTTTCTCCGCCAAGTTCATACATTTTCGTCATGTTTTTTATTTGAATAATCGGCTCAAAGTTAGTCATTATTTACCTCCTTGTCCGCCACCTGTTTGATTTCTACCTCCGAAGTTTCCGCTACGTTCGAATCCACCACCGGAGAATCCGCCGCTAGAGAATCCACCACCTTGGAAACCTCCACCTTGCATCATAAATCCACCAGAACTACTTCTAGATTGAACGCTCGGAATTTCAATAGACTCTCCTTCACTTAATCCACTTGTAATCTCTACATTCGTATCATTTGAAATACCAGTTTTTACCGTAACTTTCTTTGTAGATTCTCCAGAATCATCTGTAGATGAAGGAACTAGTACATATTTTTCATTTCCATTTTTATACACTGCTTCTACTGGAACATATAGCGCATCTGCTTTACTTTGTATTAAAATACTTGCTTCTGTTGACATACCAATTTTCAAACCTTTTGGATTTTTAATTTTTACAGTTACATCAAAAGTTGAGACGCCATTTGTCGATGTGCCTTCATTTGCTACTTTCGTTACAATCCCATCGAATGTTTCACCTTCAAAAGCACTTGCTGTTATTTTTACTGACTGTCCAACTTTTACCTTAGTGATATCTAATTCATCTACACTGATTGTTGTTTCCAAAGAACTGAAATTTGTTATATGCGCTACTGTCACAGAACTTTGTACCGAATCTCCACTATTAACAGCAAGACTTGTAATTGTTCCTGCAACTGGTGCCTGTAAAATACTACCATCTGTAAATTTCACAAGTGTTGTACCTGCTTTTACAACTGAGCCTTCCTTCACATTTACAGTATCGGCTACTAAACTACTACCCCCAGTATTTCCTGTACTAGAATTATTTGTGGAACTGCCACCATCTTCTCTTGTAATCGGTAATGTAACTCCATCTTCATCCTCCATACGAATTAGAACTTTTCCTTGCGATGCTCCGCTACCGCTACTTACATAAACCTTTGTAATTTCTCCATCTTTTGGAGCCGTAATAACATCACCATTTTTAAATGTCACAAGAGTATCACCTTTATCTACTGATTCTCCAGATGAAACACTCACACTATCCACAACAAGAATTGTATTTGCCGCAGTAACATCTTCGTCAGTATTTGCAGTTACCGAACCCGATCCAGTAACAGCTACCTCTAACTTTCCTTTTTGTGCAGTGATTGTTTGTGCTGTAGCCATCACATTTTGGGCTTGATTTGCTTGACTCTTACTATAAATGAACCAACCACTTCCTCCTCCAACAGCAACAACAATAATTGAAATAATAACCCACTTTTTCAATTTTCTTTTCTCCTCTCCATTATTGAGATTTTGTTACGCTTATTTTGGATTGTGTACCTTAAATTTCCCTTAATAAAAAATCAATTAATGAGGAGAGAATGATGGTCATATTCAAAGCCATTTAAAACTCTTAATTTTCGAGCAAATAAATAACCCCCTTCTATGTTATTGAAGGGGGGGTTACTTGTATTTATCGATATATAAATCTACAAAAATATTGCTTATTTACACTTTTCATATTTAATCTTTAGTACGATTGAGAAGAAAATACCTATACGTCCACCCTTAGTTCCGTCTTTTCCCCACAAAAATTAAACTATTCTTATTCAACGAATCTGCATTTTAGTACAATAAAAAAATCGACTATTTGGCCGATTTTTTATACAACATACGCATGTGTTAATTTAATAACTTTCAGCAATATGAACTATTTTTTGAATAACTAAATTAACCTCTTCGTTAACTTTAATTACGAAAAATTGGTTCAATACTTGGAAGAACGCCACTTGTTCGATATCTCCTCAATGTGATAAGGTGTCGTTCTGCAGCATCCACCTATTAAACGTGCACCTGCTTGGTACCATTCTTCAGATTGAATATCCAACACGTTACATTGTTCATGACCATGCCATGTTTTTGTTTCTGGATTATAAGTTTCACCAGAGTTTGGATAAACAATAATCGGTTTTTTTGTGTTTGCCCTCAACTCTTGTATTGCACCAGTCACAACGGTTACTGGCGCACAATTGATGCCTATCGCTACAATTTGTTCACTTTTCTCAAAAACTCTTGCACACTCTACGAGTTTCACACCTTCACTAATCTCTTTCTCATTTTTTAATGAAAAGGAAAGCCACGCATATGTTTCTGGATACTCACGTAATAATATATCTAATACTCTTGCTTCTTGCAAGGAAGGGATCGTTTCAAATGCCAATAGATCTGCACCTGCTTCTATTAACGCTGACATTCTTAAACGGTGAAAGTCTGCTAATGTTTTATCTGTCACACCATAATTGCCTACATACTCTGAACCATCTGCAAGGTAAGCCCCGTACGGCCCAACCGATGCAACAACCAATGGTTTAGGCCTATTCGTTTGCTTATTTTCCTTCCAAAAATCATCTCTTGCCCTTCTTGCAAGTAACACCGTTCTCTTAATTAATTCCAAAGCTTCCTGTTCTTGTATTCCACGCGCGGATAAACCACTAATAGTAGCTTGATAGCTTGCTGTTATGGCACAGTCCGCACCAGCACGAAAATAGTCCGAATGAACCTGATAAATCAGTTCCGGATTTTCTAGTAACACACGTGCCGACCAAAGGGGATCGTCCAAATTACATCCATGCGCCTCCAATTCTGTAGCTAATGCTCCGTCAAGAAGCATAATGGGATGTTGGGATAATATAGCATCAATTGGATTGACTTTGTTCGACATAATCTACGCCCCTCTTTTTAAAATTTTTTGTTAGATAATAACTTCCATAGCAAAACAAAATAAACGGTATGCCGCAATATAAGGCAATTCTCTGTGTTGGATCGAATGCAATTCCTATACACGATGCCAGACAAAGGATAAAAGAAGCAATTGGTACTAATGGATACAGTGGTGTCCGATAAATCAAGTCCTTTTCAGAATTTCCTTCTTTCAAAAATTGTCTGCGAAATAGGAACTGGGAAGCACTAATACTCATCCAAACTACAACTACTGCTAGACCTGAAATGGAAACAAGTACGATATAGACAGTATCTGGTGCACAAATACTTGAGAGCAAAGCCAAAGCTCCACCCACCATGCTGAAAATGACGGCGTTGATTGGAACACCTTGCTTCGTCATTTTTCCGAAAATCGGAGATATCGTATTCTTATTAGCAAGCGACCAAAGCATTCTAGAAGAGGCATAAAGGCCTGAGTTTGCCGCAGATAAAATAGCTGTTAAGATAACGAAATTCATTATGTCAGCTGAATATGGCACCCCAATTCGTTCTAGAACTGCAACAAAAGGGCTCTCTAATACACCAGCATCGGAAATAGGCAATAATGCAGATAAAACAAAAATCGTTCCTACAAAAAAGATGATCAATCTCCACAGAGTAGTTCGAATGGCCTTCGGTATCATTTTTTCCGGGTTCGCGGTTTCTCCCGCTGCAATGCCTATTAATTCTGTTCCCGAAAAAGCAAAATTAACCGCAAGCATCGTTGTTATAATACCCGTAGCACCATGAGGAAATAAACCTCCACTTGTAAAATTAGAAAATAATGGTGCTGCTTTTGAATGACTCATCGGAAGAAACCCTAGCATTGCCGCTGCTCCTAAAACAATAAAAATCACAATAGCTATAACCTTTATCGATGAAAACCAAAATTCGGATTCGGCGAAAAATTTAACAGTCATGACATTTAATACAAAGATCAAAATAGCAAAAATAGCACTCCATATCCAAACATTAATCGATGGAAACCATCGCTTCATAAGTAATCCTGCGGCTGTAAATTCAGAACCTAAAGCAACAGTCCAAGTTAACCAATACAACCAGGCTACTGTATACCCTGTACCCGGTCCAATGTATTTAACTGCATAACTGTGAAATGAGCCCGTTTCAGGCATATGTACGGAAAGCTCTCCTAAACATAGCATAACTAGATAAACCACTAGCGCACCAATCAGATAGGATAGTATTGTTCCAAACGGGCCAGCTTGTTGAATAGTGTAGCCCGAGCTTAAGAATAAGCCAGTTCCAATCACCCCACCAAGTGATAGCATGACTAAATGACGTGCTTGCATGTTCCTTTGAAATTCTTGCCCATTTTTGTTCCCCATTACTACTCTCCTTTAGTTACTATCCAGAAAAAACAAAAACGCACTCTAAAAAAGAGTGCGCTACTGACAAATAAAAACGGAAGCTCTCATCTATCAGGTTATCACCCGCTGGAATTAGCACAGTGTCTACTTAAGCAGACCTGTTGCTGAGGCTTCAAAGGGCCAGTCCCTCCACCTCTCTGGATAAGAAATATTTTTTTTATAACCATATCAATCCATTCAATAATTGTCAAGATAATTCTGTTTTTTTAAAAAATTATCTATTATTGACTTACTGTTTTATCATTTCTTATGAACGAAACTGTCAAACCACCAAACCCAAAAGGTTTTAATTTAGGTTTTTTTCAGTTTTTAGACAGACAAAAATTAAGACTACCAACCTAGAATTCAAAAAATTAGATTTTCTAAGTCTGTGAATGGCAACTCTATAATAGTAGATATTTTTAGTTTCTAAAGATAAGACAATGTCTTAAAAGCTTGGCACGAAGGCGATTCTCTCATAGACTTTACTTGAATATTTTCAATTTCTTTAAAAAGAGCCTTTTGTTCTTTTTTCAAAATTAATCCACACCTTATCTCATTTAATTCTTTAAATAAACTCTATTTAAAACCTCATAAAAGTAATAATATTTTAACAAAAATTCGCTTCATTACCACATACCCACAGAACGAAAGATTCTCCCAACTATGCATTTTTGACTTAAATGGTATTTTTATTTTTGGGAACTTATAACAGGTCATAAGGTGGCCATTTGAGTATACTTTAACAAAATTCTTTTTCTTTTGTTCTGCTAAGAAGTAACCATTTAAGGCATTGTTGTCTTTATCTACAGATTTCCCTTTATATGGCGCGTCTTTAATCCACGAAAGAATTAGTTGCAATACGATCCCCCCTACAAAAAATATAAAATATGTATTATTAAATTCTAAAATTCTTTCTTTTTCAAGCTCCTAATAAATTGAATTTCATTTTTATATAAACATGATAAGGAGCGTTTTTGTTTAGTTCGCCTAGTTTTTTATCAGTATTTCTATTACGATTAAAGAAGATATAAATTCGATACGAAGGAGAAAAACAATGGAGAAAACATTTGTAGTGTATGCGGGTCCAGATATTTGTGTAGCTGTCAATGCTGAGTCGGAAGAACAGGCATTTGAACGATTTGCTGAAAATAGAATTATGGATGAAACATTTAGAGATCACGTAGACCATTTTATTGTAAATTTTAGTTTATTAGAGGAATTTTATAGTGATGATAAAGGTTTTCTATTGGATGAAGATGGTGAATTTAAAGAACACATTTTAAAAATTGAAAATGATAAAGAATGTATCAAATATATTAATAATTGCATTGAAAATAATGTCAAAAAATTCTGGTCTGACGCTCCACAATTTGCTGAAGAATATATGCGCGAATATCGAAATAATAAAAATATAGATTTTTATGAAACAAATTTTTCAAGAGAGTTTTATATTGATACATTTAAGAGAGTAGTTGCTCTCGGTGATTGGTATGATGACTTAGTAATTAAGGAAATTGATCTTTCTACAAGAGATGTCCAAGTAATTTTTAATAAATAGGATCTGTTAAATTTAAATATTGATTTTTGAACTAAAAAGGTTGTCTAATTAGACAACCTTTAGGAAATTTTATTCAAGCTTCAAATAAAGCTCACCATTTTTTAAGTAATCGCCCTCTTGAACAACGATATATGGGAATCCGCCATTTACCCGACTAACAACAAGTTGGTCTCTTACATTCTCCCATGCTTTATCAGTAACTTTATATTCCTTACCTTGTCGCTGGAATAAATACATGTCTTCTCGCATGACAAGATCTTTCGTTAAGTAGTTTCGTATAAATGAACTATCAGATTCTAATTCTCGTACTTCAAACATTTTATCTCTTCCGCTGCCAGGTTTAACACCCAACTCACGCATTTCTTTTGTTGGATTATTATATCGCTCTTCAATATCTTCAAACATTCTTAGTCCTAAGTAGTATGGATTAATACTTGTTTTAGAAGGTTGAACTACTCCTGCGTTTAGTTTCCCATATTCTATTGCTTCATTTGAATCGAGATTTAGTTCACGCATGATGCGAATGTGCCAAAAACTTTCCCAGCCTTGTTTCTCTCAACGATCTTCTTTTTGATATTCTGCATGCTTCTTTGATACTTCTGCTACCACCCTGACTACTTTAGTCATAAGACCATAAAAAAATTGGACAACTAGTAATTTAACTAGTTGTCCTTATAATACGAACACATGCGTTAGTCATAATGAACTATGAAATGCCCCCCAATTGTTGACTCAACTAACCTTTATAGTGAATTTCAATTGGCTTCCATGAATTCACTATTGATCCAAAGTTTAGGCAGGATATCCTCCGGTTGGTGGTGGCCAAGCACTAAATAATCTGCGTATTAGTACGATTTCACCTAAATGATAGGAGTTGTGAGATGCAATATTGCGTAGTACACCACCTGGGGATTCGCCTGGCCATTTCTCTAATGATTTGTCCAATTGAACAGTTTGAGCAATCGTACATGCCTGTTCTATTCCTTGAAGAAAATACTGAATAATCTGTTTCCACTCTTCCTCATTACTAGGTCCTTCTTCAACAGGCCAGCTTTCTTTCACATCAGAAGGTAATTCAGGCCTCTCTCCTTGTGCGAATAATAAGAGGAATTCTTGCCAGTATGTCATGTGTTTGACTAATTGATAAATAGTATAAGGTAGCTCCTCTATTCTTTTTCCAGCAAGATCCATGTCTATATCCAACAAAGCATTCTTGATAGGAAGATGACCACGTTCTCCTCTTAATGATTTTACTAGTGTGTCACTAAATGCTTTATTTGACTGCTCCATATTACCGACTCCCAACATTTTTATTTCTATTTTACTAAATTTATTGTTCTATCCCTTTCTATTATCTAAATATTTAATAGAAAAAATCACTGTTAACATTAATCAAATCGAATTTTCCATCTGAACCATATGATGATAAAGACCCAATTTTTTACTAATTACAGTACTTTTTCATATCTTTTTTTAATTATATTGTTTTGAGTAAACTCTAAGTCAATAGATTATGGGAGGATTTCTTTTTAATAGTAGAAAACGTAAGAACCCAAACAAAAATTCTACAAATAATTAAAAAGATATGAATTGAAAATGAATACTAAGATTAATAAATCTTTTATGCAACAAACGCATGCGTTAGTTGCATAAGTAGGTTTTATTAATTAGTTATATAAATTAGGAATGTCCTTTTATTTAGGATAATTTGATTATCACTAACTATTATGTTAATATTGAAATATTAATGTGTGTAAATCGCACTAGGAGGCAACAAAAATGGAACATGGTAAAGTAAAATGGTTTAATGCAGATAAAGGTTTTGGATTCATCGAGCGTGAAAATGGAGATGATGTATTCGTACATTTCTCAGCTATTCAAACTGATGGTTTCAAATCATTAGATGAAGGCCAAGCTGTTACATTTAATGTAGAGCCAGGTCAACGTGGACCTCAAGCGACTAATGTAAAAAAAGCATAATTAACTAAAATTAGTCAGATTCTACTTGATAGAATCTGACTTTATTTATGTCTTATAAAATTAAAAACCCCTATTCGAAAATAGAATAAGGGTAAAATCAAACGTGGATCTCGGTAAAGCAAATGGTTAAAGCTATTATATCTCAAATAAAATGAAGTTACAAATTACTAATAAATTTCTTCTAAAAAAGACAGATTGGATAAAGTTTAATTAACTTAGATGATAGATTCCAATTCAACTTATGCATGTGTTAGTTAAATAAGACCACTTTAAAAGCCATATCAAATGATATGGCTTTTAAAGTGGTGAAACGTCACCTAGTCTTATTATTTATTTCGTTGTTTTTTATTTCGTTCTACAAATAAATGATATTCTTGAAATTCTTCTTCAAGTTTATCTAGTATTCTACCAGTTGTATGTTCATCGGATAATTTTTGACAATACATTTCTAATAAGAATTTTCCTGCTTTATAATTTATAAGAAAAATCGGATAATCAGATTCATATCTGTTATTTTTTTTCCCTTCTACTAAAAAATGTTGAGTCATCTTTTCACCAAAGATTTTTATATGAAGTTTTACTAAATCATCATATTTTTCTTTCTCTTCCTGGTTAAACATTTGTATTTCCCCCTATGTGTTCTTATTCAACTACTATGGAAGTGCGACATAAACTTCCCTTCACTGTGGTGAATCTGAGGATTCATGGATGGCTAACGCATTAGTTAGTTACATAAGCCTAGTTAGAATTTTTTTCAAGAACTTCAATTAATTTGTCCAATTTATACTCTATATTTTGTAATGATTGTCTGCTCTTAGCTTGATTTCTACTTCTTCTTTTAAAAAATAATACTATTGCTGTAATAATGCCAATTATAATTATCCAAAAAATAATTGGGGTAAATGCAAGGATAGGGTCGTAGATATCTTTTGTATCCGTTATCGTGTGAGAAACATTTCCTGTTAAGAAGTTCATATTTTTTCTCCTATTAATTTTTCTTGATAATGTGATAATTCGCTAGAAACTTATGATTTCCTTGTTCAACTAACCTGCCATTTAGTTGCATAAGGTTCACTTACCAAAAAAGAATTTTATACTTTCTAATCCATTAAGAAAACAAAACCACCTAAAAAGGTGGCTTTAAATATACTTCCGATGAATATTCTTCCCATCATAACTAAACAACACTGACTTATTCTCAATATTAGTCTCTAAATGAACCCCTCTACCCCACAACTGATGAATATAAGGCATAACTTTCTCAACATACTTCACATCAAGTTCCATATGTTCATAGGAATGCTTCAAATAAAGCTCCCCATTTTTTAAGTAATCCCCCTCTTGAACAACGATATATGGGAATCCTCCATTTACTCGACTAACCACAAGTTGATCACGTACATTTTCCCATGCCTTATCAGTGACTTTATATTCCTTACCTTGTCGCTGGAATAGATACATATCTTCACGCATGACAAGGTCTTTCGTTAAGTAGTTTCGTATAAATGAACTATCTGACTCTAACTCTCGTACTTCAAACATTTTTTCTCGACCGCTGCCAGGTTTAACACCTAACTCTATCATTTCTTTGCTTGGATTATTATATCGCTCTTCGATATCTTCAAACATTCTTAGTCCTAAATAATACGGGTTAATGCTTATTTTTGATGGCTGAACTACTCCTGCATTAAGCTTTGCGTACTCAATCGCTTCATTAGAATCAAGATTTAGTTCGCGCATAATTCTTATATGCCAATAACTTGCCCAGCCTTGTTTCTCTCAACGATCTTCTTTTTGACTAAAAATCTCTATTCCTTATTTAACAAAAATGGCAGTATAGTTGAAGGAGTATTAGATGAAATTATTTTAATAATAATCAAAAAAACCATCACATACGACTTTTATTTTACTTTTAATATCGCCTCTTCTGCATTTTCACTTGTTAAGCCTCGAAAAGAAAGACATCGAGTGGTTAACCAATTCAATATTTCTTTCTCCCGCAAATCAGGTTTCATAATCGTATTAATAACAGGTGTGATATCTAGCAAAATATTGGTGTCTAAATTGTTCATTCTAACTTGTTTGTCCGTGTTTAAAACACCATCGATATCTAAGAAATTTTCATGCTTCCCTTCTTTGGAATCATAATTCACAGCTTCACTCTATTAAAATATTCACCTTTAAATTATCATATATCGATTGAATAGTTGGCTAGTTTTTTCAATCTCGAAAAGTGGCACAATTTAAGAACCGTCCCTTTGACAAAAAAACACCCCGCCCAAGCTTTTTGCGGGATGTTGCTTTTACTATTATTTTTTTGAAAATTCTGCATTTGGATCAGTTTGCTTAGCTTGGACCTTAAAGCTGACTTTTAAGGCAACTCCTTGCAAATTGTTGTCCGCACTATCTTTTAAACGTAACTTTAAATCAATCTCGATTTTGTCGTTCGCTTTGAAGCGGTCTGAATCATCCTCTCCCTGACCTGGAAGCAGGTTATCTAACGTCGTCTGTAGATCGTCAAGGTCAATCCAGTCAAGGTCTGATATGGTCTCGCCGTTATACAGAATAGTCGGTTGCACTTCATAATTGCTCAACAGCTTTTTGATCGAAACCTCAGTCGGTGCATTGTCAATCATAAAATTGACTTTACCGCGGATAAACATATCATAGTCGCCTGTATTCTTAATCAAGATCGGTGACATTTCACTTATTTGGGAAGGAGCAAGCTTATCAGGAGAAAACGTCAATTGCTGCTCACTTTGCCCGTTATTTATCTCAAACGTTCCGTTTTGGACCATTCCGCTTGCTGTCATTTGTGCGGTAAACCATGAATACGTTCCGTATCCAGCTCCGACCACTAAAGAACCTGCCAATGAAGTTCCGATTAACGCTTTCTTCACCTTATTCATTTTCATTTTAAGTGTTCCTGCCTTTCTAGTTTTTTAATGCTGAACGCTCGTTTCATTTTGATTCCCAATAATACCGAGACGTTGAAAGATTTCGAGTATCACCACTAATAAGAGCGGCAGTACAATAAGAAGGAAAAATCCAAACCAACTGGAGAAAAACTTGCAAATATATCCAACGTTCGGGATAGAAAAGGTTTTTACCCCCAAAATATGTTCCTTACCCACGTAGCCATCATCTTCTAGATTGTTGCCGTCACCCTTCGTAACAAAGAGAGATTTTCCGTCTTTCATTATCGTTCTCACAATTCGGTGTGTAATGAATGTGCCATCCGTTCTTTTATATGTCACAACATCATTTACTTTAGGCTCCTGATTCACCTTGATTAACACCAAATCACCTGCTTGGAAGGTCGGCTTCATACTGTTAGAAAGCACGATTAACGGCTTGTAACCGAGAATGCTTGGGACTTTTTCCACATTCCCTTTTGACTTGGCAAAAAAATAAATGACGGTTCCCGATCCGATGAAAAGCATTGCGACTAGGATGAGGAAGAACAATTTCCAAATTTTCTTCATGCTTTAAACACCTATCTTTAGTCATAATCTGCCGGCAGGGTTGATCAAAATCGCCGCCGGCTTATAGTTCTTACAATCCTAATTCTTTCTTAATATCAGCAAGTGTTTTTCCATTTATTTTCTTCACAGGCGCAGGTGCATCATCTACGGTCGGGTTCTGTAGGCCAAAGTTCCCTTCGACATAAGAGAAATCTTTTCCATCAATAACGCCGTCAAAGTTAATGTCAGCACCTCGGTTGTAATTTCCGTCGGCTGTATTCGCCCCGAAGCTTCCCTGGATTGCGAGTGCATCATTAATGTCGATGACGTTGTCTTTGTTGACGTCTCCTGCTGTGGCATTCTCGATGTCATTAGGGTAGCTTAACGTTATATTGTCCCCGTATTCCAGTCCGTCTAGTGTTCGATATTCATTAAAAGTGTCATACATAGTGAAGTGTCCAGGAAAATCTTGGATAAAGGTGAAATCATCATGCGTAACTGGAAGTCCGTTTATAGTAAACCCACCGAACTTGTTAATGACCCCAGCATAGGTGTTTCCTTCACTGTCGACGACAGTTACTTTTCCCCCAAATTTCGTATAGTCGCGTGAAGCTAGATTTCCTTTCGCATCCAGTAGCTCTTCTGGACGGATCATCCCATAAACGGATGAGAAATTTGGTAGAATTCCAGTCGGTGGAACCCAACTGTAAGGTCTAGTCACCGTACCGCTCACACTAGTAAATGTCGATGATACTGCGTTCGTCATACTAGATGAATCCGTATAATCGGTCGTATTCGGAATTTGGACCGTTACATCGACCATCGGTATGGTTCCGTTTACACCAGTTGTCGGGTTAAAGTTGACCGTTACATTGTTGGTTACCTGAGTCGATGATGGCGTTTTCGTGTAATTGAGCGTTGCGCCTAGTGCTGCAGCTGCTGGATTCAAGGTAACATTGGTTACAACTGTATCGGCGTTTCTTGTGACAAAGCGGTATACCGCTGTTTTTAAGTTGTTTACATGGTTAGCTGTTAATGTATACGTGATCGTATCGCCTTTATGGGCGAAGACCGTACTCCCACGCATCGGCACATTAGGCTTTCCGTATACATAGGTGTAGTTGTTTGGAACAAGGAAGTAGTAGTTTCGGCCAAATGTGTTACCAGAATGGTCAATTCCTTCTAATTCAAAATCTACTAAACTTCCGTTTGGATTCGTATTGACTTGACCTTGAAAGTTTCCTTTTGAATCCAATTTATATGTTCCGGTTGGACCTTGCATGCTGTTATAAAAATAGTAAAGATAATTTTGTCCCTGATCGACTTTCTGTCCTGGTATCCCATTGTCATGGACAAATGCGGTAAACGGAATCGATTTCGTTCCCGGCTCATATTCCACAAACGGATTGTTCGGCTGTTCCCCCACTAAATGAGACTCGAATGCATCCGGCATCGTGTTGTCAATATTCATTTCGGCCGTTTGTGAAATAAACGCCTTTCCTTTATCATTGAATCCGATCATTTGCAGCTTATAATGGCCTTCCTCCGCTTTGACATATTTGTCTGAGATTGGGTTGTCGTCATCGCCGGTGAACGGATAATACATTCCGTCAAATCCAGTATTATACTGGACGCCTTCATTGACCATCATTCCGTCCCCGTAATTCGTTAACCCGAGTTCGTTTCCGTTTTCATCAGTGATGACCTCGTATAGGTATCTCATATGGGACTTTAAGATGAAGTGACCAGATACCGTTGGGTTAAAGATCAACGTACTCAGATGATTTTTTGCTGTTGTGGTGCTATCATAATCAAAAAAGTAACTTTGGATTCCTTCTTCTACATAATGCACCGCAAATGGCACACGGTACGTTTCATTTTTGTTGCCACGGTTGATGTACGTAATATATCCTTCAAAGATCCCTTTTTGAGCTTTTTTCGGAATATAAAGACTCGCTTTACCATTAAATTTACTGTTTGCATTCATTTTTACAGACGATGGCGTAATTAGTTTCACCCCATTTTTACTAGCATCGAGCGAACCTCTTACTCCGGTTTGGAAAGTAACTTTGACGTCAAACGTCTTTGTTTTGCTTCCATTGTTTTGAATGGAATAACTGCGCGTACTTAAAATGTCTTTTCCAGTGAAGGACAGATTTCCGAAGTTCATTGCGCCTGTCTTTTCACCGATTTGTGAAAGGTCTCCTTTTGGTGTTAACGTTGGCGTTGTTTCTTTCACTTGGAATTCCATTGTAGAGTGGATTGCTTTGAACGGATCAACGCGTCCTGCTCCTTGTTCAAAAACGCTATACGTTCCATTTAAAGGATCTGCCGTATTCATTAATATCGTTTTGATATCCTCTGGATTAAGATTTGGCTTTGCCTGTAAGAGAAGCGCTGCAATACCAGTTACATTCGGCGTTGCCATGCTCGTTCCGCTCATTCGCTCATATGCGGTGCTGTAATCGGACGGGTTGTCAGGTGTATGCACAAATCCTGGCACAGTTGAAAGTACATTTACACCTGGTGCTGTCACTTCCGGCTTAATGTCATACGTCGTACGGGAAGGACCACGGGAGCTGAAAGACGCCAAGTTATCTCCTGAAGTCTTATATGAACTTAAATTCGCAAATGAAAATTGAGTCATACCAGATGCGATTTTCGCCTTTAATGCAAGCCCGTCTGCATTGGTCAAATTAAATGAAGGAATAAAATCGCTCCCTTCGCCTAAATAAAATGGCATATACCCTTCTGTCGGATTGTTGTTCCATATAAGGATTGCCGCTGCGCCTTTTAGTTTCGCTTGAAGGATTTTATCATTAATGCTTTGATTGTTTCCGCGTTGAACAAGAGCTACTTTTCCAGTTACATTGATATTCCGGTAGTCGTTTGCTCCCCCGTAATTTGGAACGTCTACAATGGAAAGCTTTTTATCTTGGAAACTTACGAAATCGTCATTCCACCCCTTTGCTAATCCGCGCATGGTAGAACTCACGCTGTCCAAATTCCCTTTTATAGTAGGGATCACCTGAGGCACATCACTTGCACCAACGGTCAAGGCAAGTTGCGCATTTCCTGGTGAACCTAACGTATACATGCCGTTCCCTGAATTTCCTGCTGCGATCACTGCTGTCACGCCAGTTAGTACTGCGTTGTTGATTGCGATGCTTGTCGGATAGAACGGGTCATTGTAATTTGTCCCGAGTGACAAGTTCATGACGTCTACACCGTCTGCGACTGCCTTGTCGATCCCTGCCATCACACTTTGGTCACTACCGCTTCCACCAGGACCAAGCACGCGGTAAACATAAAGACTGGCATCCGGTGCGATTCCATTTGTCGCATAAGGACTGTTGTTTTTCCCTTGACCGACAATCGTTCCTGAAACGTGTGTGCCGTGTTCAGTTTCATAATCACTTGCTTTTAGGGTCGTCGTTGGATTTACCTTTTTATAATTCAGGTAATCCTGATAAGTCGTTTCCATTGGATCAGAATCGTTGTCCACGAAATCGTATCCGCCTTTAAATGCCGCTTTGATGTCCGGGTGGTTATAATCGACACCTGTGTCGATGACTGCGACTTTTACACCTTTTCCGGTGTAGCCTTCTTTATGAAGTTTGTTGATATTTAGGAAAGTATTCTCTGCTGCCATTCCTTGTCCTTGAGGATCGCTTGATGCCATCGCATCTTTGATTTTGACAGGTGGATCTGCCATGATCTTGTTGTTACTGTATATCGCTTGTACGGCTTTTGATTTCATGATTTCCTGAATTTTATTTGCAGGCAAGGTCAGTGCCACACCATTGAAAGCATATTTATATTCACGCTTCAATTTATAAGTACCATCTTGTTTTTGGTTAAATGCCGCTTCTAAATCCTGTTTGAATATTTCATGGTCACCACTCGCTTTACTTTTCGCTTCAGCATTCGACAATGTTTTGCCTTTTACTGCTGCTTCTAGTACAGCGGTCTTTTCTGGCTTATTTTTAAACTGAACGATGACAGAAACGTTTGCTGTACTGCCAAGATTGACTTTTTTGTCTAAAAACAGACCGGACTTTTCATTCGCAGTTAGCTTTTGCAGAGCTTGTCTTTGCACTGTCGTCAGTTTGGATAGAATCTGCACCGCCGTAGGTTTAGTTTCAGCATGCACAGTAGTTGGCGAAGATGGATAGAAAGCGTATGGATTGCTTGTGATCAAGCCTGCACCAAGCGCTAAGGTTGTTGCTTTTTTCAACATTTTCTTTTTCTTGTCCATTCTTTTTACGTCCTCTCTTTTTCCTAACTATGTTTAAATTGATATTCTGGAATAATGTGAAGGCTTTATATAGTGAATTAACTTCACAAGTTAAATCCATTGATTTCTTTTTCTACGTTTGGATTATAAGTGCGAAAAAATAGTTCAAAAATACAAAATATTCTGAAATATCAATCTACCAAAATTATAGTCCATTGCTCCTAATCTTGTACATTGGGGAATTCTATCGATTTTTATTTCGATTTTTATTTCTATTTTTCATCAAAATTCTACAAGAATATAAAAACTTAATGTTGTAATTTATCTAATCTAGTAAAAGAAACTGGTATTACGATGTAATTTATCGTTAATTTCAGAGAATATTTTCACTGGATTTGGGGGAATTTGAAAAGATTTACCCTTATAAAAGAATGAACTAAAAAATGAGGGATTCAGAAATGTAATATAATCATTAAGTTGATCATTTTGTTCCAAAATATTAATTGAATACTGTCTAGTCTTATCATTAAAGTACTTGGGGCAAACGAATCATTCGTGGGACTTAGACCCCATCAACTAAATAGTTCACTCCCTACTTATAGAAACATGCTTAGGTTGGTTGAGACAAAGATCCAGCATAACAAGCAAGCCAATGACACTATAAGGGAGTATTAGGGCAACCGATAAATTTTACTGGCTTTAAGTAAAAATGAATACACACAAAAAAACACCCAATAAAGGTGGTCTTAAATATACTTCCGATGAATTTTCTTCCCCATAAACTAAACAACACTGACTTATTCCCAATAATAGGCTCTAAATGAACTCCTCTACCCCAATAATGAAATTACAAATACTATTTAGATCAATATCATTTTTTTGTATGTAAAATAAAAAGGAATTGCTCTTGAGCAACGCCTTTTTCTCATATTATTATCCCTTAAGAATAAGCATGTTATTTTAATTTCAATCTAAAAAAAATTTCATATTTATTCTTTATAAAAGCTTTTAATAGCTCCATCTTCTCTTTTGAATCTATGATTTCAAATGGAACATATACTTCATGTTTTTTTAGAAGAAAATTTCTCATTTCTTTAATTTCAAAATTTAAAATTTGTTGAACTTCTTTTTGAACAAACTTCCCTCTAGTAGATTCTGGATTACCTGGCTCAACATGAAGAATTAAGCAATGGTATTTTTTATCTCCATATAGGGTCGCAAATTTTTTAAACGCGCCACTAAAGGAAATAGGTTTATACCCTAACGACAGGCTTTTTGCTGCCATTGTACATTTCATTGGACCTAAACTGTTTAAATATTTATGAAGTTCACTAAATACAATTAACTCATTCATTCTTATTTTTCTCCTTCTAAACTATTATTTTTGCAATTACTCTTTTATAAGGAAAGGATTGTATAGTTTCCCTGTGATTTCAAGCAAGCTTTGTTAACTCAACTAGTCGAGTAGAATGGAGCCTTTCTACCACCTTATTTTAACATTTCTAATGCAACTAAACTTCCATTATGTTGAATAAGCATTAACAAAATTCTGATCAGATTTACAGGTTAAAGTAATAAGCAACTCATACAAAAAACCACCTTTTAAAGGTGGCCCTAAATATACTTCCGATGAATATTCTTCCCATCATAACTAAACAACACAGACTTATTCTCAATATTCGTCTCTAAATGAACCCCTCTACCCCACAACTGATGGATATAAGGCACTACCTTCTCCACATACTTCACATCTAGTTCCATATTTTCATAGGAATGCTTCAAATAAAGCTCTCCATTTTTTAAGTAATCGCCCTCTTGCACAACGATATATGGGAATCCTCCATTTACCCGACTAACTACAAGTTGATCTCGTACATTTTCCCATGCCTTATCAGTGACTTTATATTCCTTACCTTGTCGCTGAAATAAATACATATCCTCACGCATGACAAGATCTTTCGTTAAGTAGTTTCGTATAAATGAACTATCAGACTCTAACTCTCGTACTTCAAACATTTTTTCTCGACCGCTGCCAGGTTTAACACCTAACTCTATCATTTCTTTGCTTGGATTATTATATCGCTCTTCTATATCTTCAAACATTCTTAATCCTAAATAATACGGGTTAATGCTTGTTTTTGATGACTGAACTACTCCTGCATTAAGCTTTGCGTACTCAATTGCTTCATTAGAATCAAGGTTTAATTCACGCATAATTCTTATATGCCAATAACTTGCCCAGCCTTCCGTCTCCTTAAGATTTTAAAGACCTACCTTATTGCAATAGAAAAAGGATCTTACTTTAAGACCCTTTTTCTATTTATATCACTGTTACTATTATACTTATGGAAAGTGTATTTGAATAAGGAACATTATTATTTTCAGTAAATACATATTAATTTTAGCGGCAATAAAAAAAGTCAAAAAAAGATTAATCAATCAATGATTTTTCATAATATAACAAGCTTAGTGCATTTCTTATATCTATTTAATTAAACTTTATTAGTAACTTGTTTTGTATCTTTTTTATAAATTTTTTCCCAAGGCGTCCCTAAAAATGGAAGAGCCCAACGATCTAAACCATACCATCCCGCCACTTTCCACCCTAGAACTAGCCATGTAGCTAAAATAAACAATAGTGGATTAGAACTAAGTGTTCCCGCAAATAAGTAACTTACACTCATTAAACTACCAAAAAATGCAGCAATTCCTGTAAGTAATCCTAATATTAAACCTAATCCTACAAGAACTTCACCATATGCTACTAAATAAGAAAAGAATTTAGCATTTGGAAGTACCGTATGCTTTAAAAAACTAGCATACCAACCTGTTACATCTGGGTGCAGCATATTAGAATTAGCTTTTGCTAAAGCTCCTTGAGTAAACCCTTTTACTACAACACCAGCTTTTGATCCAGTCCAAACATCTGAATTTACTTTATCCCATCCAGCAGAAAGCCACTCATACCCCAAGTAAAAACGAACAAGTAACCAAATCCAAGCAGATTTACTACTATTAAATAAAAAATTAGAAACGGGATTATCAGAAACAACAACATCATATCCGTCTACTTTTTTATTTACCATTTATTTTCCCCCTCTTGTACGAATTACTATTATATATTTATTAACAATTAAAAATATGTACAATGTGAAATTTAATGTTTCGGTGGAGGTTAAAAAGAAATTTATTATTTATTTTTCTAAAGTTGATATCTTTTAATATGTCCTTAAATACCATTTCTTTCTTTATTATTGGTATGATATTAATTTATATGAAAATTGTATTCTTAATTTTAATCCTATATCTAATCGTTTAAACAATGAATCCAAGCCTTTTTGCTTCATATGTCAGCTTATCACAAAATTTCGGATGAGCTACATTGATTAATTCTTGTATTCGTTGAGATATGCTCTTTCCTCGTAATTTAGCTATACCATATTCTGTTACAATATGATCTACATCATATTTGATGTTATTTCGACTGATCTAAAAGATAGGTAGCGATTAATTTTTGAAACAGTCCCATCCTTTGTTGTCGTACTTTACAATATTTGTAAATTTTAAAGAAAAATAGCATCAAGTTAAACCAAAATTACCAAGTTATTATTTAACAATGAATACTGGACAAGCAACTTTTTGCACAACATAATGACTGACGCTTCCTAAGAACAACTCTTTCAGTTTACTCAATCCACGACTTCCCATTACAACAAGATCGGCTTTATTTTTATTGATAAAATCAACAATCGTACCAGAAGGGATTCCTTCCAATACAAATGTTTTTGTACTGTTAGGAAGTTCTTTCAGCTTTTGATCTACTGCATTAAGAGCTATTTTTGCTATATCGTATTCTATTTGGCGAATCTCTTCCACATTCAAAGTACCATAGTAAGTAACATCAACAGGTACATGAAATACTGTAATTACATTCAATTCGATACTTTTATCTTGTTTTGCCATCGTAATTGCCATTTCCAAAGCCTTTTTACTTAGCTCAGAATTATCATACGGAACTACTATTCTTGAACATACATCTAACATCTATTTGATCCTCCTATATTAATTTCTATTATTATTTTTAAATAAAATTTTAGTAAGTTCATAATAAAAATATATTTTATATTAGATACTCACCCTACTAATTTCACAAGCTTTGGAAGTAAAAAAATTTGTAAACCTTGCTTAAAGTAAAATTCAATCATTTAACGATTAATACTGGACAAGTAGATTTTTGCAATACATTATAACTGACACTACCTAAGAAAATTTCTTTTAATCCACTCAAACCACGACTTCCCATCACAACCAGATCGGCGTCTTCCTGCTTAACGAAATTCACAATCGTTTCAGTAGGGTTACCTTCCAAAACAAATGATTTTGACTTGTTTGGTATTGAATTTAACTTTTTCTCAATTTCATTAAGTATTTCCTGAGCTGCTGAGATCTCTGCCTCAAGCATCATTCGGTAATACGGGACGGTATAAGGAATATTTACAACTATAATAACTATCAATTCTATCTCTTCATCTTGTTTTGCTATATTCATTGCAGTTACTAAGGCCTTTTTGCCTAATTCTGAATTATCATATGGAACTACAATTTTGGAACATACAGTTAACATATCTTTCAGCTCCTTCCAGTAAATCCTATTCTCACGTTTAAATTAATATCACATGATAGTTTTTAATAGGCAAAAATATGTTAACTTTTTTTGTTAAATTGAAAACACCATTCAAATCGAATGATGTTTTAGTCTAATCATATTTGTACTACTTATATATTGTTCGTCTTTCGTAACATTTTTTATCCATCTAAAAATCTAGTATTAAATATACTTCCGATGAATATTCTTCCCATCATAATTAAACAACACTGACTTATTCTCAATATTCGTTTCTAAATGAACTCCTCTACCCCACAACTGATGAATATAAGGCATAACCTTCTCAACATACTTCACATCAAGTTCCAAATGTTCATAGCAATGCTTCAAATAAAGCTCCCCATTTTTTAAATAATCCCCTTCTTGAACTACAATATAAGGGAATCCCCCATTTACTCGACTAACCACAAGTTGATCTCTTACATTTTCCCATGCCTTATCAGTGACTTTATATTCCTTACCTTGGCGCTGGAATAAATACATATCTTCACGCATGACAAGGTCTTTCGTTAAGTAGTTTCGTATAAATGAACTATCAGACTCTAACTCTCGTACTTCAAACATTTTTTCTAGACCGCTACCAGGTTTTACACCTAATTCTCTCATTTCTTTTGTTGGATTATTATATCGCTCTTCTATATCTTCAAACATTCTTAATCCTAAATAATACAGTTTAATGCTTGTTTTTGATGGCTGAACTACTCCTGCATTAAGCTTTGCGTACTCAATTGCTTCATTAGAATCAAGGTTTAATTCACGCATAATTCTTATGTGCCAGTAACTTGCCCAGCCTTGTTTCTCTCAAAGATCTTCTTTTTGATTAAGATTCTTTTATTCCTTATTCAACATAATGATCATTTAGTGCAAAAGTAGTCTAGAAATGAAGAGGAACTGATTAAGCTTCTGCTTTTTTCACCATAAAACAAACAAGGAGACAAGGTGCATTCGTACGATTAATGCACCAATGCTCTTCACCGGCAGGGATAAAGGTTGCATCTCCCGCTTTTTCCACACTGTGGACACCGTTGGAATAGGTATCAATTTCTCCTCTAAAAATATAAGAATACTCGTCTTCTTCGTGGCAACTCATACCAACAGCTGGTACACGTTCACCAGGGGTTAGAGAAATCACACTCATGCTCACTTCTTTAAAATCACCTTGTCGCGTGAAGAGTTTTTTCATTTCATAGATTGGCATGCCGATTGGTTCAACTTGATTCGAAATGATTTTTTCCATTTGATTACCCCTATTCTTTTTTTAGTTTTGGATCTAGAAAATCGCGTAGACCATCGCCTACGAAGTTCGCACCAACCGATACAGAAAAAATGGCTAAGCCTGGGAAAGTCGACACCCACCAATTTTGAATCACTTTCGCTCCGCCAGATACCATCGAACCCCACTCAGGTGTCGGAGGTTGAGTCCCAAGACCAAGAAAACTGAGCCCTGAGAACATCAAAATGGCGTTACCAAGGTCCAGTGTTGCCATCACAAGCAATGGTCCGAAACAATTCGGTAAAATTTCCAAAAAGAGGACACGAATGTGAGAGGCACCTATGACGCGAGAAGCCGTCACATACTCGCTTTCTTTTAATGAAATCACCATAGAACGCATGAGCCTTGCATAATTCGGCCACCAAATGATGGCCATCGCAAGCACAGAGTTTAAGATACTTGGTCCAAGTGCTGCTGCAATCACCATCGCCAAAATAAGGGGAGGGAACGCCATGATGAGTTCGGAGAAGCGCATCATCACTTCATCCACATACCCGCCTTTATAACCTGCAATTCCCCCGTATAAAATACCGAAAGCAAATGCACAAACCACTGTAATGACCCCAGCCGTTAACGAAATACGAGAACCAACGATGACACGCGAGAAAACATCTCGACCAAGCTCATCCGTTCCAAAAAAGTGTGAAGCACTAGGGGACTCGTACCGGATGCTTAAATTCTGCGTCGTGACACTATGCGTTGCGATGAAAGGTGCAAACAAGGCAACGAGAAACCAAACAAGACAAATGACTAAACCAAGTTTAAAAAGAAATCCTTTTTGACGAAGAAACGATACAATTGTTCGCATTATCGGTGCCTCACTCTCGGATCAATGACACCGTATAAGATATCAATGACTAGATTAATCACAACATAAATCAATGCAATTAATAACGAAACACCACAAATTGCCGGGAAGTCGAGTGAAACAGCAGACAAATAAGCATATTGACCAATCCCTGGCCACGCAAAAATATTTTCAACAAGCACCATTCCACCAAGTAGATTACAAAATCCCATTCCAGCGACTGTAATGACCGGAATCATGGAATTTGAAAGGGCGTGTTTAAAAATAATCGCTGATTCTTTTAACCCTTTTGATCGCGCTGTTCGAATATAATCCATTGACATCACTTCAAGTAAGTTTGACCTTGTTTGACGAGCGATTAACCCCATCGTAAAAAGACCAAGTACAGCGCCAGGGAGGATCAAGTGCATCGCCACTTCACCAAATAATTGGAAATCACCTCTTAAGAGTGAATCGAGTAGAAATAGACCCGTTCCACCATCTGGTGTTGCCGTACGTGCATCGATGCGTCCTGGTCCTGGTGTGATCCCTAAAACAGACGTAAACACATAGAGCAGAAGAAGCGCAAACCAAAAACTTGGGATCGACACGCCACTAATGGAAACCGTTCGGATGACATGGTCAATTGCTTTGTTCCGAAAGATGGCAGAAATAATGCCAAAAAGTACGCCGAAAACTAAGGCAATCATCATGGCCACGACCGATAGTTCAAGAGTAGCCGGGAAAAACTGCATTAAATCCTCCAGTACCGGTTTACCGGTCCGTATGGACGTACCCAAATCACCTGCGAATAGGTGCTGGAAATAGAGAATTAATTGACGGAATAATGATTGATCAAGTCCCCACTTTGCTTTAAAAGCAGCGACGATTTCGGGATTGTTCATGGCGCTTTGGCTTAAATTCGCAGCAACTGGATCGCTTGGTACTAAATGCGAAAGGATGAAGACAAACAGCGCCACGCCAACTAATAAGAAAAGAAGAAATAATAAACGTCTACCGATAAATCGAAGCAATTGGCACAACTCCTTTCAAAAACAGATACGATGGATGCAACTATGTAAAAGATGGTAATCGAAAAGCTAGTCATAGAGGAGTTCACCCTACGACTAGCTTTTTATCCTGTCAGTGATTATTTAGACAGCTTTAATTCATTTAAATGCAATTTACAAAAATCGTTATACACAACACCTTGTAATTTTTGGCTAACCGCAAATGTTTTTGGGTGTTGAACTAAGAACGCGTATGGGCTATTTTCAGCGATGATATCTTGCATCTGACCTGAAATCTCTGCACGTTTTGTTTGATCGATTTCCACCTTCGCTTGATTTGCTAAGTTAACCAATTCTGGATTTGCTGACGCTTCCCAGTTCGCGCGTTTTCCAACAATATCACCAGGAATAAACGCTAATTGGTTGCTTAAATCGTAGTAGTCAGGTGACCAATGCATCACAAGGAATGGTGATTTACCACTACGGTAATCTTCGATGACTGCACCAATTTCACCTGTTTTGATGTCAACATTGATATTGATTTTCGCTAAATCTTCTTTTACTTTTTCAGCGATTGTTGTCCATGAAAGACCTTCTGATTCGAAGTTAGCAGCTGTTAACGGAATCGTAAATCCTTTTTCATAACCAGCTTCTTTCATCAATTCCTTCGCTTTATCGATGTTTTGATAATTCTCTGGTCTTGATTTAGCGCCGACAAATCCTTTTTGAACAAATGATTCAGGAAGGAGGGCACCTTTTCCAGCTAATTGTTGGAATCCTTTGTAGTCAAGTGCATAACGAACAGCTTGTTGAACTTTTGGATTTGAGAGTTCCTTCCCAATACTTGCTTTGTCGTTCATCATTAAAAATGAAATCGTGGAAGTTGGGGAAGAAACAACTTTTGCGTTTCCGCCTGATTTAATGGTTTTCACTTGGTCAGGACCAACGCTAAGCGCTACGTCAATCTCACCATTTTCGAGCGCTTGAATTTGTGTATTTGGATCTGGCATTTCTTTGATAATGATTTTGCTTGCATTCACAGTGCCCTTGTAATTCGGATTCTTTTCAAGCACCATTTCAGTATTTCTTGTCCATTTTTTCAACACATACGGACCACTTCCAGCAGAGGCACCGTCAAGGTAAGCTGTTGCTTTGTCAGTTGTGCTTGCATCTGCAGCATCCGTTCCGCCTTTTTCTTTGACGACTTTACTATCCACAACAGCAAAAGCGTTTCCTGTGATTTTTGACAAGAAAGACGCATCTTTTTCTGTCAACGTCACAACAACTGTGTGGTCATCTTTCGCTTCGACTTTCGCCACACCAGCCGCTAAAGCTGACGCATTGTCTTTGATATTTTTTGTACGATTGAAACTAAAAACAACGTCATTTGCTGTGATTGGGTTACCACTTGCAAACTTACATCCTTCATTCAAATTAAATGTATATACAAGTCCTGAATCATCGACTGTATATGATTTTGCAAGAGCTGGTTTTGGGGTAAGGTCTGTACCTTCTAACATGTATAAGTTCTCATACGTTGCATAGAAATAGAAGTTTGCATACACTTCGTACGCGCGAGCGGGATCCATTGTTTTCCAGTCAGATGCTACACCCACAACAATGGTATCGGCATAAGATGATGAGCTGCTCGTATCTTTCTTCCCACAAGCGAAAAGTGAGAACGCCATCAGCGTAACCAAGGCGAGTAAACTGAATTTTTTCATCTCGTAAAACCCCTTTTTCTCTTAAATTTATAGCATCACTTTGTCGTCAAATGACACGCTGCAAAGTGGTTACTACCTGTTTGGATGAATGCTGGTGCGACTGTTTTACACTGTTCCATCGCAGAATGACATCTGGTGTGGAACCTACAACCGGCTGGTGGATTCGATGGGCTAGGTACATCCCCTGTAAGAATGATTTTCTCTCGTACATCCCCGTTTGGATCAGGTATAGAAGAGAGGAGTGCCTTTGTATACGGATGTTGTGTGTTGCCATACAACTCATCGCGTGAAGCGAGTTCAACCATTTTTCCCAAATACATGACGGCAACCCGATCACTTATATGGTGAACGACGCTTAAATCATGTGAGATAAAAAGATAGGTAAGATTCAATTGTTTCTGCAAGTCTTCTAATAAATTAATGACTTGAGCTTGAATCGACACATCAAGTGCTGAGACGGGTTCGTCACAGATTAAGAGTTCTGGTTCGAGCGCTAAGGCCCGCGCAATACCAACCCGTTGTTTTTGACCACCAGATAGTTCATGAGGATAACGTCCTAAAAAGCGACTTGGTAGGCCAACCATCTCCATAAGTTCAGTGATTTTACTTTCACCGTTTGCTATTTTGTGGATCTTGAACGGTTCCAATAAAATTTGTTTGAGTGTTCGACGTGGATTCAAGCAAGCAGAAGGGTCTTGAAAGATCAACTGCGCTTTTTTCGCGAATTCTTTTTTAGACAGCTTCGTGATATCCTCGCCATTAAACAAAATGGTGGAACCAGGGTCGGTTGGATAAAGACCAAGTAGGGTTTTGCCTAACGTACTCTTGCCGCAGCCACTTTCCCCAACAAGACTAAAGGTTTCTCCTCGTTTGATTGAAAATGAGACATCATCAACGGCTGTTAAGACACCTTTTTTGCCATTCGGTTGTTTGATTTGAAACGTTTTGGTTAAGTGTGAAACGTCTAAAATCGTGTCAGACGATGACGAATTTGAAACCGAATCGAGTCGACTAGTTTCAATTTGCAACATGTTGATCACCGCCTTTTACTGCCACATCATAAAGGAAACAGCGAACTTTGCGACCATCACTATGTAAAAATAATGGCGGTGCTTCGTTTTTGCATCGTTCCGTTGCAAATAAGCAACGAGGATGAAAACTACATCCACTTGGCATGTTCAGCGCATCTGGTACAGACCCTTCAATAGCTTCGAGCCTGTCCACCTTATTAGAAATTTTCGGAATGGCATTCAGTAATCCTTTTGTATAAGGATGAAGTGGCTCTGAAAAAACAGATGCCGTGGGGCTTTTCTCCACAATTTGTCCGGTATACATGACGACGACTTGATCACACATTTCTTTCACAACGCCCAAATCATGCGTAATCAAAATCATACTCATGTCTCGTTTTTTCATGAGTCGATTCATTAAATCAAGGATTTGCGCTTGAATCGTTACGTCTAGTGCGGTGGTTGGTTCATCCGCAATTAATAGTTTTGGTTCACAAGCGAGTGCGATAGCAATCATGATGCGCTGGCGCATTCCACCAGATAGTTGGTGCGGGTATTCATGAAATCGTTGTTCTGGAGAAGGAATGCCGACCATTCTAAGTAATTCGATGGTGGTTTGTTTCGCTTCGTTTTTGCTAACTTTTTGATGAAGTAAGATTGGTTCCATGATTTGCTTTCCACAAGTATGAAGGGGGTTCAATGACGTCATCGGTTCTTGAAAAATCATCGACACAGATTTGCCTCTCATTTTTCTCATGTCTTCAGGCGAAGAAGTTAACAAATCGACGTCTTCGAACTGTATTTTTCCAGTGATATCAGCAACAGCGTTTTGCAAAAGACCCATAATTGCAAGAGATGTCACGCTTTTGCCGCTTCCACTTTCGCCTACGATTCCGAGCGAATGTCCTTGTTCAATTTCGAAACTTACCCCCCCAACTGCTTGGACAACTCCTTGGCGAGACTTGAATTTAATCGACAAATCTTCCACTTTCAGTAATGTCATAAGCCTCACCCCTTTACCTATTTAATTGACAATAACACGTAATTTTTTCCAATTTTTATAATATTGAGATTTTTCTTATTATTCTAAACTACGTGTCAAAATATGTCTAGATACTTTGGAGAATTCGATTCGAAAGAATGAAAGGTTTAATAAACAAAACCACCCGTGAGAACAGGTGGTTTATTCTTAATCTATTCCTCCAAAAAATCTACTTTCCTTTAAATTGAAAAACCACCTTCAAAAAGGTGATCCTAAATATACTTCCGATGAATATTCTTCCCATCATAACTAAACAACACAGACTTATTCTCAATATTAGTCTCCAAATGGACCCCTCTACCCCATAACTGATGGATATAAGGCATTACCTTTTCAACATACTTCACATCAAGTTCCATATTTTCATAGGAATGCTTCAAATAAAGCTCCCCATTTTTTAAGTAATCGCCCTCTTGAACAACGATATATGGGAATCCGCCATTTACCCTATTAACAACAAGCTGATCTCTTACATTTTCCCATGCCTTATCAGTGACTTTATACTCCTTACCTTGTTGCTGGAATAAATATATATCTTCTCGCATTATGAGTTCCTTAGTTAAGTAGTTACGGATGAATGAACTATCGGACTCTAATTCTCGTACCTCAAAAATTTTTTCAGTTCCAGAACCAGCTTTCACCCCATATTGTTTCATTTCTTCAGATGGATTGTTATATCTTTCTTCAATATCCTCAAACATTTTTAGTCCAAAATAGTAAGGGTTTAAACTTGTCTTCGAGGGCTGTAGTACACTTGCATTCAGTTTTGCAAATTCAATTGATTCACCTGATGTTAAATCTAACTCTCTCATAATACGTTGATGCCAAAGACTAGCCCATCCCTCATTCATAATTTTTGTTTCGAGCTGTGGCCAAAAATAAACCATTTCCTCTCGTAACATTGTTAAAATGTCTCGTTGCCACTCTTCTAATTCGCGACTAAAGTGTTGAATAAATAGTAAAAGATCCTTTTCAGGTTGTGGTGGGAATTTCTTTTTTCGAGGTTTTACAGGAGCAATGTTTTCTTTTTTATTATCTAAATTCCATAAATCATCATATAGGCCTACTCGAGGAACGGGGGGGATCATATCATCTTCTAATTGCCACGATAATTTATTTCTTACAATTGAAGGGTCAATATGTTCTTGAATAGCTATAACCGCATTCAAAAATTCTTCCACTAGCTTTTTTCCATATTTTTGTCCATATTGATTAATTCTTTCAGCAGTTGCAGTCATGCTTTCGACCATATCTCGTTTTGTATTACTAAATCGCACATTATTTTTAAAGAAATCACTATGAGCGAGTACATGGGCAACGATTAATTTATTTTGTACGAGGCTATTGGTATCAAGTAAGAATGCATAACATGGATTAGAATTAATCACTAATTCATAAATCTTACTTAATCCTAGATCATATTGTAACTTCATCTTATAAAATTTTTTTCCAAAGCTCCAATGAGAATATCTAGTAGGCATTCCGTACGCACCAAACGTGTAAATAATATCGGAAGGGCATATTTCATACCTCATCGGAAAATAATCAAGTCCAAATCCTTTTGCAATTTCAGTAATTTCGTCTATTGCATACTCTAATTCACGAAAATTATTTGAGTTCATTATTATTCCCCCTACTATGTGTATTGACAATGTATGAGATTTTTTGACGTTATATACTATGGGGATTAAATTAATAATCTTACAAAAAATTTGTAATAATTGAATTTACAGGACAAAACCTCTTTTGTGTCGAATTAATCTAATTTAGAAGGGGGATGGGAAAATGAGTAAAGAGAATCTATTAAAGAACCTTCGACTTGCAACAAGAGGAAATTTCTTTTTAATCAACATTAAAAATTCATTGGAAAATGATACAAAAATGATTGAAAAACTGGCTAAGGAACTAGAACTAGATGGATTAATCAAACTAAAAGAGTGCACACAATTAGAAGATTCACTCTTTTTAAGCGGAATACTTAAATATGCATCCAATTAAATTGGATGCTTTTTCGTCGTTGAACAAATTGAATATTAAATAGATACAAATGATTCAAAAAAAGTCTTCTTTCTTTTTATAAAAGTAAAGTCCTTTTTAAAATGTCGATCTTAGGACATGGCAAATACTAAAGAAGACGTATTCAATTAATTATATAAAAGAAAGCGTCTTAAGTAATAGAAAGTTTAGTATTGGTCATGTAAAATATGTTAAGTCATTTATATTTAATTAGGTTAATTTGATTATCTTTATTTTAAATGTTATTATTGGAATATTAATGTGTGTAAATCGCACTAGGAGGAAACAAAAATGGAACATGGTAAAGTAAAATGGTTTAATGCAGAAAAAGGGTTTGGATTTATTGAGCGTGAAAATGGTGATGATGTATTCGTTCACTTCTCAGCAATTCAAACTGACGGATTCAAATCATTAGATGAAGGTCAAGCAGTAACATTTGAAGTAGGACAAGGGCAACGCGGACCACAAGCAACTAATGTTAAAAAAGCATAGTTAACTCAAAGAAGTCGGATTCTATCAAGTAGAATCTGACTTCTTTTATAACTTATAATATAAAAAACCCTTATTCATAAATAGAATAAGGGTAAAATTTAACGTGGATCTTGGTAAAGAAAATGGTTTAATGTATTATAGCCCAAATAAAATGAATATACAAATATCCACTAAATATCTTTTAAAGAAGATAGTTTGTTTAAAATAGATTAAGCTTGCTTAACTGTGATGTAGTAATAAAATGTACCTTATGCAACTATCCTGCATTTAGTTGCATAAGGTACACTTCCCGAAAAAATATTTTATACTTTCTAATCCATTAAGAAAACCACCTAAAAAAGGTGGCTCTAAATATACTTCCGATGAATATTCTTCCCATCATAACTAAACAACACTGACTTATTCTCAATATTAGTCTCTAAATGAACCCCTCTACCCCACAACTGATGAATATAAGGCATTACCTTCTCTACATACTTCACATCAAGTTCCATATGTTCATAGGAGTGCTTCAAATAAAGCTCCCCATTTTTTAAATAATCTCCTTCTTGTACAACGATATATGGGAATCCTCCATTTACCCTACTAACTACAAGTTGGTCTCTTACATTCTCCCATGCTTTATCAGTAACTTTATATTCCTTACCTTGTCGCTGGAATAGATACATATCTTCACGCATGACAAGGTCTTTCGTTAAGTAGTTTCGGATAAATGAACTATCAGACTCTAATTCTCGTACTTCAAACATTTTTTCTCGACCGCTGCCAGGTTTAACACCTAACTCACGCATTTCTTTTGTTGGATGATCATATCGCTCTTCAATATCTTCAAACATTCTTAGTCCTAAATAGTATGGGTTGATGCTTGTTTTCGATGGCTGAACTACTCCTGCATTAAGCTTTGCGTATTCAATTGCTTCATTTGAATCGAGATTTTGTTCACGCATGATACGGATGTGCCAATAACTTGCCCAGCCTTCCGTCTCCTAACGATCTTCTTTTTGACCAAGAACTTCAATTCCTTATTCTTATTCTTATTCTTATTCTTATTCTTATTCTTATTTATCATCGCACTTGGCGATTAAGTCTAGAAACCATAGATTATTAAGTTTTATTCAACTAAAGCTAGCTTTTGTAGCATAACATGATCGGCAGTCGATTTTCTTATTCAACATAATGGCAGGATAGTTTAATAAGAAAATTAATAATCCTTGTAAAACTGTTATAATAAGTAGAATAAGAATTTTTATAATGATGGGAAGTTTATTAATATGAAATTAAAACTAAGTACAGTACTTTATATACTTTCTTTTATGGTTGTTTTTCCTTTGAGTTTACCAATAAAAGTGCACAATTTATTTATCCCTATTTATTTTTTAGATAATTATTAGAATTAAAATAAATGAACTGAGAAGGTGCACGACATGGCAAAATTGAATGCGGTCGAAAAGTTAAAAAGGGAATTAGTAAAGACTCGCGAAGCGATCGACATTGCTAAAACCATATTAGATAAAAAACATGATCCTCAACTGGCGGAACAGTTGAAGAAATTAATCAACGAACACAATGAAATCGTGACAAAATTAAAGAGCATCCATTAAAGATGCTCTGTTTCTAGATAATACCCTCTTCATATTATTATTGTTTTTGTCCAAGAAATATAGATTTGATTGAAGAACATAAACTAAATCAAGTTATTAAATGATTAACTGATATTTATAAATTCCTTATGCAACTAAATGCGTTAGTTGCATAAGAGTTTAAATATTTGCGATCGAAATTAATTCATCAACACCAATTAGGTAATCTTCATTTGTTTCCTCATGGAATACAAAAAAACACGTTTCTCCATTTGGATTATTTAAAGAACCAAAAACCATTGAAAACAAAATAAATGAACACCAAAATCAACGGAATAACAGGATGCATCCATTTTGAAATTTTCACATTAAATCTACCCAAAATTCTCGTAACTAAGTTATCAAATAATAGATAAAGATTTATTATCAAAAAATAGATTAATAACGTAAACCATAAAGAATACTTGTGATTAAGTAATTCAATACCAACAATAATCGAAGGTACAAAAATTATCCCTAACAGTAATTCAGCTAGGTCATACCGTCTAGGATTTTTTTTAGAAATCCACTTGCCATACCTCTTTAATAAAGACATTTTCCCAACACCTCAAATGTTACTATTCGCTCACCAATTTCGAATGATAACCCTGTTCCCCAAAAAGGATTTTCTCTGGAATTTCCTTTTTTTGCTACTTGTTCAACTAATGCACTGCGATAGTTATACAAGTTTAATCGCCAATTGCTTCAATAAATTTATTAATTTTAATTGCTACTTCACAGATTTTTTTTAATTTATTTGAAAAGTACCTTACTTGTTGGTCTTTTAAACTATCTGAACTGTATTTTAAATGTAAACCGTCACATATTAATTTTAATTGAATAATTTCTTGAATAGAAAAAACTTTATCTCCGTATTGATCTAGACCGATAAGTAAATCAAATTGTTCTGTTGATCCATTTTCTTTATATCTTTTCCAGTATTGTTCCTTATGGGTAAGATAATCCTGTAACTCTTCGTTAAACTTTACATGACTTTTAGAATGACTGTCTTTAATGTAGAAGTCTATACCTGTACCAGAGGTACATAACCCATCTAAAACTGAAAGATCAAAGAGTGATATCTCCCTATCTAATTCGTCATATACCTTCATACTTTCTGTCTTGAAAAATAAACTTGCTCTTCCACCTTCATGAATTTCACACTCAGTATATAATTCGCCATTTGTTTGAAAATTTATAAATTCTGTACTCCAAAACGTCATATTTAATTTCTTAATCTGTTCTAGGTCCTTTATATGTTCTCCCTTGAACTTAAGGGTGAACTCTTCACATTTTATTAACTCACATTTAAAATACGAAAAATGATAGTACTCCTTGAATTCTGACATGTCGATAATAAGAATTATTTTATTTTCTCTTTCATACACATCGTGTAGTTTCCCTTGGTAAAAAGTGTTTAAAACATCTCTTTGAACTTTTTTATCCATAATTCTCCCCAAATCTTGTATATTAAAATTTCTTTAGAAAAGCCTCTCTGTCACCTCAATTATACCACTTCCTTATTGAACTATACTGCCATAGTTACATAAGGTCCACTTACCGAAAAAGGATTCTATACTTTCTAAACATGAAGAAAACCACCTATAAAAGGTGGCTCAAATATACTTCCGATGAATATTCTTACCATCATAACTAAACAAAACAGATTTCCCTTCAATACTAGTCTCCAAATGAACCCCTCTACCCCATAACTGATGAATATACGGCATTACCTTCTCAACATACTTCACATCAAGTTCCATATTTTCATAGGAATGCTTCAAATAAAGCTCCCCATTTTTTAAATAATCGCCCTCTTGAACTACGATATATGGGAATCCTCCATTTACCCGACTAACTACAAGTTGGTCTCTTACATTTTCCCATGCTTTATCAGTGACCTTATATTCCTTCCCTTGGCGTTGGAATAAATACATATCTTCACGCATGACGAGATCTTTTGTTAAATAGTTTCGGATAAATGAACTATCAGACTCTAATTCTCGTACTTCAAACATTTTTTCTCGACCGCTGCCAGGTTTAACACCTAACTCACGCATTTCTTTTGTTGGATGATCATATCGCTCTTCAATATCTTCAAACATTCTTAGTCCTAAATAGTATGGGTTGATGCTTGTTTTCGATGGCTGAACTACTCCTGCATTAAGCTTTGCGTATTCAATTGCTTCATTTGAATCAAGGTTTAAATCTCGCATAATTCTTATATGCCAATAACTTGCCCAGCCTTCATTCATAATTTTCGTTTCAAGCTGTGGCCAGAAATAAAGCATTTCTTCTCGTAGCATAGTCAGGATGTCACGTTGCCATTCTTCTAGTTCTCTGGAGTACTCTTCGATAAATAAAAGGATATCTTTTTCAGGTTGTGGTGGGAATTGTTTACGTTTAATTGGGATCAGGTTTGAATCATTTTTCTTCTCTTTACTTTGATCCATATTCCATAAATCATCATATGGTGTAACTCTTTTTTTCTCTTTTATTGGGAAGTCACTTTCTAAATCATAAGCCAATTTTGGTCGCATTAATGATGGATCAATATGCTCTTGAATTGAGAGTACTGCATCTAGGAAATTTTCTACCTCTTGCTTTCCGTATATATGCTCATAGTGTTTAATTCGTTCAGCAGTAGCTGCCATACTTTCAACCATATCTCTTTTCGTGTTTGAGAAACGCATATTATTTTTAAAGAAGTCACAATGAGCTAAAACGTGAGCAACAATTAATTTATTTTGAACGAGAGAGTTTGTATCTAATAAAAATGCATAACATGGATCAGAGTTGATTACCAATTCATAAATTTTGCTTAATCCTAAATCGTAATGAAGCTTCATTTTATAAAACTGTTTTCCAAAGCTCCAGTGGGAGAATCTTGTAGGCATACCGTAAGCGCCAAATGTATAAATGATATCTGCAGGACAGATTTCATAGCGCATTGGGTAAAAGTCTAGCCCAAATCCTCTCGCAATTTCTGTAATTTCGTCAATAGCATATTCCAACGCTCTATAATCACTCGCCTTCATCACACTCTCCTCCTGTCTCTTCTTATATTATTCTATGAACTGAAATTTGAATTAATGTAAAAATAGTCATATCTCTACTATATTCATTTACCTAATTCGAAATTTATTGAAATCATAAACACAAAAAAACGTATGAAAAAAATTCATACGGTAGTTCATTTTATTTGTACAATGCGATTGATATAACTTGATTTTTTGAATTCTTTTATTTTTGATTAAGAAAAATCATCATGCAGTTTGAAGTACATAGTTTCTTCAGTATTGCTTATTATTTTAAGCTTATTATCCCTGTTTCTTTTAAAAGTATACTTAAGTTTTGGAAAAGATTTTAACTGAATTGGAGGAAGATTTGTAGTAGTCGTAATTAAGTCCGGAATCGCAATTAAGCTCCAGGATCACAATTAAATCCCAGCAATCGCAATTAAACTCCAAAGGCAAATGCAAAAAAACAATTCAATATAATTTCGGCCCTTTTTTCCTATTTTGAGGCCCATTTAACAATATTGAAGCCATTCTTTAATAATTCTTTCAAAAAAATTAAAGTATTTCTAAAATCCCCATCTATACTTCCTGTTTTCCCTATCGTTCCAGCACTTAACCATCCTTTTTTTACCTAACCTCTACCGTAACCTTTTGTTAAATTCTCTCATGGCTAATTAATTTTTTTCGCCATAAACTATGTGTACCCTCTAAAAAGGAGGTTCACAATGCAAGTACAATCCGATTATGATTTAGCATTGTATTACACTTATTGTTGTCAATGGGATAAGCTTCTCGTGTTAATGGTAAATACTAAAGACGAGCTTTTTTCAAAGCGTATCGAACATTTTCTACATGCCTTTAAATACGAGAGGGACTTAGCGATCATTGATGAAAAACTAAAGGGTATGTTCCAGCATATTGAGCATGCTACTAGGGAAGAAAGCGCCGAGGAACAATCTTTTATTTCATCATTAGAGCTTTAACTAAAAATAAATGAAAAGAGCGACTAAATAGTCGCTCTTTTTTTAGACTAATACTTCAATTTTTTCCATAAATGCTTGTTGTAAACTATCCAATTTTTGGATGCTATTTTGACGAGATTGTCCAACAATTCCGAAATAGAACTTGATTTTCGGTTCAGTTCCAGATGGACGTAAGCATACCCATGAACCATCTTCAAGATGATACTTTAATACATTTGATTTAGGTAGAAGAATTTGTTCTTTTTCTCCTGATTCTAAAGTAGTTTTCTCTTGAAGTTTATAGTCTTCAACTGTAATAACTTTTAGACCATTTATATCAACAGGAGGGTTTTGACGGTAATTTGTTAAAATCGATTGGATTTTTTCTGTCCCTTCAATCCCTTTTAATGTTAATGATTTTAGTCCTTCTAAATAATAGCCATATTGCTCATATAGGCTATTTAGGCCTTCATATAAAGTCATACCTTTTGTTTTGTAATATGTAGCTATTTCTGCAGCAAGTACTGTAGCTTGAATTGCGTCTTTATCACGAACAAATGGTTTAATTAAATAGCCATAGCTTTCTTCATAACCAAATAAGAATGAGTATTCGTTCGTTTGTTCATATTCTTTAATTTTTTCACCAATAAACTTAAATCCAGTAAGTGTATCGATTGTTTTAACACCGAATTTTGATGCGATTACTTGACCAAATTCAGATGTAACGATTGTTTTAAGTAATAGTGCATTAGAAGGTACATCTTGTTGGCTTAATAAATAATGAAGCATTAATGCTCCTGTTTGGTTCCCAGTTAATACTACATATTCGCCGTTTTCATTTTTCGTAGCGATTCCTAATCGGTCAGCATCAGGGTCAGTTGCAATTAAAACATCTGCATCAATCTCTTTACCGTAACGAATTGCATATTCAAACGCTGCGTGTTCTTCAGGATTTGGTGATTTTACAGTTGTAAAATTCGGGTCTGCTTTTGCTTGTTCGGCAACAACTGTTACATTTTCAAAGCCAACTGCTTGTAATGACAATGTTGCAGGTATTAATGCTGTGCCATGTAATGGAGTAAAGACAATTTTTAAATCCTTACCATGTTCTTGCACTAAATCGTTGTTAACAACAACAGTTTTTAGTTGCTCTACATATAATTTGTCCATTTCTTCATCTAATCTATGTATTAAGCCTTTTTCAACTAATTCTTTTTCTGAAGAAACTTCAATTTCTAACTCATTTTCAAATGAATTTACGTATTCAATTACTTGATCAGCAGCAGCTGGAGGTAATTGACCACCGTCATCACCATAAACTTTAAATCCGTTATATTCAGGTGGATTATGACTAGCTGTAATGACAATTCCACCGAAGCAGTTTAACTCACGTACTGCAAAAGATAATTCTGGTGTAGGACGTAATTCATTGAAGACATACGCTTTAATACCATATGTTGCAAGTGTTTTTGCTGCTTCCATTGCAAACTCAGGACTTTTATGACGTGAATCGAAAGCAATTGCAACTCCACGGTTTTTTGCTTCGTCTCCAAAGCTTTCAATATATTTTGCAAAACCAGCTGATGCTTTACGGATAGTATAAATGTTCATACGATTCGTTCCAGGTCCGATTTCTCCGCGCATTCCACCAGTTCCGAATTCTAAATTTTGATAGAAACTTTCCTTAAGTATAAGCTGATTATTCTCAAGTTTAATTAATTGTTCTTTTAGTTCTTGATCTAATGTCGTTGATTGAATCCATTTTTCATAAGTTGTTTCCCAATTCATATTTGTTCTCCTCCTATACTTAATCAGAGTTTGATTCGATAAAAGTCTTCCTAACTCCTTCTATCTTGATAAAAGTTTACAATATTCTCTCTAAAAATTCTACAATGGTACTACTTTAAATCTGCATGAGATTGCAAAGTATGTAGAAAATAAAAATTAAAGGAGGGTGAGTTCATGCCAGAAATTAGATGTAGTGTTGCAAATTGTAATTTTTGGGGGCAGGGAAACTTTTGCCAAGCAGACTCAATTCTTGTTCAAACCGAAGCATATGAATACTCAAATGACTTTGATTTAACGATTCAAAATGCAGTCTTAGACGGTGAGATAACTACTTCTGCTGTACATAGTGGAGAAACTTGCTGTCACACGTTTCGACCTAAGTATTAATAAAATGGTGCCATTTACATTTTTTGTAGATGGCACCATTTTATTAGTTTATCCGTTCACAATTACCCCACCATTAACATGAATCATTTGTCCTGTAATAAAGGAAGCTTCATTGCTAGCTAAATAAAGATATGATGGTGCGAGCTCTACTGGCTGTCCCGCTCGTTTCATCGGAGTTGTGCTACCAAACTTTGCTACTTCTTGTTCGTCAAAACTTGCTGGAATCAATGGTGTCCAAATTGGCCCAGGAGCTACTCCATTAACACGAATTCCCTTTTGAGCAAGATTTGTAGAAAGTGAACGAGTAAATGTGACAATCGCTCCTTTCGTCGCTGAGTAATCCAATAATTGATCATGTCCTTTATAAGCAGTAATTGACGCAGTATTAATAATCGAATCACCTTGCTTCATATGTGGAAGGCAAGCTTTTGATAAAAAGAACATTGGATAAATGTTCGTTTCAAATGTTCGTTTTAATTGTTCCTCAGTAATGTCTTCCAAATTCTTTTGTGGATATTGAACAGCAGCATTGTTCACTAAAATGTTAATTTTTCCGAAGGTTTGAATTGCATTTTGAACGATTTGTTTACATACATCCTCCGTTCTAATGTCACATCTCATTATTTCACAATTTCCACCTAAATCATTTATGTATTTCTTTGTGTCTTGTGCATCGACATCTTCATCTAAATATGGAATAAAAACTGATGCCCCTTCTTTCGCAAAAAGTATAGCAACTGCTCTTCCAATCCCACTATCTCCTCCAGTAATAATGGCTACTTTTCCCTTTAATTTACCACTTGGTGTGTAATTAGGATCATCCGATATCGGTATTGGAATCATTTCCTTTTCAATACCTGGTTGCTTATTTTGATGTTGTGGATCAAATTTAGTCGGAAACTGCTTTTGAGTCATTACTATATCCTCCTTTTAAATATTTCAGATTTAGCATGCCCAAATCGTACTTTTAGGAATACTAAACATAATTGAAATTGTTAAAAGATGAAAATCTAATTAAAAAACTTGCACTTTTACAATAAAACGAATATTATTAATAACTGTTGAATTTATCATTCGTATTTTATAAGGAGAACTATTATGTTTAAACTAAAAGAGGCTAACACAACCGTTAAAACAGAAATTATAGCCGGCTTTACCACTTTTTTAACTATGGCTTATATAATTATTGTTAATCCTATTATTTTATCCGATGCTGGTGTTCCATTTAACCAAGCATTTACTGCAACAATCATTGCAACTTTAGTCGGAACATTATTTATGGCATTGTTCGGAAACTACCCAATTGCAATTGCTCCCGGAATGGGAATGAATGCATACTTTGCTTATTCAGTTGTTTCAAAAGCACATGGTATTTCGTATCATTTAGCATTTTCTGCTGTATTTATTACAGGTATTTTATTCGTTATTTTATCTTTAACTAAATTTAGAACGCATTTAATAGAAGCAATTCCAAATACATTAAAACATGCAATTAGTGTTGGAATTGGATTATTTATCGCATTTATAGGTTTACGTCTTTCAGGTATAATCGTTGCTAACAAAGATAATCTTGTAGGGTTAGGAAATCTCCATTCTCCTGGTGTAGTCCTTACTATAGTCGGAATTGCAATTACAATTATCTTATTTGCCTTAAATGTAAATGGAGCTTTATTCTTCGGAATGGCTGCAACAGCAATCATCGCAGGATTAGCTGGAAAATTACACATTAAAGGTAGCATATTCTCTTTCCCTAAATTACCTGAGGGTATCATTGTTGCTAATCCAATAACAGCGGCTTCAGATGTCATTCATTATGGACTATATTCAGTTGTTTTTTCATTTTTATTAGTTACAATTTTTGATACGACAGGTACATTCTTAGGTGTAGCTTCACAAGCTGGTTTATTAAATAAGAAAGATGAAAAACGTACTGGTCGTGCGATGCTATCTGATTCATTCGGTACTACAATTGGAGCTATGTTTGGTACTTCACCAACAACAGCTTATATCGAATCTACAGCTGGTGTTGCAGCTGGAGGTAGAACAGGTTTAACAGCACTTGTTGTTGCATTACTATTCGTTTTTGCAGCATTCTTTAGCCCACTTGTTAATTCAATTTCTGGTGTAGCAGCAATTACATCACCATCATTAATCGTAGTAGGTTGCCTAATGATGGGTAGCGTTCGTCATATAGAGTGGGATAACTTTGAAGAAGCATTCCCTGCATTCCTAGTTATTATCACAATGCCACTTACATCAAGTATTGCGACAGGTATTGCTCTTGGGTTTATTACCTATCCATTATTAAAAGTCGTTAAAGGGAAAGCTAAAAGTGTTAAACCAGTAATTTATGTATTTGGTATTTTATTCTTAATCCAATTGGTTTTCTTCCCACATTAATAATAAATATTTTAGGCACATGATCTTTAAAAAGATTAATGTGCTTTTTTATTTTTTATTTAGGTACTAGCCTTTCCTCGATGGGACATCTTTGCATACATTGTTCATGTAGATAATTCAAGGAGGTGTTCTACGATGTGGAACAACCAAGATCAAGTCAACATGAACTCAAGTAGATGTAGACGTAATGACTGTGATTGTGACGATTGCAGAAGAAGAGACCGTGATTTTGATGACTGCAGAAGAGACCGCGATTTTGACGATTGCAGAAGAGATCGTTGTGATCACGACTGTCATTGCAGATGCAGAAGTTGTTGCTTTAGAAGAAGTCGCTGTGGCTGTATGAATCCGTGTTTAGGTGTCGATATGGTAATGTTTGAAATGATGATGAAAAACATGATGAACAATAATAACAACAAAAATAATAATGATAAGGATTAATCTATTTTCTCCCTCCCCCATAAAAAACGACCTGAATTTAACAGGTTGATCAGACTGTTGACAAACGCTCGCTTTCTTAGTTGTTTCGCTTTTATAACATGCTTCGTACTTTATAAGACAAGCGTTTTCAATCAGTCTAAATAGTTTAATTTTCAACATATTAAAACGACCTGATTAACAGGTCGTTTTTTCATACGAGATAAAACCTAAAATTTGTTCACGAAGTCGCTTAGCATCTTCATAGCCCTCTTTATAAAGTTCTAATAAACGCACTTTATTTCGTTCAATTCGTCCAACCTTTAACTTTTGTACAGGACGAATGACTAATATATTTCCAGCTTTTTCTTGCTCCTCAATATATTCCAACTGCTTATTATAAACTTCATATCTTTTTAGTACGGCCTGAACAAGTCCGGGATAATCTTTATACTTTTTTTGCAAATACCAAGTTCCTTTTGAAGGTTTTTTACGATATCCAGCATTTCTCGTTAAAACAACTATATTTTTACGATTGCCATCCGCTTCAGATTTACCAATCGGAATCGGATCTGCAATGCCACCATCCATCAAGAAATGATCTTTAAATTTAATGATTGGAGCCATTAACGGTAAAGAACTTGATGCCCGAATTATATTTAACATATCTGTTGATTCTAAAATTTGATCTTTATCAAAATAGACTGGTTCTCCTGTAACGCAATCAGTCGTACCAACTACAAATTTTTGCTCAGCATTATAAAAAGAATCAAAATCAAATGGATCTAACTCATTAGGAATAATATCAAATAATAAGTCCATACCAAAAAGCTGCTTATTACGAATTAAATTTTTAAAAGAAATATAATCTGGATGCTGTAAAAATTCCGTATTTACTCGTTTATTACGACCATGTTGTTTTGATAAATAAGAAGTTCCCATACAAGCACCCGCAGAAACACCTATCACATAAGGAATTTCTATATTTTGTTCAAGAAAATAATCCAGAACACCGGCAGTATAAATCCCCCTCATTCCTCCACCTTCGAGAACTAAGCCCATTCCATACATTTTCACAGCCCCCCTTTTTTCAAATTTTTTAGGACAATCTATTTAAATATTTTATTATATGAGGTGATGAAAGGGAAGAAATTAGAGTTGTGTGCTGGATAAGGTATTCAAATCTTAATCCGGTATCGCAATTAAATTCCGGGAATTGCAATTAAATCCTGGGTTTCGCAATTATAACCAGGTATCGCAATTAAATTCGGGGAATCGCAATTAAATCCTAGATATCGCAATTAAATCCTGGGTATCGCAATTAATGTCCGGGTATCGCAATTAAATCCTAGATATCGCAATTAAATCCTGGGTATCGCAATTAAATCCTGGGTATCGCAATTAGATCCTGGGTATCGCAATTTAATTCCTCGTATCGCAATTTAATTCCTCGTATCGCAATTAAAACCGCGTATCGCAATTTAATCACTATATTTTACTTCTCAAACAAAGAGAACAGACCCCATAAGGTCTGTCCTCTATACTTCCTTCCTACTTCTTTTTTGTTTTTCCCGGTTCGAACATTTCTTTAACACCTTTAACATTTTTCAAAGAAGTTGTATGATATGTTCCATTTGCCCAATCTTCCATTTGATCACTATACCATTTGCTTCCGAGGTTTCCGGATTGTCCTGGTCCAACTATGTTTACTGATTTACTTAAATCTGCAAAGTCTACAACAGTTCTCCATGATGCACCATGGTCGACGATTCCTTGGTCATCATATCCTGCTGCTTTCACTGTAGTTGCGCTACCTCCTACTGGGATTGGATCTCTTGCATTAAAGAAATAGCTTAAGACTTTAATACTGGATAATGGGTGTTCGAAAGCAACTTTATGGTGATCACCCCATTTCCACTTCGCTGCATTTTCACCGTCGGTTTTGCTAATATTTTTAATTGTTGATTTGAAGGTTTTTAATAAAAGTTTATCAATTCCGCCTTGTTCATCAACCCAGATTACTTTTTTCCCATTTAAACTGTCACGTAGCAATTGATCGACTACGACTTTGCGGTCTCCAAATAAATCCATCATATCGTTTGAGATTTGTTGATCGAACAATGCTTTATTTATTTCAGTCATCCACATTTGGAATATGAGAGGAGATGCTTCATCTTTATCATCTATAAAATTCCATTTTTCAAGTTCCTTTAAAGCTGATTTTTCAACAGATGATAATTGATCTTTATTTTGATTTATTGACTTAATAAACTTAGGTGCATGCTCCTTCGCTTGTAAATTCATTTCGTCCATTTGTAGCTTTTGCATATCTTTAACAGTCAGTTTGTCATTCTTTTTTAATACTTCCTGAATGCGTAATTGACGGTATGGCTGTGCCCAAGAATTTGAAATATGGTATGGATATGAATCGTCCACTACTTTATTATTTGCAGATGAAATAAATCCTTCCTTTGGGTTAACGATTGTTGGTAGTTCATCGTATGGAATAGATCCTTTCCAACCGTAATCACTAGTCCAACCTGGCACTGGCATTAGCCCATCACCTTTTTTACGGATTGGAATTTTTCCATTCGCTCGGTAGGCAATTGTTCCGTCATCCGATGCAAATACGAAATTTTGAGCAGGCGCTTCAAATAAAGCTAATCCTTCTTTAAACGAATTCCAATCCTTTGCAACATCAAACTTTAAAACGGCTTCTAGCTCTGTTGTTGGTTGTAGTGCTGTCCACTGTAAAGAGAATACAGTATCTTTTCCAGCATCGCTCGCAAATTCCGAAATCACGGGACCATGTCTCGTAATCATAACAGGTAAAACCTTATTCTTTTTACCTTTAATTTTGATCGTTTCATTTATAACCTGAGCCTTTTCCCATTGACCATCATATAAAAACTCGTCTGACTTATTTGGATTTCGTTTTTCAATATATAAATCTTGTACATCCGGGCCCACGTTTGTTACTCCCCAGGCAATATGTTCATTATGACCAACGATGATTCCTGGCACCCCTGCAAAAATCACACCACTTACATTCATATCACCAGATTTTAATTGAGTTTCATACCAAATTGCTGGTGTCGCTAATCCTAAATGAGGATCATCTGCTAATAACGGTTTACCGGACTTAGTTTTAGCTCCACTAACAACCCAATCATTACTTCCATTCCAAACAGGTGGAATAATTGCGCTTGCAAAGCTCTTTTCTACGTCTATTTTTGAAGTATTACTTGGAATAATATACGGATCTAGATCATTATTAGCAGGGAAAAGTTCCAAAGCCTTATCCTTTGGAAATTTATTCAAAGCATAATAACGAAATGCTTGTTCATTCCAGTGACCGCCTAAATCAAATGCCATATATTTACCAATTACTAGTGAGTCAATTGCCGTCCATTTACTTGGTTTATATTTTAAAATTTTAAATTCAACTGGTAGTTTTTTTTCCTTTATTGCGTATTTTATGTACGCATTTACTCCTTCTGCATACCAATTTAATACATTTTGTCCATTTTTATCGTATTTGCTATAAGAAGCTTCTGCAGCTCTTCTTAAACCAAGCGTTCGAAAATATGAGTCACGCTCCACTGTAGCATCACCAATTACCTCACTTAATTGTCCGGACGCCTGTCTCCTGCTTAAATCCATTTGAAATAATCGATCTTGTGCAGTTACAAAGCCTTGCGCAACATACAAGTCATGCAAACTTTTAGCACTAATATGAGGTACGCCTTTACCATCCCTAACTACCTCTACTTTACGGTATAACGTACTGATCGTTAAATTTCCTTTAATGCTTGGTAATGATTTTTTGGTTAAGTACAAGCCGGTGCCTGCAACGATTAAGACGATAACAATTAAGATAGTTGATGTAACTTTAATCCATTTCGGAAAGCGCTTCCGATTTTTTGATATCTCAATAGGCGCACTCATTTTTCTCCCTCCTGCTTAAACTGCATATAAAACATATACTGTATAATAATTCTGCAAGTCTTATTGCATTCCTTCTTATGACGAATGGGGTATAATACTATTTATTAACATTAAAGGAGTGTATGGAAATGTCATTAAATTCTTGGTTCGAAAAGGGCATGACTTTTCAAGAATATGTAGAAGCAATGAATGTAAATAAAGAAGAACTTCTAAAAATCTATAATGAAGTTACGATTCCTGAAAGTACACAAGTAAAACTTGAACAATTAAAGAATCGTCATTGGAAGGTTGTTACTTTAACTGCAGATTGGTGTGGAGATGCATTACTTAATGTACCAGTTATTCAGAAAATGATGGAAAAAGCAAATATAGATACTAGATTCCTAATTAGAGATGAAAATCTAGAATTAATGGATCAATATTTAACGAATGGTAAATCTCGTTCTATTCCAATTTTTGTTTTTATGGATGAAAAAGGGAATGAAGTAAATGTATGGGGGCCACGTTCTGCGGAGATTGAAGAAATTGTAGTTGAAATGAAAAAAGAGCTTCCAGATAAAGATGATCCAAATTTCCAAGAAAAACAAACTGCTGTTTTTAAAGCGATTCGAACAAACTTCGTTGAAGACAAAAAATACTGGAATTCAGTTATAAAAAGTGTAGAAGAGAAATTATTCTCATAAGAAAAAGTAAGGGTTATTTAGTTGAAGAATTTTTCAATTAAATAGCCTTTTTATTTATAAAAAATTATATCGTAAAATTCCAATAGATTTTCACAATAAAAATAACTAATTAATCCACCCATTGCAATGAATGGACCAAAAGGAATCGGATTACTCCGCTTTAATTTTCCAGACAATATTACAACTACCCCGTAAATACTGCCTAAAAAACATGCAAGCATAAATGCAATGAGGGTCAGTTCCCAACCTAAAATTATTCCTAGCACACTAAATAGCTTTATGTCTCCTCCTCCCATACCACCTTTACTAATCAGATTAATTAGAAGCAAAACCACAAATGCTCCTATCGCTCCTACTATACTACTCCACCAAGGATCCAATGGAAATACGATTCGCTCAAAACTAAAAATAAATAAAAAGAATAGTAGAATCCGATTAGGGATAATCATATAGTTCACATCCGAGACAACAATAATGATTAATAAAGATATTATCGAAAGTGCGATCATTAACTCCATATGAAAGCCAGTTTCATAGATGGAAAAAACAAATAACATACCTGTTAGTATCTCAATTAATAAATATAGTTTTGAAATTAGCATCCCGCAACTTCGACATTTCCCTCTTTGGAGTAAAAAAGAAAATACAGGTATTAATTCTATAGAACTCAATTTATGTCCACAATTTGAACACGTGGAACCCGGTGAAATAATTGATTTCCCGATCGGTACTCTTAACCCAACAACATTAAAAAAAGAACCAAATACTAGACCCATTACAAAAAAAGTAAAATAGACTAATGCTATGATTACCAGCTCCTTTATAGTCATTTAACTAGTTTAGTTAAAGGTCATTATATCATTGGAACATAATCTACTTATTTATTAAAAAAGAATACTTTATGAAAAGATAAAGAAAACTTGCAGATTGGCGGAGACAGAGGCGCAGTTGCAAGAAGCAAATCTATAATTTTTTAATGTACAAAAAAAAAGCAATCTACCATTCTAAAGAAAAGTAAATTGCATTTATTATTATGTTTAATTAATTACACTACCTGAGCCAGCGAATTTCGGTTTCCAATATGAATTAGAAAGACTTACAACAGCTACTCCCTTACTTGAAGTGGCTGAAATAAATTTATTATTTCCCATGAAAATTCCTACATGGCTAATACCTTTTTTGTATGTATTTTTGAAGAAAACTAAATCACCAGGAACAGGCTTTTTAACAATTGAGCTGACAGTGTACATTGACGAAGCAGTTCGAGGTAATGAAGTACCTACTTTTTTGTATACATACCCTACGTAACCTGAGCAGTCAAAACCTTTAGAACTTGTACCACCAAAACGATATGGCACTCCAGTATATTGTTTAGCGATTTTTGTTACCTGATTTTTCTTTGAGTATGGGTTATATGTAGATGCTGCTTGTGATTTAGTCGTAAAAAATACCATGCTCAGTAAGCATACGAAAGCTATAAGGACTTGCTTTTTCATCTCTTTCTCCCCCTTCATTGATAATGTAAGTCTATCAAAATACCATTTTGAAAGCCATTACAGGAATGTTACAAATTGTCGAAGTGTTTGTAATACTATAAAACTTTGTAGGTTTTTGCCAAAAATATGCAGAAAAAAATGGCTATCATTCGACAGCCATTTTTTAGGGTATGGAGAAACTCCAACACTAATTCACCTTAACTGATAAGGTTACGATTCCCGTTAAATAGTGGTATTCTTACTTGATTTTAAGTTGAAATCTAGTGGTAAATAGTTCGGCCCCATTCATTTGTTTTTACTAGATTATGTTTAGTTTGGGTTGTTTCAAAGGATAATTTAATATTATATCTTCTATTTTTTTGATTTATTATTCTATTACCCCATGTTTTGTAGCCTTATTTGCAGTTTTCATATTTTTGATTGCAGTTCCAGCCTTTTTATTTGCAATTCCACATATTTAATTGCAGTTTCAGCCTTTTTATTTGCACTTCCTCAGATTTCCCCCATTGAAAGCAATCATCCTGTACTTACTCAAACAGACTGTCATGTGACAGTCTGTTTGAGTAAGTACCATATAAAAAAATTAAATTAAGCGATAAACTCTAGCTTCAAAAGGTTTAAATTCCATGTTTTCAACTAATTGATGATCTGTTAATTCAATGTTCGTTAAACTTAATTGGGCATTCTTTTTCGTAAGTTCTTTCGGTAAAGTAAATTTTTGTTTCTCTGATGATAAATTTGTAATCACTAAGAATGTTTCTTTTTCACCATTTCGAGTGTATGCATAAACGGGTTCATTTTTAACGTCTAGATATTCATACGGTGCATAAACCAGTGCCTTATTTTCTTTACGTAATGTAATCATCTTTTTATAGAATGACAAAATAGAGTCTGCATCTTTTTCTTGGATTTCAACATTTATTTCATTAAAGTTATTATTTGTTTTGAGCCAAGGTTTCCCCGTTGTAAATCCAGCATTCTTTGTACTGTTCCACTGCATAGGTGTGCGAGAATTATCTCGGCCTGTTTTCCATAAAATATCTAGAACATCTTGTTCAGTTGAACCATTTTCAATCATTGTATTATACATATTTTTTGCACTTACATCATTATAATCGTTGATTGATGTGTAATGAACATTTGTCATTCCAATTTCTTGTCCTTGGTAAATGAATGGTGTTCCTTGCATAAAGAAATACATTACTCCAATAGCTTTTGCTGAAATTTTCCAAAATGCCTCATCATCGTTTCCTAATGTACTGACTGCTCTAGGTATATCATGGTTCTCTATAAATAATGCATTCCATCCATATCCTTCTAAACCAGTTTGCCATTTAGTAAGTACTTCTTTTAAATCAGCGATGGAAGTTTCAGATTCATCGGTTTTCTTCCAAAGATCTAAACTTTCGAATTGGAAAATCATATTGAACTTACCTTCTTTTTCTCCAACCCACAGGTGTGCATCTTTTGTTGTTACACCATTTGCTTCTCCGACTGTCATGATGTCATATTTATCAAATGTTTCACGTTTTAGTTCATCCAGATATTTATGAATTCCTTCTTGATTCATGTGCATATCAAAGCTTGCCACATATTTCTCTTTCTTTGGATTTGGCATATCTGGAAAACCTGGTCGTTTTCTTATATGACTGATCGCGTCTACTCGGAAACCGTCGATTCCTTTATCTAACCACCAATTAATCATATCATAGACTTTTTGTCTTACTTCTTTGTTCTCCCAATTTAAATCAGGCTGCTTTTTGGAAAATAAGTGTAAGAAATATTCCTCTGTTGCTTCATCGTATTCCCATGCAGATCCACCGAAAATACTTTCCCAGTTATTTGGCTCATTGCCTGATTTATTTCCTTCTCTCCAAATATAGTAGTCTCTATAAGGATTATCTTTAGATTTTTTAGACTCTAAAAACCAAGGATGTTCATCACTTGTATGATTGACTACCAAATCTAAAATTAACTTCATTCCTCTTTCGTGAACATTCTCTAATAACTCATCAAAATCAGCCATTGTGCCAAACTCATCCATAATGTCCTGATAATCTGAGATATCATAACCATTATCATCATTTGGTGATTTGTAAAATGGACAAATCCAAATGACATCTATACCAAGTTCTTTTAAATAATCTAATTTCGAAATTACACCTCTTAAATCACCAATTCCATCACCATTTGAATCCATAAAGCTACGTGGATAAATTTGGTAAGCAACCGCTTCCTTCCACCAACTTTGATTTGTCATAATCTCTCTCCTCCAAATGCATAAAAGCGTTTTCAATATTGACTATATTAGTAGCCTTCTTTTAAAAATTAAGTACAATTTCAATTGCAACCGTTTGCACATTATTATCTTAACATTCAACTAACTATAGTTCAATAACCGAAATTAAGAGCCAGCTTGCACTTTATTAGAAATTTCTATTCTAACTCCCTTATGCTGCTTTATTTAAAAACCGTTTTCAAAAAAAGCAAAAAAAAAAAGCAACTTAGGATATCCCTTAAGCCGCTTATAGTTCTAATTTCTTTACATTCTTTACCTTTGCTGAAGGATGAATTTGAACATCTTCTGTATATTCAACAAGGTCAATATCACATTTTGGTCCAATTGTTACAGCATCGCCTCGTACTACACTCGCTGTCGTATAATCAACTTTTACAGCACTTCCTTCAATAACATCTGCTTTGAAGTTTGTACGGTTGTTAAAAATTTTCGTAAAAAGTCGTGAAAATACATTACTGTCATCAAATCGACTAATTTCAATTGTTTCTCCGCCAATTTCAGGAATATAACTAAATCCACTATGATAGCTATATCCACCATGCGTAATTTTTACATTTTCAGCATTTAATAAACCATTCATTGATAAGTGACCTTTTGCTGTAAATACTTCACATTCAGATCCTTTTTCTGTTGAAAGCGATCCTTTTATATTAATGACTTCTGCTTTTACTAAACCTGTTGTTTTCATTGAACCAGAGACATGAATACTTTGAACATTTAAGTCACCTTTTGTTTTAAAGCTACCACTAATATTGACATCTCCACCAGAAACTTTTCCATCAATAGAAGCTGAGCCACTGACGTTTATTTTTTTTGCTTCAACATCACTTAAACATTTAGCACTACCACTGCAATTAAAGTATTCCGTTTCTACTTTACCATTAAATTTAGCAGAACCACTTACCTTTACTTCATGACAAAGAATATCACCTAGAATTCGGCCGCTACCACTAATTTTAACGTCATCATATCGTCCAGTACCAATTGTTCCTGAACCATTAATAATCGCATCTTGCTTCGATTGAACATTCGCCATAATGTCTCCTCCTTATCTTTATTTAATTGATTTATTTAAATAGCTCGAGAGAGTAACATTGATTAAGATCGAATCCTTTTGATCAACAAACGTCTCATGATTTCCAATAATCCATGTACCCATACCAAATTTTCGAATATAAATGACAGTCGCTTCAACCATGTTAATTTGGGTTTTATGCGTTTCAACCAAATTTAAAAATTGTTTTATTTCATCTATTGTTACACTTCCATTTGAAAGCCACTCGTTTACAAAAAGTAACGAACATAGTTGAACCGTACCTAAATGCTCTAATTTAGTATTTGGAAAAAGTGATTGATATATTTGTACAACTTGTTTAGGGATTTGCTCCAAAGATAAAGTAGCATTCCCACGATCAGAAATGATTTCTTCATTGATTGAAAACACTCTAGCAATATCATCTAATGATTGATCATCCTTCAACTCTTTTATTTTTTCAATCCGATCCAAAATTCTCTGTTTTGGAAAAAACGTTTCCTGTCCAGTAAAGCTTGATTTTTTCATAAACCACTCTTCAGGAATGATGTTTTTCCTTTTCCATCTATAAAGCTGTCCGTACGATATGCCTGTAAGTTGTAGTAAATCTTTTTTGGAAATTAATTCTTCACTCATATGACATTCCTCCTGATACGAGTATAACAAAACAATGTTTTATTGTAAAGTGTTCGCATGTAGCACTTTTGACATAATAATTGTTCAATTTCACAACAATATTGTGCGTAACAATGTTTTAATAAAAATCATTTTCATATAAAGAAAACTCATCGACTGACGAGCCTTTTAGAGAGAGTCGTAGTTGCACCTATTTTCATAGAATTGTCTATTACATGAGTATTCCCCATATTTCTTAAGTGAAAAAAATACCCAAAATCCATTTATCCATGAATTTTGAGTAGCAATCTCACTCTAAATCTATTTAGTTAGAATGTCAAAACCGCCGTCTACAGAAAAAAGCACAAAAGCCAATCCCTTCTGCTGCAAGGGATTGGCTTTTGTGTTACTTCCGTTAAGGTCCATTATGTAAACTAAGTTTGTATATGATATTCAATTTATTACTAAAAAATCGTAAATATTCAAAAATAAAACATTTGATTTCAAATAAGGTCTCCAAGAGTTTTTTTTTTTGTTTAAGCTTATTTTTAGAACGTTTCTAGATTTAAGAAAATTGAGTAATTAAGTTCAAACAATGTAACTGTTTAAGGAGAGAAAAGAATTATGAAAAAGATAAGAAAAATAATTACAGGAATTTCATTAATAGGAGTATTAATATTTACTGGCATATCGACAAGTGCTAGAGCTGAAGACATTGGTACAACAAAACCTAAAGAAAAATTTGGAGATACATCATCATCTGGTTATAAAGAATTTATGGGACCCTGGAAAGATAATAAATGGAACTATTATTGCTATAATTATCAATATAAAAGTTGGGATGATACAGAGTTAAAATCTTATGTTTCTAAAGCAAATACTACCATGCGTGCAACCACTTCAACCACTTATTCAATTACAGGTTCAACAGAGTTTGGATTTAAAGATGTTGCTAAAGTTAATTTAAGTGGTACGATTGGGAAAACATGGGGTAAAGAAGTTGTTATCAATTTTAATTCAGAGAAAGGTTGGACCTATCATTTATGGGCTGCTAACAAGGTTCAAGTGAAAAATTTTAAATATGTACATAACCCATTGATTGGATCTACGAAAACTTATAAAGCAAGTGCAATAGATAAAGTGGGTACAACTTATTGGGCCTTTAAAGAAAAAACGAAATGACATTAAATTTAAAACAGATTTGAGGGTTTAAAGTGAAAAAGAATAAATTATTATTGTTTTGTTGTATTTTGTTAATAGCTTTATTAAGCGGTTGTAATTCCAGTACAAAAAAAACAACTACTAAATTAGAACATCAAAAATCTATGATATCTAATTTGGAAGGAACAAATAAAACAGAAAAAAATTATTTATTCTTTAATGAAAATGATAATACAAAAAACATTACATTATCGTTTTATAATAAGTTCGATAAAACTCCAATTTCATCAGTAATTCTTTACAAAAATGACTTAGCTATTTCTAATACTTTAGAAGCTATTAATTCATTAATTTCAGAGGGTGGTAAGTTTGTTTTTAAATTATATGAATATGTACCATTTTTTAACAAAGTCGAATTTTTAGACATAAAAGGTAAAAGCATTTTAAAATTACATACTGGTGACTATTATCTTAAAAAAATTAATATTCCTAATAACATAAATGAAAATCAATTGTGGCAAATAGATGGATTTAAAACAGATGACTTTATACAAGACTTCACATTTAATGCAACATTTTCAAGAAAAGAACCAATTAATGATCATTTCCAATTATTAAATACTAATGATGAATTTAATAAACCATTTAATATAAATGAAAATCATAATATAAATGAAAATAAGAAAATACTAAATTTTAATTACACAATGAAAACAGATGAAACAAAGAAAGGTTCATATGAAATTTTATTAATTCAAAAAAACAATCAACATCAACAATCAATATTAAATAGTATCGTAATACCAATAACCCATTAAACGGAGAGAATACGTAACAAAACCAAATGAATCTTACTTATTTTTGCGCAGAAGGTAGTAATATGGGGAATGATGGCCAGAACAAAATGTGTGGAGAATTTTAAAAATAAAAATAATTAACAAAAAAGGTGTACCCAAAATGGTACACCTTTTTCACGCTGTTGAAAAACAACCTTGTCAATTATATTCCAAATTTTCGTAAAAGGAGTAGAGTGATGTTGATTTCCACTACAGGGTGCTCGCTTTTCATGGGGCGAGACCTACTTATAGATCTTTTAGCTAGCACCTTTTCTTTGATCCTAAATTAAGTCTATATCTTCTTTCTCAAGAACTACACTTACTTGATATTCATTCAAGTTAATGGTTCTCTCGTTCGTAAATTTGACCCCTTCGTTTTGGAGCAAACGTTTTTGCCTTAAAAATCCTTCTTCATCTTGGATTCCTATTTCACCTTTAGCATTTATAACTCTATGCCATGGCAATTGGTATTTTTGGCCCATCGAGTGTAAGATTCTTACAACCTGTCTAGCTCCTCTTGGACTTCCTGCCAATTTTGCAACTTGGCCATATGTCATAACTTTTCCTAGTGGTATATTTTTTATAATTTCAATCGCTCTACTTGTAAAAGATTCCATTTTTTCCCCTTCTAAAATTCACATTTTGGGCTATTTTATATTAATTTTACCACATAACTTATTATGCCTATTTATTAATAAAATAGTGTCCGTTTCTACTATTAAAGAATAGTCTAGTTAGAAGATTTAAATATAATCGGGAGGATGATAGTGAATTGAATGCTAATTTTTTAATAGCTTTACGAGAAGGCCTTGAGGTTTCCTTAGTAATCGGGTACTTACTCATTACTTTAATACAAAGTAAAAAAGAGCATTTAATTAAGTCAGTAGTTTACGGAACAATACTTGGAGTAGTAGTTAGTATTTTTGCTGGATTTTTCTTATTTACAACATTCGGTGAACTAGATGGAAATGTTGAACATACAATTGAAGGTGTAATTCAATTAATTGCAGCATTGCTAATCTTCTATTTTATTTACTGGTTAAGTAGTCAAAGTAGCATTAATATTTCAGATAAACTAAAATCAGAAGTTAAAATTATGGACAGTAGTGTCTCATTATTTTTAATGGCAAGCGTATTTGTGATCCGGGAAGGCTTAGAGCTAGTTCTGTTTATTTTATCAAATGCCCATACAATCGCCTTTGTTGGTATGATTTCTATCTTACTAGGAATTATTGCAGCTATCTTAATTGCATATTTATTTATCAAAACTACAATTAATTTAAATATTAAAGTGATTTTTACTTTACTAGGTATTCTATTAATTTTCTTTGGCGGTAAAGTATTCACTGAAGGTCTTTTCTCCTTTATCGATGCTATCCCACTAGTTGAACAAATCGTCTATTATGGATTTGTAGTCATTTCACTATTTATTTTATTTAAAAACAACATACTATCATTTTTCAAAAAATAAGATAGCTTTGTCTAATACGCCTGTCTTAAAATACTTCAATTATAGAAGAAAACCTGCAAAATGTGGGTTTTCTTCTTTATTCTAGTTACACTTTTGCACTTAACATCACTTTTCTGTATAGTTTTTCACATTCATACTATAATATTTTTATAAGATAAAGAAAGGTCGGATACAATGAAAATTACAATTTCCGAAGATGCATTAGAATGGTTTAAAGATGAAATGAATGTCAAAGAAGGAGATACGATTCGTTTTTTCGCGAGATACGGTGGAAATAGTACAATACATAAAGGCTATTCTTTAGGTGTTACTAAAGAACAACCTGTGGACATCGGAGAATCTATTACGATTGATAACGTAGTCTATTTTATAAACGAAACAGATTTATGGTATTTTAAAGATTATAATTTAAGTGTAATTGTAAATGAAAATAATGAATTACATTTTGATTATGAACCTAAATAATATAAGGAGCTTAGGTAGCGTTTGTGCCTAAGCTCTTTATTTGCTTCTGAATCTATTGAAGTAGTTTGTTGATTTTCTTGTACAAGTAACTAGCAGGGTAGTTGGATTTGGAAAGGATTTTTTAAGCATAAAAAGAATATAGTTTTAAGAGAATAAACATATTCCTGTTTCTCATTTGGAACTTGTTGGAGGGAATATAGATGGCTTTTTGGATTTCAACTATTGGTGGCATTTTAACATTGGGTGCATGGATATGGTATTACTCATCTTTAGGAAAAAGAATTAACCAAGAAGAAAAAGAGGCTGGCAAAGATTTATCTTATGTAATTAATCCATTCACAGGTTCAGCTAAATCCACTTCAAATGAAAGAAAGTAACTACAAAAACTTACTATTCAACAAACGCTGGTGTTCGTTTTAAAAAAATGGAAACTGAATTTAAATAGTTTCCATTTTTATTTTAGGCATTTTTTTATATTAATAATTCTATATTAATTCTGATATAATACTTGTTGGATATAGTCATCTTGGAGGAGTTCATTTGGAAAAAGATAATAAAAAAGGCCTCATTTATGGCTTTTTAGTTATTAATAAATGGCACTTATTATGATAAACTCTGAAACGGTTTAGTCTATGTTATTTAGTAAGGTATATCTAAAAGGTTGTCTATTAGACAGCCTCTTTTTTAGTTTTTCATTAACCGAGTTTTGTTTTAAATAAAAAGAGTGCCCCACTATTTATGTGAGGCACTCTTTTTCAATTATTCTTCAATCTTTTTCTTTTTGCTCACTAACTTATAAATAACTGGGATGATGATTAGTGTTAAGAATGTTGAAGTTGTTAAACCACCAATTACAGTTACTGCTAATCCTTTCGAAATTAAGCCAGATGTTGAATTTGAAAGGGCCATTGGTACTAATGCTAGAATTGTTGCTAATGCTGTCATTAGGATTGGACGTAATCTTGTCTTTGAAGCCTCAATTAATGCGTCAGTTACATCTAATCCATTTTTACGGTTATGTTCAACACGGTCTAATAATACAACCGCATTGGTTACAACAATACCGATCAACATTAATAGTCCGATCATTGCACTCATTGAAAGTGTTTGCTTACCAATAAATAGCGCTAAGAAAGCTCCGACTGGTACGAAGATTAATGATGTTAAAATAACAAACGGTGTTCTTAAGCCACCAAATGTCATACTCATGATTAAGAATACTAATCCAACAGCAACTACCATTGCTATTCCTAAACTGCTGAATCCATCTGAAATCATATCTAAACCGCCGCCAATTTTCATATCGACGCTTTTTGGTAAATCAATCTTATTTAAATGATTTGTTACATCTTTTGTAATTGCTGCAGTATCTTTACCTTTTACTTCTGCACTTACTGATGCATACATTTTTCCATCATCATGGTTGATTGAAACTGGTGCATCCTTTTGAGAAATAGTTACATAGTCTTTAATTTCTTTCGGACCTGTTGCAGTCATAAATTTGATTTTTTCAATATCTTCTTTTGAAGTTGCTTTCGTTTTATAACCTACAGTAAGCTTATTTGTTTCGCCGTTTAAATCGTAATCACCGATTTCAACGTCGTTAATTTTTTCATTAATAGCTCCCATAACTTGGAACATTGAAATATTTTCATCGCGTGCTTTATCGTTTAATGTAATTTCTAATTTAGGTTGTACATCTTTTAAATTATTAGAAACATTTTTCAGACGATCATCACTGTTTAATTCTTTTTCAATTTTTGATGCTGCATTTTTTAAGTCATTAAAGTTGGCAGAGTATAAATTTACATCAATATTGTTCCCTGTTGGAGGACCATTTTGAGAAAGTTCTTTTGCTGTGATTGTTGTACCTTTTACTTTCGCATCAACAATTGAAGGAACTTCTTTATTGATTTTTGAAAGTTCTTTATCCATGTTCTTTCCATCTTTTAGATTGATTTGGAAGATTGCTTTATTTTTGCCCCCATCCATATTCATCATAAAATCACGTTTACCACCAACAGTAGCTTGTACACTGTCAATTTTGTCGGAATCTGCAAAGTATTTTTCTAATTCTTTTGCGACTACATTTGATTGATCCACAGTACTATTCGATGGAAGAGTTGCAGTCACTTGAAGTGTTGTATTTACACTACCTGGTAAGAATGAGAATCCTAATAAAGGAATCATCGATAATGAACCAGCTAACAAAACGATTGATAATAAGATAACAATCCATTTACGTTTTAATGCCGAACGAAGTAACTTTTCGTAACCTCTCATAAAACGAGTATCATTACTATGTTCTTTTAATGGTTTTGATAAGAATTTTGCTCCTAATGTTGGAATTAAAATGATCGCAACAATTAGAGAAGTTAAAATCGAAACTACTACTGAAATAGCAAATGGTCTAAAGAATTCTCCGATAATACCACTTACAAATGCTAAAGGTAAAAATACTACTACCGTTGCAAATGTAGATGATGCAATGGCACCTATTACTTCTTTAGTTGCATATAATGCCATCTCTTTTTTCTTATATTGATTACCTTTTTGTTGTTTCCATCTGTATATATTTTCAATTACAACGATACTATCGTCAACAATACGTCCGATCGCAACAACTAGTCCACCTAAAGTCATAATGTTCAATGTGTAACCTAATGTATTTAATACTGATATTGTTGCAAAGATTGAAATTGGTAACGATAAAATTGAAATGATTGTTGCTCTAATATTTCTTAAGAACAACAGAATAACGACTACTGTAAATAACGCACCTAATAGACCTTCTTTAATTAAAGAACTAACGGATTTTTCGATCTCTTTACCGTTATCCATAATGACATGCGTTTCTACATTATTGTCTTTCTTAAACGTTTTAATTTCTTTTTTAACAGATGTTGCTACATCCGCTGTATTTGAATCTTGTGTTTGAGAAACAGATAAAATATAACTTTCTTTTCCGTTATATCTAGAAATTTGATCTTGAACTGATACTACTTTTACATCTGCAATGTCAGCAACCGTAACATTTTTTGGCGTTACTGTTTGTGCTTGTCCTGCACCTCTACCTAGTTGTGCTCCTTGAGTCATCGTACCCATTTGTGAACTTTGAGCAGCTGCACTAGATAGAACTGTTTTTTTGATTTGATCGACTGAATTTAACGTACCTTTCATTCGAACAGAAACTGTTTTGCCATTATTCTCAACAGATCCTAATGGCACTGCATAATCTAGACCTTGAATTGCCGTTTTAATCGTATCTAAAGAAATGCCTTTTTCTTCTGCTTTTTTATTATCTACAACGATCTGAATTTCTTCATCTTTTGTTCCTTGGAGACTTACATCACTAACACCATTGATTTTTTTAATTTGAGGAAGTAAATCTTTTTCAATTGATTGTTGCAAGTCTTTTACTTGTCCGTTATTTGCAATTGCAACTTGATAAATAGGAGCAGAATCCATCGCAATACGTTGAACTGTCGCTTCTGCTTTATCAGGTAACTTAGTTTTATTGATTACATTATCAACGTCTTTTTCAATTTTATCCATATCCGATCCAAAAGGATAAATCAAAAAGATTGAAGCCATATTTTCACTTGAAGTACTTGTTAACTGATCATAGTTTTCAAGCTTCATTAAACCTGATTCGATTGGTTTAGTGACCTCAGTTTCTATATCCTCAGATGATGCACCAGGGTATACTACCTGTACTGCAACAGCTGGAAATGAAACATCAGGAAATGTTTCAATTTGTATTTTTTGGGCTGAATAAATTCCCCCAACTAAAACAAGAACACTTAATATAATAACTGAAATTGTGTTCTTCAAACTTAATTTCGTTAAGCCTGCAAACATAATGTATCTATTTCCCCTTTCGATTGGTTACAATTCTAATACGTGATTAGTTTATCAAATCTATATGAACAGAATATGAACAATTAAGAACATAAATTGAACTTTTTAATTTTACAAGCTTTTCGGAAGGATAATCGTAAAGCTAGTTCCTTTCCCAACAACACTTTCAACCTCTATTTTCCCATGATGTATTTCGATAATTTTTTGAACAATCGAAAGACCAAGCCCAGTTCCTTTTTTATTTCTAGAACGGTCTGCTTGATAAAAACGTTCAAATATCCGCTCCATATCTTCCTTACTTATTCCTAGTCCACTATCGCTAATCATGACGTGAATAGTATGATCCAACTCCAAAATATCTACTTTAATGTACCCAGCTATACTTGAGAACTTAATCGCATTTTGAAGTAAATTAATCCATACTTGTTCAAGTAGTAAACGATCTGCTACTATTTCTGTTTGTGGTAAATTTAAAACTAATTGAAGCTTTTTACTTTCCCAATGTGGCTCTAATGCCAAAATAATTTTTCGAATTTGTTCATCTAATTTGTAGGTCGTAGGCAGGAATGGATGTTGCTCAGAGTCTAATGAAGCCAGCTTTAATAATCTTTCACTCATCTTTGAAAGACGTTCACTCTCTTCCTCAATAATGGATAAATAATGTTCCTTTTTCTCTTCAGCTAACTGCTTATTTCTTAAAACCTTTGCAAATCCCTTAATAGATGTTAACGGTGATTGAATTTCATGAGAAACATTTGAAACAAATTCACTTCTCATCTCTTCTAGCTTGTTTAATTTATTCGTCATCAGATTAAAATTTGAAGCGAGTAGTCCAATTTCATCCTTACGTTTAATCGTTACTTGAACGTCATAATTACCTTTAGCTAGTTCTTTTGTTGCACGAATTAGCTCTTTTACTGGCTTTACTAATAACTTAGCTACAAATAAAAATGTTACTGACCCAATGATTAAAGTTGTCAGCAAACTAAAAAATAAAACTCTACGCATTTTAAAGAACCCACGATCAATATTGGGCTGAATAAATAAAGCATATTGATGCCCATCTTTTTCAAAAGGTAGACCGCTGAGATATCCTTTTGTTTGAACATCACTTTTGTTTAGTACATTTAATACTTGTTCTTTTTTTATATTCTTCTTTTTTAGTGCTGTATTTTTCAAAACGATTTTACCCGACTCGTCATACAGTGAAATATAAAAATTTTTACTAAGAATTTTCAAGGTCGCATCTACTCCATTTTGATTATCTTGTTTAGAATAGATGGAAATAAAATTTTCTCCAACATCAATTAAATCACTTTGTACTTCTGTTTCGACATGTTTTATAAAGTATTTTGAAGCAATAAAAAAAGTAATGACTAAACTCAATAAAATAACTGAAATAAAGATTAAAACCAATCTAGTATACATGCTTTTCATGCGTGATTTTCCTCTAATTTATAACCTAAACCTCTAATTGTAACGATTTCGACTGTAGCCTTTAACTCTCTTAGACGCTCTCGTATTCTCTTTATATGCACATCAACTGTGCGTTCATCTCCTTCGTAATCAAGTCCCCAAATTTGCTCAATCAAATCATTCCTCGTAAAAATTCTTCCAGCTTGACTAGCAAGCTTCAACAATAATTCGAATTCCTTTAATGGTAATGTAATCGATTGATCATTCGCCGAAATTTCAAATTTAACTTGATTAATCGTTAAATTACCTACAAAAATATTTTTATCAGATAGTAATTGAAACCTTCTTAATAGAGCTTTTACACGGGCTACGATTTCCAAAGGATCAAACGGCTTAACAACATAATCATCTACTCCAAAATCAAAGCCTTTTAATTTATCTTGAGATTCACCTTTTGCTGTGACCATTAAAATCGGAATATCATAATATTTTTTAACCTCTTTTGTCAGCTCATATCCATCTACTTCAGGCATCATCACATCAACTACTACTATTTGAATATTATTTTCTTCCAGTAACGTTAATGCTTCTTGACCATTTTCAGCCTCAATAACTGTATAGCCTTCACCACTTAAAAAAATAGAGATTAACTCCCGAATATTTGCATCATCATCGACAACTAATACATTTACATGATTCAATAAATTCACCTACTTACATTTACAAATAATTATGTACATATTATATAGACTCATTATGAACTAAATATGAATTATGAAACCAAAACTAACCATATAAAAAAGAGAATGGCCTAATTGACCACTCTCTAACGGAAGTTTCAAATATTGTTTCAATCCATTTTTTATTTCGATTTTCTACAATACTAATCAATCTATTCTCACGACTTTACCTGATTTTCTCTCTCTAACGATTCTCTTCCTATTCTCAGACTTTCCACATTTATATTTTCCATTTTCATCATCTACTACAGAATCCTTACGAGTCATAAATACTGCTATTAACATAGTTAAAATAAGAATCCCGCCAAATATATACATTTCTAGCACTACATAACCCCCACTTACTTTATCAAAATTGAATGCAAAAAAGACACTAGGAAAATCTCCAGTGCCTTAATAAGACATCATTTTGGAAACCTTCTCTTACACGCCTACGAGGTTAGCTGTCGGATTCGGACCTAAAAAGTAGCCCTACCTAAAAAGGATTCACCCCAAAGTACAAGTGTACAAAAATTGGTTCCCCCGCTTCAAAGTTGAAATGTCCCTCAATAATAGAAGAAACACTCAACTAAAACTCAGCGATCTATGGTCATTTAATTATGTATATTACTTAAATTACAATTCAACTACTAAATTGTAAACTATTTTACTACTTAAAGAAACTAATATGTCTTTTGATTAAAAATGCTGGGCCAATAAATGACCATTAGATTAATCTTTTACTAGTTGATTTTTGGATAGCAAGTTGTTCAATATTACTTACTAAAAAAGGGGCATGAGTCCATCTCTGTTATGAAACCCTAATTCACAGTTAACGTATGTAATCATTAACTAAGGTCCTTTAAGATAAGTAATAACCCCTATTATTAAATTAAAAGTGACATATATCAATAAGATGTTTCCAACAATTCTTCCTGTGCTTTTATTCTTTTTATTTGCAAATTTGTTAATTAGGAAGACAATAATAGCAATTACTATAATAAGAATTAATCATGGTAGAAAAATAAATAAGTCTGACATAGTATGTTCTCCTTTATGTATTCAAATAATACAGAGTTACTAAAAAACTAATATTCTATGGAGAATCTTTTTATTCCTTTGCAATAGTTACAAATAAAAAAAGGATCGCCGCAGCAACCCTTTCTTAGCAAGTTTATTTCTCCCAAAGTTCAACTAATCTACCTTCAGGATCTTTAATCCATGCAAACTTACCATAATCACTAATCTCTTTTTCCTTAGCAAGAGGTATACCGACTTGTTCAAGATGCTTAATCGTCTCATCTAGATTATAAACTTGAAAATTTAACATGACTTGCTGTTCTGTTGGGAAATAATTGTCTTCTTCCGTAAAGAAAGAAAAGATCGTTTCATTTTCAGAATCGGGTTTAATGATCGTCCCATTCCAATTTTCTATTTCAACATTCAGCACTTTACTGTACCATTTTTTTAAAGCATCCAGATTTTTAGTCCTCCAGAATATTCCCCCAAAACCTTTGATCATCATAGTCTACTCCCTCACTTTTTATTTATTTACTTTGCATAACCTTCTCAATTCGACGATCCGGTAATAACCACATAATTGCAACGATTACATAAATTATTTGAGCGAACCAAGGCCAGATCAAAGAAGTGCAAACTGCAGCTAAGTAACAAACCACTGAAGCTTTACCTTTCCAATCATTACCTACTGCCTGTTTTAATTTTGAATTTTTTCCCTCTTTTTGGATAATTATACCTTGTAATATGAAGTAAGCTATTGCGGCCATTAAGAGTATTACACCATAAAGCATTGTTGGATAATGCTTATAATGGTTTTCTCCCATCCAACCAGATGCAAAAGGAATTAAGGATAACCAGAAAAGCAAATGAAGATTTGCCCACATTATTGATCCTGTCACCTTTTGTAAAGTGTGTATCATATGATGATGGTTATTCCAGTAAATACCAACATAAATGAAACTAAGTAAATAACTAAGAAAGGTTGGGAAAAGCTGTAATAAGTCTTGTATATTCGGACTGTGGGGAATCCTAATTTCTAGGACCATAATTGTAATAATGATAGCAAGTACACCGTCACTAAAAGCTTCCAACCGATTTTTATTCATTGTTTACTCCCTATTATTATTTGTCTTTTTGTTTTATTTATTTTTCTATCTATTTAAATTCCTTATTTCCTTGCAAATTAAAATTTTCATATCGGTTAGTTTGAAGAATGCCCGTCACTTACCAAGCCTTTGTTCTAAATCACTTTTCTGGCGCAAATGATGACGAAAATGCATATAAACTAAATCATACCATTCCTTTGCATTTAGCCATCCGAACCCTCCATGCTGGACTTTATATTTTGGGTTAATATGTTCCACTTTCGACTCCCATTGACTCAACCTTAGTATTACTTGTTTAATTCTGCTGATCAGCTCGTCCTTGCTATCTGAATTATTAGGTGGATCATTTAGTTCTTCTGGTAATCTAATTTTAATTGGTGGAAATCCCCCATTCTTATATAACTTCTCGCCAAATTCAGTTTTTCCAAGGGGTTGTTCATCATTTAGGGTGGCGCAGGTTTCCATGCTATCTAGATATTCATGGGCACAAATGATTAAATGGTCATACATTTGGCCAATAGACCAAACCTCCTCTTCAGATTTATACCTCAACTGTTCCAAAGAGTAATTTTGAAGCTCGTTTTTGTATGTATTAATCAGTTCAATTTTGCTCAGGGGTAATTCCTCCTTTGTATTCACTTAAATCTAAAATTTTACATTTTTAGCATATGTAACTAATCATTCAATATTTCTTTTACGAATACCTGCTTCAAAATACCTACCATTTATCTCAATTAAAAAATCGACTTTGCAGTCGATTTTTTTCACGCTGTTGAAAAACAACCATGTCAATTAAATGATCAAATTTTCGTAAAAGGAGTAGAGTGTTGTTGATTTCCACTACAGGATGCTCGCTTTCCATGGGACGAGACCTGAGCCTCCTCGGCAAGCCGAGGCCACTGAAAAAGTCCTTGTGGTTTAAAAAAGTGAAGGCTTTCTCGATTTATCGAGGAAGCCTTCACTTTTTTCTTGTATAATTATTGTATC
>NZ_JBHVPN010000007.1:0-115434 GCF_042887255.1 Gottfriedia sp. NPDC057948
AAGAAATTAAATAACCTTAGCCCTATTGAATACAGGGCTAAGGCTGCTTAAAGTAATACCTTTTTTATAGTGTCTACTTGACAGGGGTAAGTCCAAAATTTGGACACCCTCTTTTTATACAGGAATTATTAATCGATAAATTCGAATTCGTATTCAGAAATTTTAACGATATCTCCGTTTTTCGCGCCACGTTGACGTAGAGCTTCATCAATCCCCATTCCACGCATTTGACGTGCAAATCGACGAATTGACTCTTCACGTTCAAAGTTAGTCATTTTGAATAGTTTTTCAAGCTCTTCACCTTTAACGACGAACGTTCCATCACTGTCACGAGTAATCTCAAAAGTAGGTTCTTCTTTTTGATATTTATAAAGAACTCGTAATGGTTTATCTTCCTCTTCGTCATGAAGTGGGAATTCTGGAGTTGTTTCAACTAAATCTGCAACTGTAAATAATAAATCACGTAAACCTTGACGTGTTACCGCAGAAATTGGGAAAATTTGAACTTCATCTCCAACTTGTTCTTTAAACTTAATTAAGTTTTCTTCAGCTTCTGGAATATCCATTTTATTTGCAACGACTACTTGAGGTCGTTCAGTTAAACGTAAATTATATTCTTTTAGCTCTTGATTAATTGTTAAGTAATCATCATACGGGTCTCTGCCTTCAAGACCTGACATATCAATTACATGAACAATTACACGTGTTCTTTCAATATGACGTAGGAATTGATGCCCAAGTCCAACGCCTTGATGTGCTCCTTCAATTAACCCTGGTAAATCGGCCATTACAAAACTTCGATTATCTTCTGTTTCTACAACACCTAAATTAGGAACAATTGTTGTAAAATGATAATCAGCGATTTTTGGTCTAGCAGAACTTACAACAGATAGTAATGTAGATTTACCAACACTTGGGAAACCAACTAATCCAACGTCAGCTAAAACTTTAAGTTCTAGTTTAATGTTTCTTTCCTTACCTGGCTCACCATTTTCAGCTATTTCTGGAGCCGGATTTGCAGGCGATGCAAATCGACTATTTCCACGGCCTCCACGGCCTCCTCTTGCAATAATAGCTGTTTGACCATCCATTGTAAGGTCAGCTATTAATTCACCTGAATCAGCATCTGTTACGATCGTCCCAGGTGGTACTTTTACAATCATATCTTCTGCATTTTTACCATGTTGGTTTTTAGACATACCATGTTGACCACGATCTGCTTTAAAATGACGTTTATAACGGAAATCCATTAATGTTCTTAAGCCTTCATCTACTATAAATACAACATTAGCTCCCCTACCACCGTCTCCACCAGCAGGGCCACCTTTTGGAACATATTTTTCACGACGGAAGGCTACCATACCGTTTCCACCGTCTCCACCTTTTACATATATCTTGACTTGATCAATAAACATAATTATAAATCCACCACTCTTTTATTTTTCCATTTTAAATTCGATACTGCACTCTTCTGTCTCACAAAAATATGACATCATTCTAATTTTTGAGCTGTCATTTGATGATGAAACAATCCACTTCAACATATCTTCTTTCTTTGTTAGTTTACCTCTGAAGTCAAAAAAGAAACTAACTGTTTTATCATTTATTTCAATTGTTAAACTAACAAAATTTTCCTCATAAATATGTACCCAAGATTCTAGTTTTTCTAAAAAGTTTTGAATCCATACTGTCATCACTTCGTCTAAATTTTTAAGAGAACATGGTTCTCCTAAAATTTCATAATCTAGTACAATTGTACGAGGCTTCCAGTTATAGGTAATGATAAATTCTGCAAACTCTGGAATTTGTAACGAACAAATTTTAGCTTCATTCAAAGAATCAGCAACAATTTTTGTAATCGTTTCTTCTAGCTGGTCAGATTGACCTGTGGCCATGTATCCTTTTATTAATTGAATTCGATTTAACCAATCATGACGTGAATGTCTTAATACCTCTAGAACGTCCCATTTCTCCTGCATTGTATTCTCCTATAGGTTTACATTTTTGGTATTTATGAAGGTAATAAAAAAGTTAGACTCGGCATTTTGATTGAACATTTTGAAAGTCTCAAACTAGTGTGTAGCTTGTAAAATGCCGAGTCTTTGGAGCATATTGTTTGAGAGGTTGCTATAACAAAACCTATTTCCATGTTGAATAGCAATTTATTATAAATAAAAATGTCTTAAGTACAGAAAAACTCTAACCTAAAAGGTTAGAGTTTCTAAGTTAGTTTCTTAAGCTTCTTGAGCTACAGGGTATACACTTACTTGTTTGCGGTCACGGCCTAAACGTTCGAATTTAACTACGCCATCAACCTTCGCAAATAATGTATCATCTCCACCACGACCAACGTTTACACCTGGATAAATCTTAGTGCCGCGTTGACGGTAAAGAATTGAACCACCAGTTACGAATTGTCCATCAGCACGTTTAGCGCCAAGACGTTTTGACATTGAGTCACGACCGTTTTTTGTAGAACCTACTCCCTTTTTAGAAGCAAATAACTGAAGATTTAATTTTAACATGGTTACACCTCCTGTTTTACTCGTTTATAGTGACATAGTCACCGTAACTTGCAGCGATAGTTTGTAAAGATACGATCATCGCTTCAAGGATAAGTTGCGCTTTTTGCATATTTTCTTCATTTAAATCAATCGGTAATTGATACTTCAAGAAACCTTTCTTTTCATCAATCACTGTATTTAATTCCGAATCTATACGGCAAATTGCTTCCAAAGCATTTACAGTTCCTACTGAAACTGCTGATATACCGGCACAAACAATGTCAGTTCCGGCATCAGAAAAAAATGCATGTCCACTTATTTTAAAGGAACCTATACGTCCATCTTTTAAACGTTCAATTGTTATTTTAGTCATTACTTAAAATTAAGCGTTGATTTTTTCGATAACAACTTTAGTGTAAGGTTGACGATGACCTTGCTTACGACGGTAGTTCTTTTTAGATTTGTATTTGAATACAAGAATCTTTTTAGCTTTACCGTTCTTTTCAACTTTTGCAGTTACAGTAGCTCCTTCAACAGTTGGGCTACCAACTTTGATGTTTTCGCCACCTACGAATAAAACTTTGTCGAATGTTACAGTTTCACCTGCGTTAGTATCAAGTTTTTCGATGTAGATTGCTTGACCTTCTTCAACTTTGATTTGTTTACCACCAGTTTCAATAATTGCGTACATAATTGCACCTCCTCAATAGTCTAAGACTCGCCACCAATAGGCATGCTAAAAATAGCAATTTAATACCTATTATGCGCGGTTGTAGCACGGGTGCGCTACAAACAATAACATTATGATGTTACCATGGCGTATGTCGAATGTCAACAACTTCTTCAGTTAATGGCTGTTTCTAAATAGCTGGTGATTTCCTTGGTCGTACCAGTTCGAACTATATGATAAAAAGGTGTTTTTGAAGATAAAATTTTTAAACAGATTTTTATAAACATTGCTTTTTCTAGTCTTTGTACATGATTATTTTGATCTCCATTTAACGCTTTTGCGACATCCTCACTACATTCAACAAGTAAAGCCTCAATATCACGACTTGTTGAGAGCTCCCAAAGCGCTCGTTCTAGCTCAAAAACTGTCTGAACTGTGTTTTTTACAAGCCCACTACCATTACACTCAGGGCACTTTTGATGTGTTGCTTCGATATGTGAATGAGCTGTTCTTTTGCGTGTAAGTTCAAATAAACCAAGGTCAGAAAATCCAAATAGCTTTGTATATGCTCGATCATTTTTAAAGGCTTCCTTTAATTGATCGCCTATACTTTTTTGTTGTTCAACGGACTTCATATTTATAAAATCAATAATTATCATTCCACCAATATCACGAAGCCTTAGTTGGCGAACAATCTCAATTGCAGCTAATTGATTTGTATGATATACAGTTTCTTCACGATTATTTTTCCCGCTAAATTTACCTGTATTTACATCGATCACTGTCATAGCTTCAGTTTGCTCGATTAGAAGAAATGAACCATTTTTTAACCATACAATTTGTTTAAAAGATTTCTCTATTTGTTCTTCAATTTTAAATGCCACAAAAATATTTTCATTTCCTCTATAACTAATTATTTGAAGATCTTCAGGCAAATATTTTTTATAAGCAGCTAAATCATCAATGATTAATTCACTGATTGTATCTTTAGGATGTAATTTAAAAAACTTAGTAAACAAGGAATTCGCTTCCCATACACATGTGATTTTTTTAAAGCTTTGATTTTTTAATGAATCATAAAATGTTTGAAAGCTTTTTAACTCATTTAAAATCACATCTGATTCAACATTTTCACATGAAGATCTGAAAATTAGCCCCTCATTCTCACTAGTGTAATCTCGGCCTAATGAGTATAATTTATTTCGTTTCGATTCTTTTTTTATTTTATTTGAAACAGCAACTTGTTTTGTAAGAGGGAAATATACAACGTAATCACCAGAGAACTCAAGATTATTTGTAAGCTTAGGACCTTTCTCATCAAACGCATCCTTTATGACTTGAACCAAAATATATTGTCCTTTTTGGAACTTTTTTCTTATTAATTCGTCTTTATTGATTTCAGATTCTTTACCCTCGACTGTATCTTCGAATCTCATGAAGCCATTTTTATTTAAACCAATATTTACAAAAATTGCATTTAATTTCGGCATTACTTCTTGGATTTGTCCTACATATATATTTCCTACATATGTTTTTTGGTCTGCAGAAGAAAACCATTCAACTAGCTGTTCATTTTCAATTACAGCAATTCTTTTCTCTGAATGTTTTACATTCATAATAACTTTCTTCAAATTCATCTTCCTAACTATGTATAGTATCTATCACATTTTATTCATTTAAGTAGGAAAAAGCTAGTTAATACAATCTAATTAGTTCGTCTACTCACATGAATAGTAGAAATTGTATATTATATTAAGATTTCACTTACATTTTCCCCTTTTCTTTTCCTGTATTACCCTTTCTTTTACTTAATCCTGATTTAGATTGGAGCGATTATATGGATATAATTCTATCAATTCTTATTCCAACTGTCCCCGAAAGAATGGGGTATTTAAATAATATTATTAATGAATTAGATAAACAGAGTAAAGCATATCCAGTTGAAATATTAGTACTTTTAGAAAATAAAAAAAGAAGCATTGGTGAAAAGAGAAATGTTCTAATTGAGCAAGCAAAAGGAGATTATGTAGTTTTTATAGATGACGATGATCGGATAGAACCAAATTATATCGAATTATTGTGCTCAGCAATCAATGAAACGCCAAATGTTGACTGTATTGTATTTGACGTTTTAGTAAATTTTAATAACCAATTTTCTAAAATTTGTAAATATGGGAAAGAGTTTGCACATGGGGAAGATGAAAATTATTATTATCGAAAACCAAATCATTTAATGTGCTATTCAAAAAAGATTGCCTCGGCACATAAATTTCTTAATATTAGTTTTGGAGAAGACGATGAATGGGGCAGACGAGTTTCAAACGATATAATTATTCAAAAAAGGATCCCTTCTATACTGTATTACTATGACTATATTCCAAAAGACTCCTCGTGGTATGTATAGTAATAATTGAATAAACTTAATTAAAAAATGGCCTCTCCTAGAGACCATCTTTTTTGTTTGCTATTGGAATGCTTATTTTAATTTTCAACACTATAAAGATGGCTTCATATCAGCCATCTTGAGTTTATAGAAAATGTAATAAATAATTGAAATCTAACTAATTAACTCTTCAAGCGAGTAGGTTGCTTTCTTCTCAGTAAAATAAGCATGTAATAATTCATTTTCATCTAACATTTGTTGATTTTTTTTATCAAGAGAAAAGACGACGTTGTATTTATATCCTTTTTGAAAGTTAGAAAAAACTTGAAATAATTTTGTTTCTTTATTCAAGGAGATCGATTTAATTTTTTGGATATATTGTTCATTTCCATAAAACCGTTCCATTAAAAATCGTATAACAACAAAATGCCTATTTTTCCATTCTCCCCATAAGGAAACGATTAAAAATAATAGACAAACCCAAATTGTAATATTCATAGGCTGTATGATGATTGTAAGTAATGAGGATAACAATAAAAATACAAATGATGAGTACAAGCTATATATATGAGCTTTAACGAACGGAAAGATCAATGAAAATAACTGATAGATTAATTTTCCACCGTCTAATGGCCATATTGGTAATAAATTAAAACAAAGAATACTAATATTGTAATTGATAAAAAGCGTATAGAGGTTTTCAGGCATTAAATTCATTTGAAATAGGAAGTTAGCGATTATATATAAAGTTAAATGTTGAATGGGGCCAGAGATTGTAACAATAAACTCCTCGTAGGTTGGTCGATTTCCATGTTCATCAAGATCTACAACCCCCCCAAAGGGAAGTAGCGTAATTTTATTTATTCTCCAATTAAATGAAGTAGCAGCAATGGCGTGACCTAATTCGTGGCAGAAAATGATAATTGATACAAACAATACTGACCAAAAATTAGCTGTCAAAATACCAATACATGCAATTAATAAATACAGTGGATGAACAGAAATTTTGGAAGGAAGAGTTAGCCATTTATTCAAATGGAATCACCTGTTTCGGATCTATAAATTTTTCCCCCATTTTAATTGCGAAATAATAAGTACCTAGATTCCCTTCATCATTGGATGATACCGTTCCGATAACCTTTTTACTATCCACTTCGTCATAAACTTTTACGTTAGTTGTTCCTAATTTTCCGTACCAAGATTCTGAACCATCGGCGTGTTGAATAATGACCGTATTTCCTAAATTATCTTTCTTTCCTACAAAAAGTACTCGACCTTTTTTGATTGACTCTACTTTTTGGTTAGCTTCAGTTTGAATCAATATACCTTGGCCGTCCGTTTTAAAACTTTGCAGTACTTTACCACTTGCAGGAACAGCATAATTATCATTTCCAGCATTGTCTTTTTGATCATTTAATTGCGGTAAAAAAGCAATAGGACTTCCAAACCGATCTTCATACCATTTCTGTAATGAAGCAAACTGAAATTCACTTTCATAAACTTGTGAAAGACCATGCCGAACTTGAGATGCCATAGGTGAGTTACTTTTTAAGATGATGGCTAAAGCTAGTACAATAATCGCGCATAGTAAACTTCTAAACATAAAGTTAGAGTTATTCATTATTTTCTTACCTTGCTCTTCTACCAAATCATCATAAGTATAAGTGTATCCGCCCTCAGTATTTTGCACTTCTTTTACCGGAAATTTGCTCATCATTTGATTCGGATTCGGGTTTCCCCATTTTTCTTCTTGTTCACGCCGTTTAGCGATCCGCTTTCTTATATCATCTACGCGCTTACTCAAAGTGTCACCTCTCCTCGCAAACTAGTTAATTAATTTATATGAATCAATAGGACAACTTATGAGTAGATAATTTGAAAAGTGGATAAAGCTATTAGGCAGTATTTTGGAAGAGATTAAAGAGGACTTTTGAAAAATAGAAAAAGAAAAACACTTCGCTTTTTACGAAGTGTTATCGAATACCAAATAATTTTTTCACTTTAAAGAAAATACTCTTTTCAGTTTCTAATGATTGTAATGGTACGGATTCCCCTAGCACTCTTCTTGCAATATTTCTATATGCAATAGAAGCTTTTGAATTTGGATTCATTGCTACAGGTTCACCACTATTAGTTGCCTTAATAACGCTTTCATCATCTTGAACAATACCAATTAAATCTACAGCTAACATTGAAGTAATTTCATCAACATCTAAGCTATCTCTATTTTCCATCATATGACTTCTAATACGATTGATTACTAGTTTAGGAGGCTCAATATCCTCTTGATCTAATAGTCCAATAATACGATCTGCATCACGAATTGAAGAAACTTCAGGAGTTGTAACAACGATCGCTTTATCTGCACCTGCTACTGCATTTTTATATCCTTGCTCAATACCAGCAGGGCAATCTATTAATATATAATCATAGTCTTTTTTTAATTCATCAACAAGCTCTCTCATTTGTTCAGGAGAAACAGCAGTTTTATCGCTTGTTTGTGCAGCAGGTAATAAATATAAGCACTCAAAACGCTTATCCTTTATTAGTGCCTGATGCGTTTTACAGCGCCCTTCAACTACGTCCACTAAATCATAGACGATGCGGTTTTCTAATCCCATGACAACGTCTAAGTTACGTAGGCCGATATCAGTGTCAATTAAGCACACTTTTTTTCCAAACATCGCTAATGCTGTTCCTAAATTTGCCGATGTAGTTGTTTTACCAACTCCACCTTTACCAGATGTAATTACTATAGCCTCTCCCACAGTTACATCATGCCCCTTTCTAACCTTGTCAAACTAGGTCTAAGATGAGTCAGAAATTGTATGCGATCGACAATGATTTGGCTGTCTTCGTTTATATACGCGCATTCCATCTCATTGCCTTCATCACCATAATGATCCGGTGCTCTGTTCATTATGCTGCAAATTCTCAACTGCATTGGTCTCATTATTGATGCCGCAATAACTGCCTCCTTATTACCATTAAAACCGGCATGAGCAGTACCTCTTAGTGCACCCATAATAAAGATATTTCCACCCGCAATAACAGTTCCACCTGGGTTAACATCACCGATTAACAGTAAATCACCTTTCACTTGGAGAATCTGACCGGATCTTACCATTCTACAAATAGGTACAATTTCCTCCCTTTTCATCCATTCAATAGCTTCTTGCTTCGAAATCACATTACTTTCGATTGTTTCAACCACAAGATTATTCTTTTTACGAACAATTGAACGAATAATTTCATCTTGTTCGGGAGATAAAAAACGATTTCCTATTTTTAAACGAACTGCAAGTAAGGGACGATCATTGCTCTCAAACAAGTGGGTAGACAGTCTTTCTTCAATTTCATCTACTAAAATTTGAAAAGAACATGTATCATCGAGGTGCAGTGTTAGACCATCTTTCGTTCCTTTTATTGTAACATATTGTTGCCTCTGTTCCATGATAAGTGTTCACCCCGATTGTATAATTCGACATGCACCAGAAAAATCCTTTATTTTTCCTCATTCTTTTCGCTAATCGTTCTTAATAATGATGAGAAAGGATATGCAAAAATTAATATAAATAGTGCATTCAGTAATAATGTCGGAAATAATCGATGATTCAAAAAGTATGTATTATTCATATTAGTAAATCCGAACAACGCATTTAATCCGTATACTAAATATTCTAAGGCTGCTGTCCATATTATAACAAGAATACTTCGTACGAATAAATTCGCGTAAAGTATTTTAATTGCTTGACTTATTAAAAAGATAAATAACGGAAAAGCAGCTAAATATATACCTATAATCTCTGTATAAACAATATCATAAATGAATCCAAAGATAACACCATAAATAAGCGCCTTCTTCGGATTGTAATATAATGTAATAAATAATAAACCAAAAAATAAAAAATGTGGAACAATTATCGCATTGTGACCAAGAATATTTGGCGATACAGTTGAAACATAAATATTTTCTAAAATAAACAGAAATGTTAAAAGGAGAGGTAAACCATACTTACTCATTTACTAATTACTCTCCTTTCTGTGGCTGATCAATTGAACGCTTAACAGCTAGTACATGATTTATGTCATTAAAATCTGCTTGCGGTTTAATATAAGCTGTTTGAGTTAGCCCATGTTCATCAGGAACAACTTCCTCAACTTTTCCTATCACTAGATTAGCTGGAAAAACACCACCAAGACCTGAAGTCACGACTGTTTGTCCTTTTTTTACTTTTGCATTTGAAGGAATTCGTTTAAATAATAAAGCTTGTTTCTCAACATCATAACCTTCTATCAAACCAAAAACCGTATCTTTTTGCTGAATTTTAGCAGAAATTCGATTTGTTCGATCTGAAGAACTTAATAATTGTACAGTTGATGAAAATTTAGAAACATTTTTAACTTTACCAATTAAGCCTTTAGAAGTGATAACTGCCATTTCTTTTTCAATTCCACTTATCGATCCTTTATCAATTGTAATGATTTGTTGCCATTTATCAGGATCTCTTATTGTTACTGTAGCTTGAAATGTATCATAATCACTTAAACTTTTTTTGATTCCCATCGTGTCTTTTAATTCTTTGTTTTCTTTTTCTAATGCTTTCTCACGTACAGATAATTCAACATATTTATCGAGCTTACTTTTCAAAACTTGATTTTCATCATATGTATCTTTTAAGTCTGCCATATTATTAAATAAACCCGCAATAAGTTGTGCGGGCTTATTAAATACTTTTTCAGTCAAACTTACTGTATCTTTAATAAACTGCTCAGGAATTGAAAGGTTTCTATTACTTCTTAAAGAATAACCTAGAAGTGCCACTAGTAAGATAATAGCAGCTAAGACAATCATTAAACGTTTATTTTGAAAAAATTGTGGCATTCTTACACCCTCTTATAACAATTCAACTTTTTGTTCTAACGATTTCATTAATGTAATCCTCACTAATTGTAGTGAGGATTACACACTTTTACTAATCTTCTTATTAAAGAACTTATTTAGTAGTTCAACCTTTTAGAAAACTAGCTTATTTTTTCAATACATTTTCCATTCAATTTTATCGATATTGACTTGAATTTGCACCAAAATTCTTTTTGAAAATATCGATATTATCTAACGCTTTACCTGTCCCCATTGCAACACAATCAAGAGGGTCTTCTGCAACTATTACAGGCATATTTGTTTCTTGAGCAATTACTTTGTCAATATTACGAAGAAGTGCTCCACCGCCTGTAAGAACGATTCCACGATCAATAATGTCCGCTGCTAATTCAGGTGGCGTTTTCTCTAAAGTATTTTTTACAGATTCAACAATTGCTTCTACTGTATCACTTAAAGCTACTGCAATTTCTTCTCCATGGATTGTAATTGTTTTAGGTAAACCTGAAATTAAATCACGACCACGAATATCCATTTGCTCATCTGATTCAGTTTTAATAGCTGAACCAATTTCAAGCTTTAACTGTTCGGCAGTACGTTCACCAATTGATAAGTTATAGTTCTTTTTAATATATTGGATAATCGCTTCGTCCATATCATCACCAGCAGTACGAATCGATTGGCTAGTAACGATTCCACCTAATGAGATAATTGCAACCTCTGTTGTTCCTCCACCAATATCAACAACCATACTTCCAGTTGGTTCCATAACCGGTAAATTAGCACCAATTGCTGCAGCAAAAGGTTCTTCAATTAAGAATGCATCACGTGCACCAGCTTGTCTTGTTGCATCAATAACAGCTCTTTTTTCAACAGCAGTAATACCTGATGGCACACATACCATTACATAAGGTTTACGTGAGAAAAATCCGTTGCTCTTTTGAGCTTGATCAATATAGTGCTTCATCATCGTTGCTGTTGTTTCAAAGTCAGCAATAACTCCATCCTTCATGGGTCTAGTCGCAACAACATTTCCTGGAGTACGACCAATCATAAGTTTTGCTGAACTCCCTACAGCAACAATTTGTTTCGTATCCGTCCTTAAAGCAACTACAGAAGGTTCTCTAACTACTATTCCTTTTCCTTTTACAAAGACTAAAGTATTCGCAGTACCTAAGTCTATTCCTAAATCACGAGTAAATCCACCTAATCCAAACATATGTATCTTCCTTTCTAAAACGTACAACTTAAATTCATATTTAAAGTATCTATACTATATTCTCTTATCGTTAGTAAATAACAGGTTTTTATCCATAACTTACATTATAAAACAATTAGCTACTAATGAACACCCTTAAACGTAACCTTTTTCTTTTAAACTGACATACTTATGTTCACCAATTATGATATGGTCTAGTAATTCAATTCCAATTATTTTTCCACATTCAACTAATCGTTTTGTTACTTCGATATCTTCTCGACTTGGAGTTGGATCCCCACTTGGATGATTGTGTAAACAAATAATCGTGCTAGCAGATCTACGAAAAGCTTCTTTAAAAACTTCACGAGGATGGACGATCGAAGCATTTAAACTACCTTTAAAAATAGTTTCGCGGGCAATAACTTGATTTTTCGTATTTAAGTATAAACATACAAAATGCTCTTGTTCAAGAAATCGCATTTCATCCATCATAAATTTAGCACAATCATCTGGACTTTTAATAATAAATCGTTCGTCATATTGAAGACGGTTTATCCTTTTTCCTAACTCAAAGGCAGCAATTAACTGTACAGCTTTCGCTTCACCGATCCCTTTAATATTTGATATTTCTTCAACAGACGCATTCATTAATAATCTTAGTCCATCAAATTTCAATAAAAGTTTGTTTGAAACTTTTAAAACCGATTCATTTTTTGTCCCAGTCCTTAATAAAATTGCAAGTAAATCTTGGTTAGACAAACTACCGGGACCAAATTTTAACAATCGCTCTCTTGGCCTTTCATCTTTCGGAAAATCTTTAATGAGAACCGAATTTGACAAAATATCACCTCAAATCAAAAGTTAAAAATTTAGTTCTCTTAGTTTTTTCTTAACTTTATTGATCGGAAGTCCAACAACAGAATAATAGTCGCCGTCTATTTTCTCTACAAATGTTCCGCCATATCCTTGTATGCCGTAAGAACCAGCTTTATCCATCGGTTCATTAGTATTGATATAATCAATTATTTCTTGATCACTTAGTTCACTAAAGGTAATTTTTGTACATTGATAAAAGCTACTACTTTTACCTTCATTAATAATTGAAACTCCAGTAAAAACCTCGTGTGTTTTTCCAGATAGCATTTTTAACATTGCAAATGCATCTTCTTTTGAGGTAGGCTTACCTAGTTTTTTATCATTATAAGTAACGATCGTATCAGCACCGATTACTACTGCATTTGGAAATTTATTGGATACATCTATAGCTTTTTCTTCCGCCAATTTCATTACAATCTCAGAAGACTGCAAGTTCTGCTCCATTACTTCTTCAACATCACTAGTTTCAATGATAAAAGGGATATTTAACATGCTAAGAAGTTCTTTTCTTCGAGGAGATGCAGAGGCTAATATAAGTTTTTTCATTTTCATTCACCTATTATTTAATTTTAAAGGAAGGATACAAGATTATCCTACCCAAGTAATCACTATAACACAAATTAGTAAAAAACACTTTTCGTTGTCTATTCGTTATTAAAATGTAATAAAAATGAAAGTTTTGTTAAGTATTAAAATACCCTAATAATAAAATTTCATTTTTAAATATTTTATGTCCAAATCCAGTCTTTTCGGAGTAAAATTTGCTTAAAATTTGAATAGATATCAATTTCTAGAAGAAGTTTTTAATGTTAATTATTAATTTCTTTCTTGAATTTGTAATAAAAAATACAATAACAAAAATTTTAATTCATTAGTGTAATCTAGCTCTTGAAAAGCATCTTTTCAATAAATTATCAAATTTTCGTAAAGGAGTAGTGATGTTGATTTCCACTACGGGATGCTCGCTTTCCATGGGGCGGGATTCTTTCGCCTCCTCGGCAAGCCTGCGGGGTCTCAGCCTTCCCGCTTATCCCATAGGAGTCGATCATCCCTCCGTTCCAATCAACTTATTCATCAAAAGAAGTCTACGATAAACTCTATTCAAATAGCCTTTACTTAGAGTAAACTAACAGTTGTTTATTAATCAGTTTGTAGAAATTAATATCGAACATTAATTAATAGACTAATCAATTGATTATGTTTTTCTAAAGATTGGCTCAATTAGTGTTAAAAATACTAACATTTAAAAAGATTATAGCATCCAAAAAATGATAATTTCATCATTAATAAATGGTCATTTAATGTCCGTTTTCTCTATTGACCATTTTATATTTCAACATTCTGGATTAAATGCTAATTTAATTCGTTTTCAATTGTGTATGTCAATTGAGATCGAACATCAACTTAAAAACTAATCATTAGAATTTATTTATCTGAAATTTACTCTTAATTTTTTAACTTCTATAAAACAATTACTATAGTTTGTTGGTTTATTGAGATTGTTTAAACACACATTAACATCTAAAATCTTAATAGTTCATCAAAATATTAAGTTTAACATCAATAATGTTCGACTTAATATTGCTTTCCTTAGTGACCGCTTTATATTTCAACAAACTAAAAATACACTAACAAAATTTAATTTGTTAGTGTATTTTTTTGTTCTTTTAATATTTTAAATAAGGATAACATGTCATATTGGACTGATTGGGTTACTTTATTTAGATTGTGCTTAGTATTTGAGGACATTACTTTTTCGATGTTTTGTAAATGCTTAAGTCCACTTAGTAATTGCTTATTTTTAATATAATCTTTTTGTTTAGACAAAATTAACATGGTTGAGCTTATTTGTTCAAGCTGTTTTTCGTTATTAAAGTTTTTATCTGTTAAGTACGATAACATAAAATTAAATGTTTCCACTTCAGCTTTATACATATCTACTGATTGTTTTGGGCCTTTGTATTCTTGCCCACCAACTGTTTCTTCTTTTAAATATGTGCTTTTTAATTTTTTCTTAACTTCATCTGCTAAAAACGTGCTATCTTTCCCGCTCAAAGCAATAACGACGAAAAAATTATTATTTTTTTCATAAATGACAGGGGTAAATCCATTTGTAGATACTTCTTTTTCATTTTTCTTAGCTGATTCCATACTTTTATACATTCCAACTTGTGCGAGATCAAACTTCACTGCTGGAATCTTCATTTGTACTTGATTTGTTGCTGTACCAGAAACCGATACACTATTTTTTGTTGGGTTAAGTGCATCTGGCTTTGATTGTTTAAATATGCCTAAAAATACAAACCCAAAACATAGTCCTATTAAACTTGCACCTATAATAGAAATAATAATACTTTTCGAAGGTGACTTCTTTGTGAAAAAAGAAATCTTCTTTTTCTTTTTCTCCTTCACCTTTTGCTCTGGCTTGATCTTTTTCTTCTTTTTAACATCATCTAAAACGATTACTTTTTTGCCTAACCCATCAGGAGTTGGTATAACCCATCCAAATTCCCCGTTCTTCTCCTCTACCTGATCTTGAGAAGTCACGGCACCTTCTTCAAACGCTTTTTCCTCGCCATTAATTTTAATTGATATCTTTGAGGACTTGTCCATATGAATCCTCCTACTACTTTATTTTAAAACGTAAAAAAATACTAACATATAATTCCAGAAAAACACGCCGACATTTGTCGAGGGCAAACAGGTATCGTGCAACAAAAAATTACAAAAACTTGCCCATTTTTTATCTACATAAATAAATAAATAAATAACTACCGTAGAATTCCCGGTGGTTATTTGCTATACATTGCCACTTTATTTCTTCCGGCATTTTTTGCTTTTGAATACATAGCTCTGTCGGCACATCGAATTAAGTCCGACGGTTCTGTCGCCACAAATGGTGCAACTGCTGCTCCTATACTTGCTGTTACTGTTAATTTAATCTGCTGATCTTCGTTAGTCATATGATTTGTAATGTAAAATGGAATAATTTCAAGTGATTTTCTAATTTCTTCTGCTAAATTATATGTTTCTCTTTCACTATGATTTACAAGAAGTACTGAAAATTCCTCTCCACCAAAGCGAGCAACTAAACCACTTTGCTTCACTACCATTTTAATCCGTCTTGCAACTTCAAATAATACTTCATTACCTGCTTGATGACCGTATTCGTCATTCACTTTTTTAAAATAATCTAAATCTATTAGGAGTAATGAAATTGACTTTATCTTGAATGATTTCAACTGTTCAAATTCATCTTTAATTTTAGATTCGAGATATTCAAAATTATATAAGCCGGTTAAAGAATCAGTTTCACTTCTGATTTTTGTTTGTAAGTAAAACCTTGCATTTTCAACCGCAATTGCGAGATATAATGCAAGTATTTCGATCAGAACTACTTGGTATTTTTTAAACGCATTTTTTTGTTCTGATGCAATTGTAAGTACACCAACTACTTCTTGATTTTTTATAATCGGGATTGATAATAAACTTTCTGCTTCTGAAAATTTTAAATGATCATTAGTGTCCCATTGTGATCGTCTGCTAAAACTATATCTTCTTTTTTCAAAAAAAACTTTTCTAGATATTGAACCTTCAAGCGTATCAAAGTAAGGACAACTAAATATTTTTTCATCACATTTATTTTGAAAATATCTTTTTAATTTAAGCGATTTATCTTCAACTATAAATAAATTTCCGTATGAAACTGGAATTAAAGTAGTAAGTTGTTCAAAAAACTCATCGATTACTTCCTCTTCTTCCATTCTTTGAGACAGTTTTTGACTTATTTTCATCGTTTTCTTTAAATATTTGTTCATATTTAAAGCAGAGGATAAAGAGTTTAAAATAATCATTAAAATAATATAGTAAATAGTTATGTAAATTATCGTAATATATCCTTTTGTCTCTAACATTAAATAAAGACTTATTCCGATTGGATACATTAATATATAGATAAACAAATCCCACTTAAATTCCCTATTAATCAATTTCATTTCTCTTTTATATAAGTAAATCGTAATAAAATAAATAACGATTTGATTAATCCAAAAAGAAACAAGAGTGTAAATGAGGATTGGAATTAAGCTGTTCAATAGTTCTTTAGTCCCAGTAGGTTCAATCTTTCCCCCAACTAAATAATAAAGTAGCGCACTACCAATAGAACATAATGCAAACATTAACGAATTAAGTGGCAATCGGTAGAGAGTTTTTTTTGTAATACTCAATCTTATATACAAAATCGAATAGGCTAATTGACTTATTAAAAGTTCTGCAACTAAACCATACGATAAAAAAACCAAAATTGAGATTCCGAAAATAAAAGAAAATGTAGCATCATTAATTTTAATTGGCATATTCGCTACAATTAGAAATAACGCAATTATAATTAAAAAATTTGAACGTTCTATATGTCTAAGAGGGCTAACCATATTAGCATAATAAAATATGATAGGCATTAGAATAATCCATGCGATCCAAATCAACCTATTACTATGCTTACTAATCAAGATTATGGGCCCTCCTTTACAATTCTAAGCGAATTTTTTTAGCAAATATCTTCTTACTACCGAGATAAAATATAAAGAACCGGTTATTAATAATATCTCGTCTTCCTGTATATCCTTTATATTCTTATCGATTGCAATAGATAAATCACTTTCATATTTTATATTAAGTGTATTAGCATTCGAAATTAATTCATCTTTATTCATCGCTCTAGGAAAATCAAAAGTTGTCATTACAATATTATTTGTTATACCTCGTAATTCTTTTAACATCTCTCGGGCATTTTTATCTTTCAAGGCAGAGAATAGAATCTTTATTTCCTTATCAAGAAAACGGTTATTCATCGTCTCCACTAAACTTTTAATTCCTTCAACATTATGTGCTCCATCAATATAAATGACAGGATTAGAAGCTATTCGTTCTAATCTACCTGCTTTTTGAGCTATTTTTAATCCTCTTTTGATATGATTTTCACTAAACTTCATTCCATATTTATTTTGTAATAATTGAACAACACAGATTGCGCAAGAAGCATTCCTAATTTGATGGTGCCCAAGCATCGATAGCTCAATATTTTCAATTAGCATTTCATTGCCTTTGTAATTAAACTTTTCATAAAGTGAATCTTTCAAAGGAGAAGCAAAAAAATGCTTATCATATTCAAAATAATCAGCTTCATTTTTAATTGCGGCATTTTGAATAATCGTTAAAGCTTTTTCTTTCAATTCTGCTGTAACAATTGGAATTCCCTTTTTAATAATTCCTGCCTTATGTTTAGTAATTTCCTCTATTGTTTCACCAAGTATTTGTTGATGATCATGGCCAATACTCGTAATAATACTAATTAAAGGTGTCATTACATTTGTGCAATCCTCTAACCCACCTAAACCAGCTTCTACTAAAAATATGTCATGTTCTTTTATTTTACCGAAAAAGTAAAAAGCCATTGTTGTAATGATTTCAAATTCAGTTGGAGCACCACAAGGCAACTGTTCAACTTCTTCAACAACTGGAATTATACAGTTTACTAGTTGAATAAATTCTTGTTCACTAATCATTTCACCGCAGAACATGATTTGTTCACGATAATCTAATATATATGGTGATGTAAAAGTTCCTACAGTATACCCTGCATCTAATAAAATGCTTTGAAGGAAAGTAATTGTAGAGCCTTTTCCATTCGTTCCTGCGACATGAATTGCTTTGACACTTAGCTGAGGATTTCCTAATCTAACTAGCATTTCTTCCATTCTTTGTAGCCCAGGTACAATACCAAATTTTGTTCTATTATACATCCATTTCAGTGCTTGCTCATATGTATTAATCATCTTAACCCTACCTTTATAGTAAAAAACGACGAATTCTTAACTCAATTCGTCGTTTTTATTTTACTAATATTTATTACAGTCGATTAGCTCGCCTGCTTAAACTACTTATTTACTTAGTTCTACAATTCGAGCTCTTACAGATTCTTGTTTTTCAAGATAATCTTTTTCTTTACGACGCTCTTCTTCAATAACTGCTGCAGGAGCTTTCGCTACAAATCCTTGGTTACTTAATTTCTTTTGAACTCGTTCAACTTCACTAGTCCATTTTTCTAATTCTTTCTCTAAGCGTTTTTTCTCTTCTTCAAGATTAATTAAACCTTCTAGAGGAAGATAAAGCTCAGCTCCACTAATTACTGCAGACATCGATTTTTCTGGTGCAGTTAAGTTAGTAGAAATTGTTAATTCTTCTGGATTACAGAAGCGCTCGATATATGAACGATTTTCTTCTAATGCAGCTGCAATCGTTTCATCCTTTGCAGAGATCATTAGTTGAACTTTTTTGCTCATTGGCGTGTTTACTTCTGCACGAATATTACGAACTGAACGAATTAACTCAACTAATATTTTCATCGTTTCAGAAGCTTCTTTATTTGTTAATTCCTCTCTAACTGTCGGCCAAGCAGAAACTGTAATAGACTCCCCTTGGTGTGGTAGAGATTGCCAAATTTCTTCAGTAACGAAAGGCATAAATGGATGTAAAAGCTTCATTGTACTTTCTAATACGTGTGCAAGAACTGAACGAGTCATATTTTTTGCATCTTCATTTTCACCGTATAAAGGAATCTTTGCCATTTCAATATACCAGTCACAAACATCGTCCCAAATGAAGTTATAAAGTACACGGCCAACTTCACCAAATTCATAACGATCGATTAAAGCTGTTACACTTTCAATTGTTTCATTTAAACGAGTTAAAATCCATTCATCAGCAACAGATTTTTCTTTCGTTAAATCGATATTTTCATATGTGAAGCCTTCCATATTCATTAAAGCAAAACGAGAAGCATTCCAAATTTTGTTTACAAAGTTCCAAGTAGCTTCAACTTTTTCAATACTGAAACGTAAATCTTGGCCCGGTGAACTTCCTGTTGTTAAGAAGTAACGTAATGAATCTGCTCCATATTTCTCAATAACATCCATTGGGTCAACACCATTACCAAGTGATTTACTCATTTTACGTCCTTGCTCATCACGTACTAAGCCATGAATTAAAACATCGTTAAATGGACGTTTACCAGTAAATTCAATTCCTTGGAAAATCATTCGTGATACCCAGAAGAAAATAATATCATAACCAGTTACTAATACATTTGTTGGGAAGTAAGCTTGGAAATCCTTACTTTCTTCATTTGGCCAACCTAAAGTTGAGAATGGCCATAATGCTGAACTGAACCAAGTATCTAAAACGTCGTTATCTTGATTCCAATTTTCAATATCAGCTGGTGGTTCTTGATTTACATAAATCTCACCAGTTTCTTTATGGTACCAAGCCGGAATACGGTGTCCCCACCATAATTGACGTGAAATACACCAGTCACGGATATTTTCCATCCAACGTAGATACGTTTTTTCAAAACGATCCGGTACAAATTTTACGCTATCATCAGAATTTTGTATTGCTACTGCAGCATCCGCTAGTGGTTGCATTTTAACAAACCATTGTGTTGATAAATATGGCTCAACAACCGCTCCGCTACGTTCACTATGACCTACAGAATGCATATGTTCTTCGATTTCAACAAGAACACCCATCTCTTGTAAATCTTTAACAATTTGTTTACGGCATTCAAAGCGATCCATACCATTGTATTTTCCTGCTTTTTCATTCATTGTACCATCTTCATTCATTACAAGAATGCGAGGTAAGTCATGACGGTTTCCAACTTCAAAATCATTCGGGTCATGGGCAGGAGTAATTTTTACAACTCCAGTACCAAATTCCATATCAACATAATCGTCAGCAATGATTGGAATTTCACGATTTACGATAGGAAGTGTAACAGTTTTACCAACCATTGATTTATATCTTTCGTCTTCTGGGTGAACCGCAATTGCAGTATCCCCAAGCATTGTTTCAGGACGAGTAGTTGCAATTTGAATTTTTCCAGTTCCGTCTGTTAATGGATATTGCATATGGTAGAATGCACCTTGAACATCCTTATAAATAACTTCGATATCTGATAAAGCTGTTTTTGTTGCTGGATCCCAGTTGATGATATATTCACCACGATAGATTAATCCTTTGTTGTATAGCTTAACGAATACTTCTTTTACTGCATCAGATAGACCCTCATCTAATGTGAATCTTTCACGAGAGTAATCTAGACCTAAACCAATTTTTTCCCATTGAGAACGAATGTGAGAAGCATATTCTTCTTTCCACTCCCAAGCTTTTTCTAGGAATTTTTCGCGTCCTAAATCATATCTTGATAAGCCTTCTTCTCGTAATTTCGCTTCAACTTTTGCTTGTGTAGCAATACCAGCATGGTCCATACCAGGTAAATAAAGTACGTCATAACCTTGCATTCGTTTAGTACGAGTTAAGATATCTTGTAATGTTGTATCCCAAGCATGACCTAAGTGTAATTTTCCAGTTACGTTTGGTGGAGGAATTACGATTGTATATTTCGGCTTTTCTGATTCCACTTGTGCTTCAAAGAATTTCCCATCTAACCAAAATTGGTAACGATCTTTTTCAACTAAATTCGGATCATATTTTGTTGGTAATGATTTTTTTGTTGTTTCCATTCGGATTCATCTCCTCTAATAATTATTGAAAAATAAAAAAACTCCACTCATCCTTGAAAAGGACGAATGGAGTTGAATTCGCGGTACCACCTTTTTTTGTCAGTAAAAACTTGTGTTTAACTGACACACTTAAAAAAGATAACGGATCATCCGGTAACTTCTAATCACAAAAAGCTTTCGAAGTCACTGCTCAAGGGCGACATTCCAACTCTATTTTCTAGAAACCTCCCACCAAATGGTTTCCTCTCTTTAAGAACTAGTTCGTTGTACTCTTCCCTATCATTGCATTTCATTATGAATATATGTAATAGTCTACAAAATTTACTTAAGCTTAGTCAACATTATTTCTAATTTCTTTCTAGATTATTCAATATGTGTCAATATCGTACCACATTTTTTAATACATAAAAAAAATACGACAAATAATTGTAATGATTATTTAACATTCTGGTATACTAGTACTTATTTAATTATGCGATAATTATATAGTATGTAGATATAATTTTTAGGGGGATATTCATGGGTTTATTTAAAAATACATTAGCTCGTGTTCTCGGAATCGGTGGAACGAGAATCGATACAAAGCTTGAAAAAACAGAATATCAAGCTGGTGAACGAGTAAAAGGTGAATTATATATAAAAGGTGGTCGAGTTAAACAAGAACTAGATTCCGTCTTTTTACATATAATGACTGAATATCAAGTTGAATCAAATGATAAGATTATTAATAAGAATGGTACTTTACAAAAATTTATCGTATCAGTTGATCGGATAATAAATGCAAATGAAGAAGTTGTTATTCCTTTCTTTTTCACCTTATCTGAAAATACACCAGTATCACTTCACAAATCCCATATTTGGATTAAAACTCATTTAGAAATAGAAAAAGCTGTTGACCAATATGATGCTGATGGCGTTCAAGTAGTGCCTTCAGTCGGCTTAAAAACGGTAATCCAGGCACTTCAAGAAGAAGGATTTGTATTAAGAGATAGTGAAAACAAAAAGAAATATGGGAAAATTATTCAAGAATTTGAATTTTACCCAATGAATGGCGAATTCCGTGGAAAATTAGAAGAGGTTGAAGTTAACTATTTAAGCTTTGACAAAACAGTCGACTTAATCCTACAACTTAATCAAAATCAAAAAGAATCAACTAGTAAATTTTCTAAATTATTTGGCTCTGATGAAAATAATGTTCGAATCTCTTTTTCAAAGGATCATATTACAGACAAGGATTTTGTACGTAAAAGTGTAGTAAATGCAATTAAACGTCATGTAAAATAATAAACATAAAAAACATCTATCCATGTTGCTAACATTTAGTGATACATTTTTTGGATAGATGTTTTTATTTTCTCTCTTAATAATGCAAATTGAACTTATAAACCATCTATAGATTTCTCTGCTTCAATATCCTCTTGTATTTTTGAGACAAAATATTCAATATTAATCATGTGCCAGTAAGCATTTAATAAATCTCTTACATTGTCTTTTTCATTATTAACCCCGGATCGCTTTAAATAGTTAGAAATTTTGGAAGAAAACTGAGTTGGATATGCCATATAACTTAAAAATAACATTCTTTCCTCTTCTCTTAATGAAAAATTCTTTTCATACATTTTAAGCCAATTATTACGATCAGATTGCTGAATAGGATATGTTTTAAAAGAATTCTTATAATAGTTCGTTAAATCTTGAATTGGTGTAGTTTCTTGTGCATTTTCTAGATTGATAAAGACACCTTCACCTCTTTTATTTACAAGAAAGTGAGAAATAGATAAATTCCCATGGTTCATGACAACTCTAGTATTTTCAGTTTCTTTCATTTTTTTAAACCATTCATCTAACTGTCCCTTAGCAAATTGATGTGCACTTAATATTTTATGAAAATACGTACAATAGCTTAGTTCATAAGGTGACATATACCAATTACCTTCTGCAGCCTCAATGAAATTTTCCAATACATCTTTATCTTTACTCCACCTTTTAGTTAACGTATCATAATGGATTTGTAATTGATCTTTATCTACCTTTTTCTCTTTCTGTGTACTGTTGTGCATCTTACCTAGTGAAGTAAACATTCGTTGAAAATGTAAATTCTCATCTGACTTTTCATCAACACTTTCAATCCACGGCATTAAATAGTAATGCTTCGTATTAAATTCAACAATATAATCTCCACTCTGGGTATGATATATTGGTACAACATTTCGAAAGCCTTTATCTTGTAAAGAACGAACATTTTCAATCAAATTATTTCGATAAACTCGATTCACATTTGCTTCTTTTAGTGCGAATACACCTTGATTCGTATAAATCTTAACGACCTTACCAACAGTTTCAAAATAATTTGGTACAATGTGATACTGTGCTAAAATGACGCTTATTTCATCTTTAGGTTTTCTATACAAGATGCGTCACTCTCACTTTCTAAATGCGTAAAAGCCTTGTATTAGTAGACAAGTGTCTTAACTAATACAAAGCTCTCACCATATGGTTATTGTTTTATAGCAGTTACAGGAATATAAATGATTTGCCCTTCCGATAAAAATTCATCATTCAAGTTATTAACCCGATTCAACTGCTGAGTTTGTAGGTTATATTTTTTAGCTACAGATTCAATTGTATCTCCATTTTGAGCTAAATATAATTTTAATTTAGTATAAGAATCTTCTCTTCCTTCGCCAGTAAACAAACTTGATAGTAGATTGTCACTTTTAACACTTCTTGCTTCACTTACTTCTTCTTTTACTTCCTTTTTACCAACTGGATCAGCTTTTATTTCTACTTTTGGTAATTCAGGTGGTGGTGCTTCTTGCTGCTCCACTTGAGCTTGATAATAATCCGCATAATATGGTGGTGTTTGACGAACATCATTTGGATTCTCAAAATTATTTTCTTGATTTACTTGAGGGAAGGGATTTTGATAGAATTGTTCCTGATTTTGATTATATGGAAATGGTGCTTGCTGATATTGTTGGTTAACATAAGGTTGATAGTTTTGCTCTAAAGTTCGATTATATAGTTCTTCATATTTTTCTATTTCTTTTTGAGCATTGTTTTCATTATTAGCATTTTGCAAATTACTAAAATCATTATCTAAGAAGCTAGGTCTACTATTTAAAGAATTGTTTAAATAGCTGTGTACATTAAAATCATTATTCAAGAAACTAGGTCGCTCATTATACGTATTATTTACATCGTTAGATACCTGTGCATCACTTTCACTTTGACTAGCTTCTGCATCATTATTATTCATTAAGAAGCTCGGTGTTGGATCCACTGCTTGTGGTTCTATTGCTTGTGGTTCCATCGCTTGTGGTTCCATCGCTTGCGGCTCTATTGCTTCAGCTGATATATTAAAGCCTCTAAATACTTCTTCATATTCTTCTTCCTCTTGGGCCTCTGATTGTTCTTCTAACTGTTCTGACTGCTCTGACTGGGCCATAATTTCAACATTAGATTGTTCTTCTACTTGTTGTTCCTCTTCATAACTTTGTTCATTGCTTTCTTCTAACTCATAATAATGTTCCACTTCATTTTCAACTGCTTCGACTCGATCTTCAACTACTTCTTCAGGCTGAAAAACCTCTAAGTAAGTAGGCTGCCCAGGATATGTGTCTTGTTCTTCTTGCTCATCATTCTCTTCAAGGGATTGAATCCAATCACTGCCGTAAAGATTATCTTGTTCACTTGTTTCCTGTTCTGAAGTAGGTTGATGAAAGAACTGGAATTGTTCTTCTTGTTCTCTATCTTCCTGATACACATATCCTTCATTTCCTTCATTACTTGAGCGATATTCGTTTTCGTATGCGTAGCTATTATATTGCTCATACCCTCTTTGTTCTTGATAAGTTTCTACTGCTCTATTATGGTCATGTAAACCAGAAATACATAAATCAGCAGCAATTTGAATACTACCTTTTTCAGCTATTTGAAAATCAAATGTCTCTACAGAAACACATAGATTTTCAAGATCAGTAATCCTAGTTAATGGTATTGAAATATCTACAGGGAACTGATGATTCATTTCACAACTTCCATCTTCAAGAGCGATTACATTTTCAATCATTCTTGAAGGTGCTAATTCTCTTAATGAGTAATAATCACCTTGATTTGATAAATCAGGTGTGTAATTACCTTCTAAGGTTAAGACACCCTTCACTTGAACATATTCTTCAAATTGCTGTATAGTAATGTCTGGATTTAACGAGAGTGACCTTACCTCTTTAACTTCCTGTCCTTTTTGGAACCAGACAGTTTCTTTCAATGAAAAGCGAATATTTGTTTGATTTTCTGAAGACACGTTAATGTCCTCCTCTCATCGTCCAATTTGGTCTATGACATTACATTTTTATGAAAGAAACGAAAAATTTATGAAGAAAAGATTGTTATTTTATATTAAGAAAGGTTTAATAATCGCTGGATTCAAGAAAAACAGTGATAAGGGAGTAGGAAAAAGAAAAATCAAAAGTGGTATTTAAGAAGCACTGGACGAATAGTATCAGAAAAAACTGGAGAGAAAAATGAGCAACTATGTCATTGAAATTTTTTTACTAATTAGTAGATGAGGAACTATAGAATGTTTTTCATTCGCCTAACATATTATCTACTTTAGTATAGTTTTTTAGGTCAATATTAATCGGTATGGGTAATTTTACATGTTAATTGCAATTCTTTGGATTTTTATTGCAGGTTTGCTAATAAAATTTGCGATCTCCTGATTTTATTTGCAGTTTACTTTTTTTGTAGATTTTCCTCATCTATTTTTACATAGATCGGCATCTTATTTGCAATTCTCCTCTCTATCTATTTGTAGCTTGAACTTCTCTATTTTTTTATACAGTCGTTCTACTGAAGCTTTACCAACTCTTTTTGCTATAACAAAAAAAGGTGCCCTAAAATAGGACACCACCTTAAATTAAACTAATTGCGAAAATGCGTATTCAGCAGCTGCAATCGTTTTTTGAATATCTTCGTCTGTATGTGAAGTTGATAGGAATAAACCTTCAAATTGTGATGGTGGTAAGAAGACACCTTGTTCAGCCATTAGTTGATAGTATTTAGCAAACATTTCTAAATTAGATGTTTTTGCTGCTTCGTAATTTTCAACTTTTTCGTTTGTGAAGAAGAATCCAACCATTGAACCTGCACGATTAATACAATGTGGAATATTGTATTTTTCAGCTGCAGCTTTATAACCAGCTTCTAGCAAATCAGCTTTACGGTTAAATTCTACATAATCTTCTTTCGATAGCTGACTTAATGTTTCGTAACCAGCCGTCATCGCTAAAGGATTTCCTGAAAGAGTTCCAGCTTGATAAATTGGGCCACTTGGAGCAATTTGATTCATGATTTCAGCTTTACCACCATAGGCACCTACTGGTAAACCTCCACCGATCACTTTTCCTAAGCAAGTGATATCAGGCGTTACACCAAAATGACCTTGAGCACAATTATATCCTACACGGAAGCCAGTCATAACTTCATCAAAAATCAATAATGTACCATATTGAGTCGTAATTTCTCTTAAGCCTTCTAAGAAACCTTCAACTGGTGGAACAACACCCATATTACCTGCAACCGGCTCAACAATAACCGCTGCTAGGTCATCTCCAAATTGTTCAAAAGCATATCTTATACTTTCTAAATCATTATAAGGAACAGTGATTGTATTTGCTGCAACACCTTCAGGTACACCAGGGCTATCTGGTAATCCAAGTGTAGCTACACCAGATCCTGCTTTAATTAATAAGGAATCACCATGTCCGTGGTAGCATCCTTCAAATTTTAAGATTTTGTTTCGACCAGTAAATCCGCGAGCAAGACGTAAAGCACTCATTGTCGCTTCTGTTCCTGAGTTAACCATTCGAACAACTTCAATCGAAGGCACTCTTTCGATCACAAGTTTAGCTAATTCTGTCTCTTTTAATGTTGGTGCTCCAAAGCTAGTTCCAGTTTCTGCTGTTCGCTTTAAGCCTTCAACTACACGCTCATTTGAGTGACCTAAAATTAGAGGTCCCCAAGATAAAACATAATCAATATACTCATTACCATCTATGTCATATATTTTAGAACCTTTTCCATGACTCATAAAAATTGGTGACATATTAACACTTTTAAATGCACGTACCGGACTATTTACTCCACCAGGAAGCACTTGTTTTGCCTCTTCAAAAGCTTCAATTGACTTGTTATATGATCTCATTTATAATTACTTCCCTTCTGATAACCATCTGCAAGCATCTTTAGCATGATAAGTCATAATCATATCTGCACCAGCACGTTTCATACTAATTAATTTTTCCATTACAACTTTTTCTTCTTCAATCCAACCATTCAATGCAGCTGCTTTAACCATTGCATATTCTCCACTAACATTATAAGCTACGATTGGTTGGTGATAGTTATTTCTGATATCACGAATGATATCTAAGTATGAAAGAGCTGGTTTAATGATTAAGAAATCTGCACCTTCAACTGTATCTGATTCTGCTTCACGGAACGCTTCTAAACGATTGGCAGGGTCCATTTGATAAGCCTTACGATCACCTTGTCCTGGAGCACTTTGAGCTGCCTCACGGAATGGTCCATAAAATGCTGAAGCATATTTTACTGCATAAGACATAATTGGAATATTATCAAATCCAGCTTCATCTAAAGCATGGCGAATTGTTGCTACGAATCCATCCATCATATTTGAAGGAGCAATAATATCTGCGCCAGCCTGTGCTTGACTTACTGCTGTTTTTGCTAATAGTATTAACGATTCATCATTATTAACATACCCATCTTCTAAAACTCCACAATGTCCATGATCTGTATACTCACATAAACATGTATCTGCAATAACAATCATTTCAGGATATTGTTCTTTCGTTTGTGAAATCGCACGTTGAACAATTCCAGTTGCACAGTACGCTTCAGAACCTACTGCGTCTTTTACATCAGGAATACCAAAGAATATGACAGATTTTATGCCTAATGATACAATTTCATCCATTTCTTTTTTTAATTCATCTAAAGAAAATTGAAATACACCTGGCATTGAACTAATAGGATTTTTTACCCCTTGTCCTTCAACAACAAAAAGAGGATAAATAAAATCTTCTTTATGTAAATGAGTCTCTCTAACCATAGAGCGTAATGCTTGTGTACTTCTTAAACGACGGTGACGATCAAACGGAATAGAATAAGTCATTTTTTTCTCCTTCTTTTAAAGACGATCTGATTAATCAAGATCATCCACTATTTTTTTAATTAAGGCCTCTGTTGTAAATTTACTAGGAACAATAATATTATTCAAACCTTTTTCTCTAGCTTTTTGTGCCGTTACTTCACCAATACAAGCAATTTGAATGTTTTTTAAATCTTCCATACTAATTGCATTTCCAATCAAAAAACAAAACTGTTCTACACTAAATGGATTCAAAAATGTAATCACATCTAGTTTTTTATTTAGTAATAGATTTAACAGTTCATTTTTAACACCAAGATTTGCTATGGTCTCATAAACAGTTAATGAGTTAACTATATGACCATTTTCTCCTAGTATTTTTGGTACGTTATCACTCGCTAAAGAACCACGTAAAAATAAAAATTTTGTTCCTTTTTCTACTATGTAACTTAACTCAGAAGCAAATGTTTTACCAGTAAATTGACTTGGAAGGAAAGCTACTTCAAATCCTTCATAAACTAATCGGTACTTTGTTTTTTCTCCGACAGCACCAATTTTTTTTTGAAGAATTTTTTGTTTTAGATCCTTTGTAATATTTTGCACAAAGTAATTTACTGAATTAACACTTGTGAATAAAATCCATTCTGTATCAAGAACTAATTTTTCCAATTCATTAATTGAAATATCACTTTTAACTATTTTTTGAAGTGGAAGATTAATAGGACATCCACCAAACTGATGAATTAATTGATTGAATTCATCAGCTTGTTGCTCTGCCCTTGTCACTAATATTTTCATTCCATTTAAGGAATTATTCATCCGCTGCCTCTTTTACAGAATCAATAATATCCTTTGCTCCACGTTCAATTAATAGATTTGCAGCGTTTTCTCCAATTTCAGTTGGATCAGTACCTTTAACAGTTTCTTTTAAGATGATTGTTCCATCTGGTTTAGCTACTAATGCAGTTAACGAGATTTCATCTTTGTCATCGATCGTTGCAAATCCAGCAATAGGAACTTGGCAACCACCTTCCATTTTATGAAGAAATACACGTTCAGCTTGTACTGTTGTATATGTTAATTCATCATTCAGTCTATTTAGTAATTCACGGATTTCTGTATCATTTTCACGACATTCGATAGCCAGTGAACCTTGACCTACTGCTGGTACACAGATTGTTTCGTCAATGTATTCAGTTATACTTTCTTCAGCCCAACCCATTCTTGTTAAACCAGCTGCTGCAAGAATAATCGCATCGTATTCATTATCCTTTAGCTTTTGAATACGTGTATCGATATTTCCACGAATCCATTTGATTTGTAGATCTGGACGAACTGCTTTAATTTGAGCACTTCTTCTTAAACTACTAGTACCGACAATTGAGCCTTCTTCAAGTTCCATTAATCCTTTTCCACTATTTGATAGTAGGGCATCTCTAGGATCAACGCGTTTTGGAGTACATCCAATCATTAAACCTTCTGGTAAAATAGCAGGCATATCCTTCATACTATGTACAGCTAAATCAATTTCACTCGTTAGCATTGCATGTTCAATTTCTTTAACGAATAAACCTTTTCCTCCAACCTTTGAAAGGGTTACATCAAGTATTACATCACCTTTTGTAACGATTTCCTTTAACTCAAATTCATAATCGGGTGCTACTTCTTTTAGTTTCTCTACAAACCATTTAGTTTGTGTTAATGCTAGTTTACTTCTTCTTGTACCAACAATAATTTTACGCATTGTTACATCTCCTTACGTACTCCATAAATGAAACTTTGAATATAGATTTGAAACAACATAATTTCCGAACAAAACTAAGAAGCAACAGATGTTAAATATGCAAAGAGATTTGCCATAGAAACGGTTGCTTACCTTTAAATACATAAATGTACTATACATGATTAAAACGAAAAATGAGCCGATTACTTTCATATCATACCAAACAAATGTGTGTAATCGAATACTTGCCCAGATAACACCTAAAATAATGGAAGTTAGCATTAATGGAACTCCAAATAAGTTAAATGTGATAAACATTTTTTCCAACTTACCTAAACTCCCCAATTTCTTTAAATGAGTAGACCATTTCTTCTTTTTTAATAAAACATATTGAAAAATGTACATAACCGAAAAAATAAAGGACAGGGTAAATGCACCGTATGCTAAGAAAGCAAGTCCAATATGGATATATAATAACTCCGATTTCAACTGATCAACTAATGTAGCTGTTTTACCCGCCTTCGGAATTAAAATTGATAATGAAAATACTAAAAATGAAACAACATTTGTAAAGAAAACTAAATACTCTAGTTTCACTACCCAATTAATAAACAATGATAGTGATATTATAATCCATACATAAATATATAGCCCTTCTCTGGAAGTAAAAAAGGAATATAAACTGTATTGGCTAATGGTGTAAATCATTAAAACAGAAGAAAACACCCAAACAATTGCTAGCAAATAAAATGCTACCCGACTTGCCATCCTATTTGTATCTATAAAATCTATAAAAGAAAAAACGATACTCCATGCAAACAATAAGATTAATAAGTGATAGATAAAACTACTTTCCAAAATCGCCACTAATTAAACCTCATAAAAAACCTAAGTTTTGTTTTAAAGAAATAGTCTCTTTTTCTTGATTAGTTTGCATGTGTTTTTCATCTTTAGATTCTTGTAAAATTTCATCTAGACTAAATATTTCTTTAAAAAGGGCAATTTGTGCTTCTGAGTGTTTAGATGTACCCATTTCTTTTGCTTTCATAATTGGATCTCGTAAAATTTGATTTACGATACTTTTTGTGTGCTTTTGGATAATTTTTAAATCTCTTTCAGATAAATGGGGAAGTTTTCTTTCTAGACTACTCATTGTATCTGCTTGAATATCTAACGCTTTTTCACGTAATGCAGAGATTACTGGAACCACACCTAGCATTGATAACCAAGATTGAAAAATATCAATTTCTTCAGTGATTGCCTTTTTAATTTTTACCGCCTCACGTTCACGTTCTGCTAAATTCTCAGCAACAATCCCTTGAAGATCATCAATATCATACAAGAATGCACTATCAATATGATGAATTGATGGTTCAATATCTCTTGGAACAGCGATATCAACTAAGAATAGTGGGTTACCTTTTCTTGATTTTTCAATTCGACGAATCATTTTTTCCGTAATCACGTATTCTTTTGATCCAGTTGAACTGATAACGATATCTGCTTCTTTTAAAGCATTTTCAAGTGATTCTAATCCTTTTCCGATTCCATTGAATTGGTCTGCAAGTCTAACAGCATTTTCAACAGTTCTGTTAATAACAGTAACCTTACCTACACCTTGAGAATACAAGTTTTGTAAAGCTAAGTTACTCATTTTTCCTGCTCCAACAATCAGTACATTGCAGCCTTTTAAATTGCTAAAAATCTTTTTTGATAGCTCTACAGCAGCATAACTTACAGATACAGCATTTTCACCGATTCCAGTTTCTGAGTGAACTTTTTTTGCAAATGTAATTGCTTGCTTAAATAATTGATTAAAAATCGTACCAATTACATGATTCTCTTGAGCAAGTAAATAACTATCTTTTACTTGTCCAAGAATCTGAGTCTCACCAATTACCATTGAATCTAAACCACTTGCTACAGTGAATAAATGGTTGATTGCATCATTTCCAGTTTTAATGATTAGATATGGTGATAATTCCTCGTCTTTTAAGTCAAAACGTTGTAATAAAAAGCGTTTCATATAATATTGACCAGTATGAACTTGATCGACAACTGCATAAATCTCCGTACGATTACAAGTAGAAACAATAATGTTTTCTAAAATGCTTTTTTCTTTTTTTAATGAGTTCATTGCGTCCTGTAGTTCATTTGGAGCAAACGCTACCCTTTCTCGCACTTCAACTGGGGCAGTTTTATAATTAATCCCTATTGTAATGATGTGCATGCCCTAAAGCCCCCCTAAAAAACTTTGTACAAACTTGTGTTTTATATCTATCTTTGCTTAGCAAAATATCATATCCATGTTCTACATCAATATGCTATCATAAATGTAATATTTTGTAGAATTTTTAATCCGATTTATACTTTTAAATGTACACAAATTTTATTATACAATAATTTTAAAATAAAAGTGATTACAAATAATGTTAAACAGGAGTTGCTATGAAAAAAAATCGATTATTTATTGGAATCTTATTAATTGGCTTTGGCATTTATTATCTTATTTCAAAATGGCAAGTCCCAGCTTTACAGATTTTTACATATTGGACGACTCCGATCTGGATAACTGGTATTGCACTTCTCGTTCAAGCCTTTAAAGGTAGAGAAATCCATTATGTATTCCCGGGTATTGTCGTTCTTGGATTTGGAATTCATTTTTATGCCATCGAACATTTTCAAAATTGGCCACACCATTGGTCCGTTCTTACACTCATCATTTCAATCGGAATGTTACTACAATCTCGAAATGGAAAAGGTGAGTTATTACCCGGATTGCTATTATTTATTATGTCTTTATTTTTCCTTTTTAATGAAAAGCTTGCAACAATGCTTAGTTCGCTCCAATCACAGGTCTCTTATTTCCAGAACTATTGGCCAATATTGATTGCTGTTATCGGTTTATATCTTCTATTTTCTAAAAAATAAACATACTTTTTTATACATAACTAGCAGTTTTAAAAGGAGGAACATCTTTGTTATACTTCCTTGCGCTATGGAAAAAATTTGTATCATTTAATTATGTATCAATATTAATTCTATCTATTCTAATTGTTTCTTTTGGTTCAATAACTATACATATTTTAGAGCCACAAACCTTTCCAACTTTATTTGATGGTTTGTGGTGGACAATGACTACTCTGACGACAGTAGGCTACGGAGATTTCTTTCCAAAAACTGTTGCAGGAAAATGTTTAGGCATGTTTTTATTTATTTTTGGGGTCGGTATTATAGGCTTACTAGTATCTAAAACTGTTGATTCCTTTTCTAAATATCATCGTTTAAAGCTGGAGGGAAGAATTGTGTATAAGGATCATGATCACTTTATTTATATTGGTTGGTCTAAAAAAACAAGAGATGCTATTGAGGAACTATTCGATTCTTCACCGAATGCAAAGATTGTATTAATAGAAAATCTAGAAACATCACCTTACGAGCATCCACAAGTTCATTTTATTCAAGGAGACCCTTCAATCGAAAACACCTTACTAAATGCAAATATATTTGGGGCAAAACGGGTATGTATATTTGCAGATTCTACAATAGAAGATAGTGTTTTAAAAGATGGAAAAACGCTATTAATCGCTTCTGCAGTCGAATCACTATCAACTATGAAAAAAATGCCTATCCATACAATTGTCGAAATATCGAAAGAAAGCCATATCGTTAATTTCAAGCATGTAAATGTCGATGATTTTGTATTATCATATGAATCTGTTTCACGTCTAATCGCTAAAACAACTTTACACCCTGGAACTTCAACGATATTTAGACACTTTTTAAATACAAAGTTTGATGGAAGTAATATACATGTAATAGAGCCTAATAAAGAATGGAAAACTTATGAAGATGCCTTTCTACAATTATTTGAAAAAGGAGCAACTTTGTTAGCAATCAATGAGCAGTTAAATGTTCCAAAACTAAGAGAATGTAAATTGAATTCTACTGATCGTTTGTATATTTATTGCGAAGAAAGTTTATTAAAAAAGATAACTAAAAAAGCGTTATAAATAAAATAAAACAGGGGGCTCGCTTTTCGTTGACGAAACCTGAACAAAAAAATGCTGGTGGCTTTTAGCCACCAGCATTTTTTATTTACACATACGATCAATTACTGACCATGCTTTTTCTTTACCCATACCAGTTTCAGATGAGAATAAAATTAATTCATCCCCTTCTTCAATCTGTAACTTTTCACGAACTACTTTTGCATGTTTATCCCATTTTCCTTTAGGGATTTTATCTGCTTTTGTTGCTACTATAATGACTGGGATTTGGTAATGCTTTAAGAAATCATACATCATTACATCATCTTCTGTAGGTGAATGACGTAGATCAACTAATAAAATAACAGCTCTTAATTGCTCACGAGATGTAATATATGTTTCGATCATTTTACCCCATGCTTCTCGTTCTTTTTTGGAAACTTTAGCATAACCATAACCTGGCACGTCAACATAGAAAAGCTGTTCATTAATTAGAAAGAAATTTAATGTTTGCGTTTTTCCAGGTTTTGATGATGTTCGGGCTAATGCTTTACGATTTAACATTTTATTTATAAATGAAGATTTCCCAACATTTGAACGACCTGCCAAAGCGATTTCAGGAAATTGTGTATCTGGATATTGATTTGGTCGGACTGCACTAATGACAATATCCGCTGTTGTTACTTTCATTTTTTCACTCCTACTATTGCATGCGCAAGCACTTCATCTAAATGGGAAACAGGTATAACAGTTAAACCTTCTTTCACCATTGGTGGTACATCTTCTAAATCTTTTTCGTTTTCTTTAGGTATGATAACAGTCGTTAAACCTGCACGATGCGCACTAAGCATTTTTTCTTTTAATCCTCCAATTGGTAATACGCGACCACGTAAAGTGATTTCACCAGTCATTCCAACCTCTTTACGGATTGGTTTATTTGTTAATGCCGAAATCAATGCTGTTGCCATCGTTATACCTGCTGAAGGGCCATCTTTTGGAACCGCACCTTCTGGAACATGAATATGAATATCATATTTCTCGTGGAAATTTTGGTCAATATTCAGCTCTTCTGCTTTTGAGCGAATATAGCTAAACGCAGCCTGTGCTGACTCCTTCATTACATCCCCTAGCTTACCAGTTAAAGTTAGCTTACCCTTTCCAGGATATAGTGATACTTCAATAGAAAGTGTGTCTCCACCAAATGCAGTATACGCTAAACCTGTAGCTACACCAATTTGGTCTTCACTTTCCATTTGACCATAAGAGAATGTTTTCTTACCTAAAAATTCTTCAATATTTTTATCGGTAAATATTATTTTTTGTCTTTCGTTTGAAACAATCAACTTTGCAGCTTTTCTACATAGTGTCGCTAGAACTCGCTCTAATGATCTTACTCCTGCTTCACGTGTATAATGACGAATAATTGCAGAAAGTGCACTCTCACGAATTTGTACAGTAGATTTATTTAAGCCATGCTCCGCTAATTTTTTAGGGAATAAATGCTTTTTAGCTATATTAACTTTTTCAAGTTCAGTATAGCCAGATAAAGTAATAATCTCCATTCGATCACGTAATGGACCAGGAATAGTTGATAAATCATTTGCAGTAGCGACAAATAAAACTTGAGATAAATCAAATGGCTCTTCGATGTAATGATCACTAAATGTATGATTTTGTTCAGGGTCCAAAACCTCTAACATTGCTGATGCTGGATCCCCTCTAAAATCGCTCGACATTTTATCAATTTCATCAAGTAGAAATACAGGGTTATTTGTTCCTGCTTTCTTCATACCTTGGATAATTCGACCTGGCATAGCCCCGATGTATGTTCTTCTATGTCCTCTTATTTCTGATTCATCTCTTACGCCACCTAGAGAAACGCGTACAAAGTTTCTAGACAAAGCGTTTGCGATTGATTTCGCTAAAGATGTTTTACCAACTCCAGGAGGACCAGCTAAACATAAAATTGGACCACGAAGTGAATTCGTAAGTTGTTGAACAGCTAGATATTCTAATATTCTCTCTTTTACTTTTTCAAGACCTTCATGTTCATTATTCAGTATCTTTTCAGAACGATGTATATCCAATGTGTCTTCTGTTTGCTTAGACCATGGTAGAGCTACCATCCAATCTAAATATGTACGAACTACACCTGCTTCTGCGGCATTAGGAGGTAGTTTCTCATATCTAGCTAACTCTTTTAGTACTACTTCCTTTGTTTCTTCAGGCATATTTGCCTCTTCGATTTTTGTTAAAAACTTATCAACTTCTTCAGTTTTACCTTCACGATCACCTAGTTCGCGTTGAATTACCTTTAATTGCTCTCTTAAGAAATATTCTTTTTGAGTTTTATCAATATTTTTCTTAACTTGTAGGCCAATCTTTTCCTCAAGCTTAAGTAATTCTTTTTCATCTTGAAGGAAATTTAAGATAATATGTATTCGTTCAGTAACATCAATTGTTGCTAATATTTTTTGTTTTTCTTCTTCCCTTAATGGAATTGAATCGATCATTGCATCTGCAAGTTTACCTGGGCGGTCTTGCTTAACAATTGAAGCAATTGTCTCTGGCAAAATTCGCTTTGATAATTTACTGTATTGTTTAAAATGCTGCAATAAAGTTCTCATTAAAGCACGAAGCTCTTTAGATTCATCTTCTACATCTGGATATTCTTCTACCTTTGCAGTTAAGAAATCATTTTGATCAATAATTGATTTGATTTTTCCTCTGTGTAATCCTTCAACAGTAATACGAACAGTGCCGTTTGGAAGTGTAATTTTTTGTGTTAATTTAGCTAAAGTTCCAAATTGGTACAATTCGTCTATCTTTGGATTTTCAGTATCTGCATCTATTTGAGTAACAACAAAAATTAAATGATCTAACTCATCAGCTTCTTGTATAGCTTTTATCGATTTCGTTCTTCCTACATCTAGATGTGCAATAGTGGCAGGAAATACACTAATTCCTCTTAAAGGTAGGAGGGGTACAACTTTTTCTTTTGTAACATTCATTACGTTACACCTCCATGTTTTTCATTCTATTTAGTTATTTTACCTTAACATATATATCATTTACAATGAAATGCATTAAAAGAAAATAAAGAAGCTACATAATCAATCAACAACTGTTTAGCTATTATCTTATTTTTGACTATTGATACGAAGTAAACCTCGTAATAAGATTAAATCATAAAGAATGGATTTCTACAAAATAAAAAGTGTTCGATCACTTCATTGAAAAATAGAATGCAAAAATAATTTGTATTCTTTATTTATTCAAAATGAAATGATTCGAACACTTATTTTTATCTACATAGATTGCGATTGATTCTCTTCAAACAGTGTTAATTGCTGGAAATCAGTTTTTGTTTCAGCTGGTAGTTCAAATTTCCAATTATCTTTAAAGACTTCATGGAGAACTTTTTCTATGCGATCTACTGCTAATATTTCTACATCTTTATATTGATGTAATCTAGCTTGATCGTTCTCTTTCGGAACAATAATTTTAGTTGCTCCTGCTTTAACAGCTGCCTTTACTTTTTCTGGAACACCGCCAACTGGTTTTACATCACCTTGAATGCTCATTTCGCCAGTCAATGCGATTGTATTTAATACTGGAACATTATTAACCGCTGAAAAAATACCAACTACCATGGCAATCCCTGCAGATGGTCCATCAATTAATGCGCCACTTGGAAAATTAATGTGAATCGTAAAGTCATCGATTGGTACACCAATTTTTCGTAAGATTGTCGTAACATTTTCTAAAGAGCCTTTTGCCATACTTTTTCTTCGAATGGATTTAGCTTGATTACCTAAGCTTTCTTCCTCAACAATTCCAGTAATTGTAATTGAACCTTTACCGATTTCTTTTGCTTTCATTGCAATAACTTCAATCGGTAGTAACGCACCAATATTTGCTCCATAAACAGCTAAACCGTTCACCAATCCTACTGTTGGAGCTTCAGGAATTTTGTTAACAAGTCTTGGTGATAATCGACTTACAGAAACAACCCATCCAATATCATCTTCTACTAATTCTTTTCGTCCAGAAGTTAAAACCATTCCGCCAGCTAACTGAATTAAGTTAATCGCCTCACGACCATTTTTTGCATATGTACCTACTAATTCTAAGGCTTTTTCTGATAGACTTAATTCAATTTTTTCAGCAGATCGTTTAGCTACTGCTTGAATTTCATCCTGTTCTAATTCTCTGAAAAATATTTCTAAACAACGTGAACGAATTGCCGGTGGTATATCTTCTGGTGATCTTGTTGTTGCACCAACTAATCTGAAATCTGCTGGTAAACCATGTTTAAAAATTTCATGAATATGTGCTGGTATAGAAGGATTTTCTTCTTGGTAATAAGCACTCTCAAATTTTACTTTACGGTCTTCAAGTACCTTTAGCATTTTATTCATTTGAATTGGATGAAGCTCGCCAATTTCATCAATAAATAAAATCCCTCCATGCGCATCGGTTACTGCTCCTTTTTTAGGTTGAGGAACACCTGCTTGCCCCATCGCACCTGCACCTTGATAGATTGGATCGTGAACTGAACCGATTAAAGGATCCGCAATTCCTCTTTCATCAAATCGAGCAGTTGTTGCGTCTAATTCTATAAATACTGCATCTTGTTTAAAAGGTGTATTCGGGCTCTTTTTCGCTTCTTCTAATACCAGTCTAGCCGCTGCCGTTTTTCCGACACCAGGCGGTCCATAAATGATTACATGCTGAGGATTAGCACTGCACAGTGAAGCTTTTAACGCTTTTATTCCATCCTCTTGGCCAACTATATCATCAAAAGTTGTTGGTCTAACTCTCTCTGCTAACGGAACAGTTAAAGAGATTGACTTTAATTTACGTAACTGCTCCATTTCTTTTTTAGATTCCCTGTCAATCGAAACTTTAGTTGTTCGTTGACCTTTTAATAAATGAATAAAATACAATGCAACAATTGTACCTAATGCTAATTGAGCTAATAATATAATAGTTGTTAAACTCATTCTTTACCCCTCCACTGAAGTAGAAATTAATTTTAGTATCGCCCTCTAAATGGAAGGATAAACCAAATTTTAAAAATTAAAGAAAAGGTTTACCAAGTAAAGTTCCTATGCATTTAAGAAAGATTTTAGAAAAATCACTTAAAAAAGACAAAAATAAAAACCAAATGCAAATGCATTTGGTTCTTTACTTAAGCTAATTTATTTGCTTTTTTCTTTAACTCTAATTCTGTTCCATCTTCTAGTACAAGCTTAGGAGCTGCACCAGTTTTAACAGTTTCTGCTGAGATAATACATTTTTGAATATCCTCGCGTGAAGGTAATTCAAACATAATATCTAACATAATCCCTTCAATGATCGAACGTAGTCCACGAGCTCCAGTTTTACGCTCAATTGCTTTTTTAGCAATTTCAGTTAATGCGTTATCCTCAAACTCAAGTTCAACTTGGTCAAGCTCTAGTAATTTTTGATATTGCTTAATTAAAGCATTTTTTGGTTTAGTTAAAATTTCAACTAATGATGCTTCATCAAGTTGCTCTAAATTAGCTAAAACTGGTAAACGACCGATGAACTCCGGAATTAAACCAAAGCGTAATAAGTCTTCTGGTAATACGTGGTTTAAGATTTCTTTTGAGCTTAAATCGCTCTTTTCAGAATCACCACTGAAACCAATTACCTTTTTACCTAAACGGCGTTTGATAATTTGTTCGATGCCATCAAATGCTCCACCACAAATAAATAAAATATTTGTCGTATCAATTTGAATGAATTCTTGATGTGGATGCTTACGACCACCTTGAGGAGGTACGCTTGCAACTGTTCCTTCAAGAATTTTTAAAAGTGCTTGCTGAACACCTTCTCCTGACACATCACGTGTAATTGAAGGGTTTTCAGACTTACGTGCAACTTTATCAATTTCATCGATATAAATAATACCTTTTTCAGCGCGTTCTACATCATAATCAGCTGCTTGGATTAATTTTAAAAGAATGTTTTCAACATCTTCCCCAACATATCCAGCTTCAGTTAATGAAGTTGCATCTGCAATCGCAAATGGTACATTTAAAATTCGTGCTAAAGTTTGAGCTAATAATGTTTTACCACTACCAGTTGGCCCAATCATTGCAATATTACTTTTTGATAACTCAACCTCATCAATTTTGCTATTTGAATTAATACGTTTGTAGTGATTATATACAGCAACAGATAACGCTTTTTTCGCATTATCCTGTCCAATAACGTATTCATCAAGAATTTCGCAAATTTCTTTCGGTTTCGGAACGTCTTTAAACTCTACTTCCTCTTCTTTTGCTAGCTCTTCTTGAACAATTTCAGTACAAAGCTCAATACACTCGTCACAAATATATACACCAGGTCCAGCAACTAATTTTCTAACCTGAGACTGTGACTTCCCACAGAACGAACATTTTAGCTGTCCTTTTTCTTCGTTAAATTTGAACATATGTTCACTCCCTCTAAAAATTTCTAAAAACACTCAATATGTATGTAATCGAAAAAAATATGTATCTTGTAGCTATATAATAGCATACAAAATAAACAAAGCAATTAATTACTACTCTAAAATTGTTTAAATTTTTAGAATATATATATTCTAATCTAAAGCCAATAATCCTTCTTTTGAAGAATTATTTTTAGTATAGCCACAATTATTTTTTAAAATCTGTATAACAGATTCTAACATATGTATATGTATATTTTAAAGGAAACAGTTCACTTTACCAAATATTTCTTTATTTAAAAACAAGGCACGAAAAATCTCGCGCCTTGTTTAAGTCAATATATGTTTATTTAACGCTTATTTTTTTCTGCTATCTACTAATAATTCAACAGCTTTACGGATTTGAATATCATCACGTACAGCGTCAGTTCCACCTAGCATAGTTACTAATTGCTCAGAAGGAACATTGTACATTTCAGATAAACGAGCTAATTCTTCGTTCATTTCTTCTTCAGTTGCATCGATTTTTTCAGCTTCGATGATCGCATCGATTGTTAAGTCGATTCTTACACGAGCTTCAGCATCTTGACGCATTTGAGCACGAAGATCTTCTTCTTTAGTACCAGTGAATTGGTAGTAAAGCTCTAAGTTTAATCCTTGTTGTGCAATACGTTGTTCAAAGTCTTTAACCATACGGTCAACTTGGCTTTCGAACATTACGTCTGGGATTTCGATTTCAGCATTTTCAGCTGCTTTTTGAACTAAAGCATCACGTAAGCTACCTTCAGCTTGAGATTTTTTAGATTCAACTAAGTCATTTTTAATTTTAGCTTTAAGATCTTCTAAAGTTTCTACTTCGTCATTTACGTCTTTAGCAAACTCGTCGTTTAACTCAGGAAGTTCTTTCGCTTTGATTTCATGAACAGTTACTTTGAAAGTAGCAGATTTTCCTGCTAATTCAGCACTGTGGTATTCTTCTGGGAATGTTACATTAACATCAGTTTCTACACCAGATTTAGCGCCGATTAAAGCTTCTTCAAATCCAGGAATGAAAGAACCTGAACCGATTTCTAGTGGATAGTTTTCACCTTTTCCACCTTCGAAAGCTACGCCATCAACGAAACCTTCGAAATCAATTACAGCTGTATTACCGTTTTCAACAGTACCATCTTCTTTAACTACTAACTCAGCTTGACGCTCTTGTAATGTAGTTAATTCAGCTTGTACGTCTTCGTCAGTTACAGTAGCATCCATTTCTTCAACTTCTAAGCCTTTGTATTCGCCTAATTTCACTTCAGGTTTTACAGTAACTTTTGCTTTGAAGATTAAAGTTTTACCTTTTTCCATTTGCTCAACGTCAACTTCTGGACGATCAACTGGCTCAATACCAACCTCTACAACAGCTTTGCTGTAAGCTTCTGGTAAAATTACATCTAAAGCATCATTGTAAAGTGCTTCAATACCAAATTTTTGTTCGAAAATTGGGCGAGGTAATTTACCTTTACGGAATCCCGGTACATTGATAGTTTTAACAACTTTTTTGAAAGCTGCATCTAAACCTTTATCTACTTCAGAAGCTTCAACTTCTACAGTTAATAGACCAACGTTAGCTTCTAATTTTTCCCATTTAGCAGTCATTGTTAGTTCCCTCCAAAATTATCTAAAAAAATATATGTGTTTACGTATTTTCGTACTATACATGCCTGTCCATTTTTAATAAAGAAAATGCATGTATAATTAAGTAAATAGTCGTTACAACCATTCTATTATAACACATTCCTTTTTTGTTTCAATATTTCCTATTTTTATATGGAGAAAATATTAGGGTTTTTTAATTTTGAATTTTAAATCAGTTTAGTACCTTTAAAAAATAAAACGATGACTTCCATTCCTTATTGCTCGCTTTCCGTAAGGCGTGACCTAAGTCCCTCTTCGAATTCGCTTAAAAATAAAACTCGGTTTGATCTCCGCTTCCATCACTTTAAAATACCTTTTTTTACATAAAAAAACATAGAAGCCCAAATGGAACATCTATGTTTTTTCCAACTATTTCATTTTAAATTAAAATATAGTGTAAAGAAAAGTTCTACAAACTTGATTGTCAGACTGATTGCAAGCGCTTATCAACAGTCTGACATTTCATTTCAAATTAAAGTATCCTTCATCTTCAAACCGTTTTACTAAAGCAATTGCACTTTTTACTGGAAAATATTCTACATTAAATAAGTCTTTTAGTTCCTCTTCATCTACACTACGATCAAAAAATTGTTGGACGATGCAATAAAAACAGGCAGCCCATGTATTTATATCCGCTGGCATTGGGATAAAAGGAAAGTAAATTGTTATAAAGTGTTGGAAGTGTGTTTTTGCGATTTCGAAAGCAGAAGGGTCTTCACTTTCTAATACGTCACTTAATTTTTTTAATATAGCATCTACAAAGATCTTATGTTCATCGACTGAAACCGATGTATTCCAAATCATCCTTTGGTTTACTTTGTTAAGTTCAAAATCTTTATCGATTGATTGTTCTTGTAAAATAAACAAAATAAAACTTTGAATTAATGGATTTGCTTTGGTGCTTTTTAATATTTCGCTTATTTGATCGATAACAAGATTACAATCTAAATTTCTTAATTCATTAATTAATTCAAGTTGCTTATCAATCGGCTCAGAATTTTCAACGATTTTATGTAAATTAAGAACTTCACCCTTAATGCCTTCACGATCTGAAATTACTTTCTTTGATAATGAGAGCATCGCTTGAAACTTATCCATCTGATTTTCATCAATCCGTTTTTGAGTGAGTAATTTTTTTATATTTTTTTGTAATTCTTCATATTCTTTTAATTGAAATAAAATGCTTATGTACACTTCAATTGCTTCATCACTCTCAAAAGGCCCGAAAACTAAATCCTCACATCTTTCCATAGCTTCTTTAGCCTGATTTCCTTCTAAAAGACACGCGACTGCAGCAAGCTCTGTTTGTGAATTATGCTCATTCATTTCTTTTAATTGATTACATAACATTAAAGCTTTACTAAAATTTTTTTCTTCTAATGCTTTTTTGCCTAAATTTATTATCCGATCCTTCAGTTTAGGAAAAAAGACAATATTGTCTTCCATGTTACTCTCCCCTAACATTTGTTATTTCCTGCACAAACTAGTTATGAAAAAGTGTATCATGAATTAAAATTATTTAAAATATTAAAGATACGTGTATGAATGAATCTGTTTTAGCTTTAGTACCCTAACGGTTTATTGCCAAATCTTTTCCATAGCTTTGGGAACTTAGCTTTTAGTTCGTCTTTTGATTTCCAATCGATTGATAATTGTTGTTCAGGATAATCATAGCCTTTACTCTCAATTAATGAATTGAACTCATTCCACAATTGATCATCCCAATCATCATCGCCTTTACGCTTGATTGTATACGCTTGTAAAGCTAGATCTAACATATCTTCCAATTCTGGCGTAAGTCCTTCTTCTTCATAAACTGGAAAGATGTATTCAGCTAAATAATCTGGGTCATTTAACGTTTTCTTGTAAACTTGTTCTCCTTGTCCAATTAACCAAGCTCTAAAATGTACAAATGAATCCTCAGAACAGCCATCCATGATGATCCATGCAGCTCCTAAAAGATTTGTAGTATACGCTTTGGAAAAATAAGTTTCAAAATGAATTTCAAAACTAGCTATCTCTTCCTCTGTTTGTTTAGCTAAATGATTTATTACCCATTCATACGGTTCTTCAACAATATGCATTTTGGATATTAAGCTCCAAAATCCATTTTCATTCATTTATATCACTCCACTCTTTTTATTTATACTAAAATAACATAACTAGTATAAATTTAATGATGACCTAAGACTTCTATTAATTAATAAGAACCCATCCTAATTTATATAGTAAACGTAAATCATCATATTATTTCAAAAGTTCCTTAATTAAAAGTAATTAAAATACAAAAAAAGACACTTATTTTACATTTCGTAAAACAAGTGTCTTTTGGACGTCCTGAGAGGGATTCGAACCCCCGACCGACGGCTTAGAAGGCCGTTGCTCTATCCTGCTGAGCTACCAGGACATATGGAGCGGGTGATGGGAATCGAACCCACGACCGAAGCTTGGAAGGCTTCTATTTTACCATTAAACTACACCCGCATATTTGTTATTTATTTTTAGTTTCTTTGTGACATCACCCTGTCGACATAATTTAGTATAGTCGTTATGGAAATTAAAGTCAACACTTTTTTAAAACTTTTTTCCAAAATAAAGGAAAAAATTTTAAAGTTGTATAATTACCTTAGTTTATTAAGGTTTTCCGGCTTTTAGTACACCGAATTTTTTTGTTTTTGATAAGGTTAGTAGCGTATAAGCTACTAACCCCCATTAATTCATTATAATTTAAATGAAGTAGAAGTAAGCACTGTTCCATCTGTATTATAAAAAGTAACACTTGCTTTCTTATCAACTGTTTCAAGAATGGCATATGTCTTTTCTTTTCGCATTCTCGGTAATAAAATGCTGCCAGGGTTAATAAAAAGCACACCATCAATTACTTCGGCTCCTAATACATGTGAGTGACCGAAGCAAGTAATTGTTGCTCCAACTTCTTTACAACGATAATACAGCTTTTGTAATGACTGTTTTATTCCATGTAAATGACCATGTGTTGCATAGATTGTATATTCATTCCCACGGTGAATAAATTCTTCAGGGAATTCTCCTCTGAAATCACAATTCCCTCTTACAACATTATAATCCTTTAGTTCCTTAGCATTTACTTCTAATTCCGAATCTCCACAGTGTATCATTAAATCTACACTGTCTCGATATCGTTCGGCAATTTCTTGCAATGGTTTTGTCAATCCGTGGCTATCACTTACAATTAGTACTTTCATTAATTTGATCCTCTAAATAAAAAATCTTTATCTTCTTTATTTATAACATTCATTAATGATTTAATTGCATTTGCGCGATGACTTAAGCCACCTTTTTCATTTGTTGTTAATTCAGCCATCGTTTTATCTAATTCTGGCAAAAAGAATATTGGATCGTAGCCAAAACCATTTGTTCCTCTTTTTTCATTGGCAATATATCCTTCAACTGTACCATGAACAGTGATTGTTTCTTTACCTGTAACCGCTAAAGCTAAAGCACAATAAAATCGCGCAGTTCTTTTTCCAGGAAAAACACCTTCTAGTTCACTTAATACTTTTTGTAAATTATCTTCGTCACTTTTATGTAATCCAGCATATCTGGCAGAATAAACGCCTGGTCTACCTTCAAGTGCATCCACTATTAAACCGGAGTCATCTGCAATGACTGGCGTATTTAACTCACTCGCTAAATACTCAGCTTTTAAAACCGCATTTTCTTCAAATGTAGTTCCTGTTTCTTCAATTTCTTGAATTTCAGGAAAGTCTTTTAAAGACTTAACTTGAAATCCCATCGGGTTAAAAAGTGCTTCAAAATCCTTCACTTTGCCTTTATTATTTGTCGCAATAATGATTGTTTCCATCCCTAAAGCCTCTCCTCGAAATGATTATTGAAATTTAATACCTTCTTGTAATAACACTTCTTTTTGTTTTTCAATTAGAGATTTAATGCCTAATTCACCCAAAGATAGTAACTCATTTAATTCTTCTCTTGAAAATGTTGCTTCTTCACCAGTACCTTGCAGTTCAACAAACTGTCCTTTTCCAGTCATAATAATATTCATATCAACACTTGCAGCTGAATCTTCTACATAATATAAATCTAGTACTGGTCCAAAGTCATCTAAAATACCAACTGAAGTTGCTGCTAAATAATCTTTTACAGGATACGATTTCAATTTATCCATTTTAATTAATTTATCAAAAGCAAGCATCATTGCAACAAATGCACCAGTAATTGAAGTAGTTCGTGTTCCTCCATCTGCTTGAATTACATCACAATCGATCCAAATTGTCTTTTCACCAAGTGCCTCTAAATCAACTACTGCTCTTAACGCTCTTCCTATTAATCGTTGTATTTCCATTGTTCGACCAGTAACTTTACCTTTAGATGATTCACGTATTGTACGCTCTTGAGTAGCTCTAGGTAACATTGAATATTCAGCTGAAATCCAACCTTTTCCACTGTTTCTCAAAAATGGTGGTACACGGTCTTCAACTGTTGCATTACAAATTACCTTCGTATCACCAATACTGATCAGCACTGAACCTTCTGCATGCTTTGTATAGTGAGTAATAATCTCGATTGGTCTAAGTTCATTATTTAATCTTCCATCTGTTCTTGTCATGATTGTTCCTCCTACAAAATCTTCCAAATACTAGTATAGACAAAAATGTGATTTCATTTCTACTTATTAAGTTTAATTTACAGATAAAATTAAAAACCTTGTACAAAAATCATCACAATTTTTGTACAAGGTTAGTATTAAAACCATTTTATTAAAAGGCAATTATTATCTTTTCCTAACACCGATTTACAATTTTTTCGTATTTACATCTTTAGGTCTTGAAACAGGTTGGCTTAAAGGCTTGCCGTGTTGGTCTAGCGCAGTTAATTTCCCATTGATTTGAATTTCAATGGACTTAACACCTTTTTGCTCAGTTAATGAAAGTACAAGTGGTTGTAATACATCATTATTGATCATGTTTTTTGCAATATTTCCATAGATACCATCGTTAAAATTAAGTACTAGCTTACCGCCTTTGAAAACAGGTTGACTAACTAGTTTCGTATCAGTTCCAAAATCGGATACTAAATTTGAATATTCAGATGGACCTTTTACTAGTTCATTTACGATTGCTGAATATGAATCTTTCTCTGCATTTGAAATCCTAGTCGTTACAGGTACATAATAAGTGTCTCCCATTTCCCCTTGAGAAACATAATATAGCGTAACAGGTCTGGAGTTCATAATATCTACAATGTCACCTTTATCAAAGTTAATTCCATCATCTCTTGTTAACCCATCACCAATTTGAGCTTTATTTACTGGCATCGATGCAAGCTCTTTTCCGTTTACTCGAATTTTTACCTTTGTCACATTATCAAATTGAGTTAACGTCCATGTAACAGCTTGAAACACTTTTAATTCATCTTCAGCACGGTATTGCTTAAATTCTGGTGAAAAATCAGCAATAATCGTACCATCCTTTTGAGTTTGAACACCTAAAACTTCAGTATTCGGAGGTAAAACTGCTTGGAAACCATTCGGTAAATCATCTGTAACAGGACCATCTTTTACTAAGTACTCTAACGCTTGTTTAGCCAAACTAGTAGACTTAGGTAGTTGGAATGTTTGCGGTACAACATACCCGTTACGGTCAATTAAATATAATTCCCTTTTTACCGTTTCCTCTTTCTTTGCTACTTCTTTTGAAGGTTGATCACTTTTATAAACTACCGTTTTAGGTGGATCAATGTCAGTTGAAGATTTCGTTGGAAGTAAACTACATCCACTCATTGTTGCAATTCCACATACTGCTGCCGCTGTTACTAACAATCTTTTTTTCATCACCATACTCCCCCCACGCTTTTTTACTAATTATACGAGCCTGTACATTTTTTAGAACAAGCTAAATAGAAAAAAATAAATAATTTAAATCTAGCTCTAAATTTACTGGAAATATTCACCTAAAAGACCTATCGTTCATATGATAAAAAGACTAAATGAATACCCATCCGAAGAACAGCACGGTCAAGCAAGGAGGGTTAGCACAGTTGAAGGATAGAGACTATCAAACAAAGCACACACTTACAAAGCGTGAAAAAGAAGTATTCGAGCTTCTTGTTCAAGATAAGACTACAAGAGAAATTGCTGAAGAACTTTTTATAAGTGAAAAAACTGTGAGAAATCATATTTCAAATGCAATGCAAAAGCTTGGGGTTAAGGGGCGATCACAAGCAGTTATTGAGCTTCTTCGTATGGGGGAGCTTGAACTGTAGTTATTTTGTAGAAACAATTCTACAAACCAACATACTGCCGGCATTCTAATGACATGCCGGTTTTGGTATTTACATTAAAGCTTAAGTTTTTCATTTCTCTATTTTCTTGCTTGTAAAGAATCTGATTATCTAAATTGAAAGTTATACTTTATATCCTACTTATAGTAGATAAAAGGCCTATCTGTAAATTAGGATAGATGCTCTGCTATAGGGGGATTTTATTTTAGCTCTTATAACCTATCTAAAATTAAAATAAAAAAATCGTTTCCTGTCGGAAAACGATTTTCTTCAGAGTGTTGAAATATAAAATGGTCAATAGGGAAACGGACATTAAATGAACATTTATTAATGATGAAATTATCATTTTTTGGATGCTATTAATGGTTTTAAATGTTAATATGTTTGAGCAATTTCATGATTCCAATAACACAAATAATGTTTTTTTGATTTTTTTCAGGAGTTAAAAATATTATGAGTTAATCTTTAGAAAAACAAATTCAATTGATTAGTTTAAAATGTTCGATATTTATTGACATCCAAGCTTTTACTATTAACATTTAGGTTACTCTAGTAAAGGCTATTTGTTTAGGATTTATTGAAGACTCTTTTTGATGAATAAGTTGATTGGAACGGAGGGATGCTCGACTCCTATGGGATAAGCGGGAAGGCTGAGACCCCGCAGACTTGCCGAGGAGGCGAAAGAATCTCGCCCCATGGAAAGCGAGCATCCTGTAGTGGAAATCAACATCACTTTACGCCTTTTACGAAAATTTGGTAATTTAATTGACAAAGTTGTTTTTCAACAGCGTGAAAAAAAATCGTTTCCTGTCGGAAAACGATTTTCTTATTTTATATACTATAAAACCTCTTAGTATTTTCATATAAAGTTTTATATGCACTTGATAGATCTATGTCTTTTAACTCAGCTATCTTTGCAACTGATTGATGCATAAATTTTGGATGTGTCCACTCATTTTCAAAAGGCCCTTCAAATGGCCAAGGACCATCTGTTTCTATCATCATTAATTCTAAAGGATACTTTTTTACTAAGTCTTGAATCTCATTTTCATATAATACATCTGGTGTAATCGAGATAAAATACTCATTTTTCATCATCCGATTTATTGTAACCTCGTCCCCTTTAAACCAATGAAAATGGGCTTTTTTAATAAAATATTTTTCTAATAGATTACATACGGTTTCGGCGTCCTCATACACTGCATGTAATATGATTGGTTTATTTAACTCTTTTGCAAGCGAGATAAATTTTCCTAGTAATTTAATATAAGGTACGTAATCAATCTGTTCTTCTAAATTCTTATAATATGGTAATCCAACTTCTCCGATTGCGACCATTTCATCCTGATGGTTCTTCATCCATTCAATTAATTTATCAACCTCTTCATCAGAAGGGATTTGTTGTTCAGGATGAAATCCGAATGCTGGATATACACTATTATTTTGATTTTTCAACTCTAAATTTTTCTTACTAGATTTTAAATCCATCGATACCGAAATGAGCGCTTCGATTTCGTGTCTTTGTATATTAGTTAATATTTCTTCTCTTTGACTAGTATCATAAGAATCTAAATGAATATGAGCATCTATCATTTTCATCGTATTACTCCTTCTCTAAAGCCAAATAGATTTTTCTTTTATATTCCGTAAATTCATCACTTAATAATATTTCTTTTTTACGTGGTCTTGAAAATGGCACTATGATTTCTTCTTTGATTTTGGCGGGTTTGTCAGAAAATATATATATTCGATCAGACATTAACAACGCTTCATCAATATTATGTGTTACTAATAAAATTGATCGTCGTTGCTCCTCCCAAATTGATAAAAGCCATTGTTGCATTTCAAGTCTAGTGAACTCATCTAAAGCTGAAAAAGGCTCATCCATACACATGAACGACTGCGGTGCTAGTAGAGACCTTAAAAATGAAACTCTTTGTTTCATACCACCAGATAATTCATGAGGGTAAGCATTCTCATAGTTTTCTAAGCCAGTTCTTTTAAGCCAGTCTCTTGCCAATTTTTCATCAGGCTTATGTTTTAATTCTTGTGACAAAACAATATTTTTTAATACTGTTCTCCAAGGTAGTAATGAATGATCCTGAGGCATAAAACTAACATGACCAAGTTCTCCATTTATTATCGACCCATTTAACTTTACTTCTCCAGAATCTGGTTTTACTAAACCTCCAATAAGATGGAACAACGTACTTTTCCCACTACCAGATGGACCTAGAATCGATACAAATTCACCCTCGTTTACATAAAGGGATATATTTTCTAATACTTGATGACCGCTATAACTCTTTGATAATTGTTCCACTTGTAGTGTCATTTCCGTTTCTCCCCTTTAACTTTCCATTTAACAGTAAAACGTTCAATTACAACTATTAGGAAGAAGAAAAGCATACTTAAAAACATAATGATAAAAATTGAAACAAATACTCGATCTGTTCTAAATGAAGATGAAGCTAAAGTCATATAGACTCCAATTCCAGATTTCGCTCCTAGCCATTCAGAGATAACTGCTCCCATAACACTATAAGTCGCTGAAATCTTTAAGCCAGAAAAAATGGAAGGTAGAGAAAAAGGCAATTCAACTTTCCAAAAAATTTGTGATTTGGATGCTCCCGCCATTTTCATATAATTTATTAGTTCACTTGGTGTTTGTCGGAAACCATCCAACGCTGAAACTGTAACAGGGAAAAAACAAACAAGAGAAATAATAATTAATTTAGGTAATACACCAAATCCAAACCAAATAATTAAAAGCGGTGCCAATACGATAATTGGTACATTTTGCGAAAGAATTAATAATGGGTAAAAAGCTTCCCTAACACCTGGAATTAAATGCAATAGAAATGCGATTAAAAATCCTAATAAACTACCAATTAACAAACCAATAATCGTTAATTGAATAGTAGAAGAAATATGAGGAAGTAGTGAATCAGTTGATTTCATTCCTTCTTTAAAGATTGCGATTGGTCCTGGTAATAACCAAGATTCGATTTTCCAAATTTTAATACTTAGCTGCCAGCAAATTAAAAAAAGCAGGATGACAACGATAGGTTGCCATCCTTTTATATTTTTAGATTTCATTAACGGTACTTCTCCGTTAACACATCCATCGTAATACCTTGTGGTTGATAAAGTATTTTCATTTGAGTTATTACATTGTGGCAACCTATTTCAATCATTCTTTCATTCATTTTTTGAACAACCATTAATAATTGATTCAAGTCGCCTTCCATAGTTGTTTCCAATGGTTGAACTTGATATTTTACACCTGATTCATCAATAATTTTAATTGCTTCATCAACTGCTGGAATAACATCCTCAATATTATTTGTTTTCGGTATAATTTGGACACTCATTAAAGTAGTTTGCATTTTTGCTCCTCCTTATTTCGCTGGTAAGAATTCATTCGTAAATGCTTCTTTTGGCTTAAAGTTTCCTTCTAATAATTTATTTTCAGCTAAGAAATCAGCATAGTTTTTCCAAACTGATAATTTTTGCTCACCCCAACGTTCTGCATCATCTTTATATTTAGATGCTAACCATTCTTGACTTTTTTCCACTAATTTTTTATCTAAATCCGGATTATCCTTTATTAAAATCGATGCAGCTTCTTTTGGGTTATCAATCGCAAAATTATATCCTTTTGATGCTGCAGCCACAAATGCTTTTACTATTTTAGGGTTTTTACTAATCATTTTTTCATTCGTAGCTAAAACTGGAGTATAGTAATCTAGCTTTTTACTATAATCAGTTAAATAAATCATGTTTAATTTTTCTCCACGTAGCTCTGCTTCAATCCCTGTCCATCCTTGATAAATCCACGCAAAATCGATATCTCTTTTTACCGCTGTAAAGAAATCAGCCTCTCCCATATTAACGATATTTAACTTATTAACATTAGCATTTTCTTCTGACATAAGTGATTTTAAAATAGCCTTTTCAACCGGTGAACCCCATCCACCATATGTTTTTCCAACGAAATCTTTTGGAGACTTAATTCCTTTTTTCACTGGTGATGCAAAGCCAGAAGTATTATGTTGAATAATTGCTGCAATTGATACAATCGGTACATTTTGAACTCTTGCTTGTGTAATTGACTCTTGATAAGAAACCCCAAAATCTGCTTTACCAGATGCAACTAATTGGTCTGCACCTGTTTCTCCTGGGCTGATTATATCTACATCAAGTCCTTGTTCCTTAAAGTAACCTTTTTCCTTAGCAACAAATAGCCCAGTATGATTTGTATTTGGCGTCCAGTCTAGTACGACTGTCACCTTTTTTAATTGCTTTGGCTTTTTAGTCGTAGCAGTTTTGTTTTGACCACACCCAGTTAACATTAAACAAATAGCTACTAAAAATACTACTAGTTTTTTCATTATCTATATCTCCTTTTTGTTTTTTGTTTATACAAAAAGAAAACGTCCGGATACTAACCCGGACGTAAATGCGCTGTAAAAAACATATCTAAAAAGAGATACTGTTCCCTACGCTGGCATCACCCAGATCAGGTTCTAAGAGTCAACATCTTAAGGATGCTATCTCAGCCAGCAACACTGGCTCCTCCACATTTTTTCTCATATATAAACTTTTCCTCATTAATATAACAGATAATGATTGAATTTACGAATTATTTTTAACTTGTGTTTAAATGTTTTAATACTCTGTTAATAGGAGAAATAAAACTATGAAATTTTAACATTTTTAAAAAGAGAATGATAAACAAAAATATCATTTCTTATAGTAAAATCTTAAATGAATAAAGAATATACTACATCAACAAATTATTAAGTAAAATGAGGGGATTTTTTGAATAAACCAATCGGAGTCATTGACTCAGGTGTTGGGGGCTTAACAGTTGCCAAACAAATTATAAGACAATTACCTAAAGAGGACATTTTATACTTAGGCGATACTGCAAGATGTCCATACGGATCACGACCATATACGGAAATCAGAGAATTCACTTGGGAAATGACTAATTTTCTATTGGAGAAAGATATAAAAATGTTAGTCATCGCCTGTAATACAGCAACTTCAGTCGTCTTAAATGAGATGCGGGAAAAACTTCAAATACCAGTCATTGGAGTTGTCCGCCCAGGTGCTAGAGCAGCAATAAAATTAACACAAAATGACCAAATCGGTGTCATTGGGACGAATGCTACTATTAATAGTAAAGCATATCATTCCGCACTAAAGCGGATTAATGACAAAGTTATAATTGAAGGCTTGGCATGCCCAGAGTTTGCTGGAATTGTTGAAAATGGGGACTACAATAAACCTGAAATATTTGAGATTGTTAAACACACTCTTGCACCGCTTATTGATTCAAATATTGATACCCTAATTCTAGGTTGCACGCATTATCCATTACTTGGTCCAATCATCCAAAAAGTGATGGGACCATCAATCCAACTGATCAGCTCTGGTGATGAAACAGCTTTAGAAGTAAGTGCAATTCTGGATCAACAAAATATATTATCTAACTCTGAAATTACTTCACATGAATTTTTTACAACTGGAGATCCAACCATTTTTAGTAAAATAGCTTCATCCTTATTCCAAGAACCGATGGAAAACGTAAAGTATATTAAACTATAAAGGTCAATAGACCACTTTAAATGAAAAAAACCAACAAAGTAAGCCTTTGTTGGTTTTTGTGTTTTTAAATTACGAACGCTCTTCTATTTCATAATATTTATTCTTTTGTATTACTTGAAAAATAATCTTTAAGCATCGCATTGTTCTTTACAATATCATCTAAAGTATATTGATCTAATACATGTAAAAATTGTTCTAATGCATTATTAAATATATGTTTTAAAGAACAAACAGGTGTAATAACACAAGTGTTACCGTGTTCAAAACATTCTACAATATTAAAGTCTTCTTCAGTTTTACGAATTATTTCACCGATATTTATTTCTGATGGTAATTTAGCTAAACGGATTCCACCGTTTCTGCCACGGATCGTTTCGATGTAACCCATCTTTCCTAAATTATAAATTATTTTCATTAAATGATTTTTTGAAATATCATAAGCTTCAGCGATGTCCTTAATATTAACTAATTTTTCACGTGGCTCAGAGCTTAGAAATATTAGTACACGAAGAGAGTAATCCGAATAAGTTGTTAAACGCATAACTTGTCCTCACTGTTTTATTTAAGATTAATCATAGCATAATTGTGAACTTTTTTTAAACTTTTATGCATTTTTGCGAAAAAATACATAAAAGATGTATTTTATATATTGCTTTAAATAAATTCTAGGTCTAAGATAAAGATGTATTCACAATACTACTTTAAAACGTGATTAGGGGGATTTTTCATGCTTTCTCAAAAAACAATTGATATTATTAAGTCAACAGTTCCAGTCTTAGAAGTAAAGGGTACAGAAATCACTAAAGTATTCTATAAAAATTTATTTACTAATCATCCTGAACTATTAAATGTATTTAATCATACAAATCAACAACAAGGTAGACAACAAACTGCTCTTGCAAATACTGTTTTAGCTGCTGCACAAAACATTGATAAACTAGCAACAATTATTCCTGTTGTAAAACAAATTGCGCAAAAACACCGCAGTCTTCAAGTTAAAGCAGAGCACTATCCAATCGTAGGGCAACATTTATTAAGGGCAATTAAAGAAGTACTTGGTGATGCTGCAACTGATGAAATACTAGGTGCTTGGGCGGAAGCATATGGAGTTATTGCACAAGTATTTATCGATATCGAAAAAGAAATGTATGAGGAAGCATCTTCTCAAGAAGGCGGTTGGTCTGAATTTAAAGAGTTTAAAATCATCGAAAAAGTTGAAGAAAGCGATGTAATTACTTCATTCTACTTAGTTCCTAAAGATGGTTCTTCAGTTCCTACTTTCTTAGCTGGTCAATATATTACTGTTCGTTCTCAAATTCCTGGTGAAAAATATTTATCAAACAGACAATATAGCTTATCTGATGCACCAGGTAAAAATCACTTTAGAATTTCAGTAAAAAGAGAAGCTGAAGAAAACCAACCACTAGGTAAATTCTCAAACTACCTGCACAATCAAGTAAATGTTGGTGATACATTAGAAATTACTGCTCCAGCAGGTGAATTTACTTTAAATACTGAAATTGATTCAGATGTTGTTTTCTTAAGTGGTGGTGTTGGAATTACACCATTAATCAGTATGGCTAAGTCAATTACAAGCAATCAACCAAATCGTCAAGTCAGCTTTATAAGCGCTTCAAGGAACGGTAGATTACAAGCATTTGAAAATGAACTAAACCAATTAAAAGAGCAATTAACAAATTACAATTTATCATTTGTTTATGAAAATCCATCTGAGGAAGATCTTCAAAATAATAACTTTAAAAAGCAAGGTTATATTGATGCAGAATGGTTAAATAACAATGTTAAATCAGACAATGCAGATTATTACGTATGTGGACCAGTACCATTTTTAAAAGCGATTATAACAAGCTTAAAAGAATTAGGAATTAAAGATACACAAATTCATTATGAATTCTTCGGACCATCAATGAATTTAGACACTGAACCTAAAAGCCCTGTACATCAAGGTTAATATTTAGAAAGGATGCTCAATTAAGAGCATCCTTCAGACTGTTGACAAACGCTCGCTTTCTTCGTTGCTTCGTCTGTCTGCGGTGCTCATTACCGTCAAAGGTAACTCCGCTCCTCACCTGCCTTCGCGCCTCGAAAGACAAGCGTTTTCAATCAGTCTGAAAATCAAATTTTAGAACTTTGTCTACACACAAAAAGGATGCTCAATTAAGAGTATCCTTTTTGTGTGTTGACATATAAAACGGTCAGTGAAAATAATTATTAAGTGAACATTATGGCTGATCATTTAATGATATTAAAAGTAGTTAATAAATTTGAGGAGTTTTATAAAATCAACAAGCACTAGTAATTGTTGATTTTCGAAAAGTTACATATATTAAAGAGCAATTTATAGAAAAACAAATTTATGTGATTAGTATATAAGTTAAAGTTCCGATCTTAATTGAACTACAAATTCATTACTAAGCTTTTATGTTACTCTAAGAAAAGGATATTAAATTAGATTTTTACCGTAAACTTTTTTAATGAATGATTTGATCATTTATTGACAAGATTGTTTTTACAACAACGCGAAAGAATGCCCAATTAAGTGTATCTTTTTTTATTTCCGCTCTAATAATACAGCTACTCTTTTTAAAACCGTCGGTATTGTAAAGCTACCAAAAATTGCGATTAGGTCACTTGAGTAGTATTTTTTTAGAGTGCCATATACTAAGCCACTTATCATAAGATCGTACAAAAAGAATCGACCAAAATCACGTTTAGTTATGACCATAAAGATGATAGATGCATTTCTTGTTGTAAGAATAAGCCCACCTTCTTCTAGAAAAATTAGTCATTCTAATCAATGCGAATCACAAATTTATTTTTTATCTAACATCCAATAATACTTTTCAATTTCTTCTTTTACTTTTATCATGCCAATTTTCTCTAAAACTCTAATAGAGGCATGATTATAAATGGAACAAATAGCAGATATTCTTGTAACATGATTTTGCTTTAATCCCCAATCACAAATAGCCCTAGCCATTTCAGTTGCATACCCTTTACCTTGGTAACTAGGTGCAATACTATAACCTATCTCCATAATCCCAGTTTCATCAGGACCACCTTTAAATCCCATGTCCCCAATAATTACTCGATCTTTTTTATGAATAATAATTCCTTCATATTTTTCTTCAGTAGGATGCGTTTGAAAACGAGAGATTTTATAAGGGAAAAGATTTTTATATACGAGAATTGGCCACCCTTGAGCGAAACTATAAAATTGATTTTCAAATTCTAACTCTTTATTTCCACTTAAAACAGAAAGCATCGCTTCTGCTGTAAAAGTCATTAATAGTAAATTTTTAGTTTCAGTGATTATCATTACCTGACTCCTGTATACTAAATTTTATAGTTTTTTTGACTACTGCTTCCCTTAAAAAATATTCTAGAAATGACTAATCCAATCAGTCCAAGCAGTATAAATAAACCGGCTCTTACCATCAATGTAATATTTGGTAAATCTATTAATACAAGTTTTCCTAGCGTCAATAATAATAAACCTATCCCCGTATATGTCCAAACTTTAAACTTCTTAATGTTACCAAGTATCATGGCTAATATTGAAAGCAAGATCCAACTTATATTAATTAATAATCGAATCATATTGTCGGATTGATCTACTGCGAGTATTTGAACAATTTGTGTTATAAAAGCAATTAATATAACCGTAATTAATAAAGAACTACTTAATAAGATAAATTGCTTTTCATCTTCATTTTTATAAGCCAAAATTGCAATCGTAATTAGAGCTAGAATTAACATAAGCCAATTCATTGTTTCAAAAGACCAAAAAGAATCTATTCCAACTGATAAAATGGATATCCCCACAGGAATAAATGTAAGAGCAGCTAAAATTAATTTTAGTAGATCTCGATATCTTAAATAAAATAAATAAGTTGATACTGCTTGAATTATTAATACTGTACATAATAAGTTTTCTGAAACACTATCCAAACAAAGGAATGAAATGGCTAATATAAAATTTGTCGAAAATCCAAAGAAAAAATCCGATTTCTTTTTATAATAAAAAGTCAGGAATAAATATCCTACACATAAAAAGATTAAAATCATTGTTCGATTCAGATCTTCAAATGCACTAAAGATCCAACCGATTGTTAAAATAAAACTGGTGTGAAGAATTATTACTTGCTTTTTAATAGCAAACTTAGATTTTATCAATATAGCTAGCAAACTAATATGTTGAACGAGAATACTTAGTGCGAAATATTCAATTCCATTTGTATTAAAATTAACTAAAGCAACAATTAAATAAGATAAATGCAATAATATTACAGACGAAAGATAGATGAATTTATATTTCTTAAATGTTGCATAAAACATAAAGCATAAGTAAATCACTGTTTCATAGATAGAGAAAAATAAATAGTTTGGCGAATCACTTTTAACTAGAAATGGTACAAAAACGGCTCCTATTATACTTATTAATCCAATTACTTCTGATTTGTATCTATTCATCGAATAAAAACCAATACATACCCAAATAATCAAAAGGATAAATGCAATCGTTGACCCAACCATGTGATATAAATGATGCATAGCAAACGTAGTTAAAAATAATACCGGTAACACGCCACCAATTAATGATTGGCCAAGTGTAGATCGTTTAGCTTTCATTTGACGATTACCGTACCAGAATAAAGCAATCGCTATAACAAATCCAATACCTATTTTTGCATACTTATTTAATACCCCATAATCTGATGCCGCTTTAAATCCCCACATTACGCCAAGAATGAAAATAAATATAAAAAATCTAGGTAACCACTTTTGGAAAATAAGTGCTTCATAGTCAACCTTTTCATTTTCAACTGTTACTTTAACCTGTCTGCTAACTGTTTTTGGTGGTTTAGGATTATTTACTTTAGTTTGAGTTATTTGTTTAATCTCGTTTGAAGTTTCTTTCGTGATTAAGAGAAATTCAATTTGTTTCTTCATTTCTATGACTTCTTCTTCAAGCTTTTCTACCTTTTTTTTAAGATCTTGATTCTGATTATCCAACTGCATCACCTCTTATCATAACTATGTATTTTATTAAGACTAAATAACTGAAAAGACATCCTTCATATAAGTTCGCTACTTCCTGGATTAATCCTATATAAAAAAATATTTATGATGTATGTTTTTTTGCAAATTTCGTCATATTTCCCAGAAAATAAAGACAATCAGTTCTACTGGAAAACAAGTCGTTAATTAAATCTGTCAAAAAAAAATCCTCTATTATAAAATAGAGGATTTTTAAAATTAAAATAGAACTTTTTCTGATTTTTGTTGTTTAATCATTTCTAAGAAGCTCTCGAATGGTTGAGTACCAATGTCACCTTCGCCACGTTTACGAATAGCTACAGTATTATTTTCAACCTCTTGATCACCTACTACTAACATATATGGTAATTTTTGAAGTTGTGCTTCACGGATTTTATATCCAATTTTTTCGCCACGTAAATCAGCTTCAACACGAATTCCTGCAGCTTTTAATTGATCAGCAAGTTTTTGTGCATATTCATTGTGAACACTTGAAATTGGTAATACAGCTACTTGAACTGGTGCTAACCATAATGGGAATGCTCCAGCAAAATGTTCAGTTAAGATTCCTAAGAAACGGTCAATTGAACCATAAATTGCACGATGGATAACAACTGGGCGTTCTTTTTGGTTATCTTCATTAACATAAGTTAAATCAAATTTCTCAGGCATTTGGAAATCTAATTGAATTGTAGCACATTGCCAGCTACGTTTTAATGCATCTTGAATATGGAAATCGATTTTAGGACCATAGAATGCGCCATCGCCTGGGTTTAATTTAAAGTCTAAGTTCTCAGATTTTAGAACATTTTCTAAAGCCTGCTCTGCTGAGTTCCATAACTCTTCTGAACCCATTGAATCTTCTGGGCGAGTTGATAATTCTACTTTATAAGTGAATCCGAATACGCCGTAAATTTCTTTAATTAAGTTAATTACTTCAATAATTTCGCCTTCAATTTGGTCTGGACGACAGAAGATATGTGCATCATCTTGAGTAAAAGTACGAACACGCATCATACCATTTAAGGCACCAGAATATTCATGACGGTGAACTTGACCATTTTCGCACATACGAACCGGTAGATCACGGTATGAATGTAACTTATTTTTATAAACTAACATATGACCAGGGCAGTTCATCGGTTTTAATGCGAATTTTGTTTCATCAACCTCAGTAAAGTACATGTTTTCATGGTAGTGATGCCAGTGACCTGATTGCTCCCATAATCTTTGATTCATAATGAATGGTGTACGAACTTCTTTGTAATCTTTTGAAGTTTGTAATCCGCGCTCATATTGTTCTAATTCATTACGGATAATAGTACCTTTTGGTAAGAAGAATGGCATACCAGGTGCTTCTTCAGAGAACATGAATAATTCAAGTTCTTTACCTAATTTACGGTGATCACGTTTTTTAGCTTCTTCTAATAAGAATAAATGCTCTTCTAATTCCTTCTTACTTGGGAAAGCAGTACCATAAACACGTTGAAGCATTTTATTATTCGCATCGCCTCTCCAATAAGCTCCAGCAACTGATAATAATTTAATCGCTTTTACACGGCCAGTTGTAGGAACATGTGGTCCACGGCAAAGGTCAACGAATTCACCTTGAGTATACATTGAAATAACTGCATCTTCTGGTAAATCACGGATTAATTCTAGTTTAAACTCATCGTCTAATTCAGTGAAGAATTTTATTGCCTCTTCACGACTAACTTCTGAACGAGTAATCGGTAAGTTTTCTTTAATAATTTTTTCCATTTCTTTTTCAATTTTAGGTAGGTCTTCTACTTTAATTGAAACAGGAAGATCAATATCATAATAGAAACCGTCAGCAGTTACAGGTCCAACCCCAAATGCAGCTTTTTCGCCTTTATAAAGACGTTTTACTGCTTGAGCTAAAATATGCGCTGAACTATGACGCATCATCTCTAATCCATCTTGATCATCTTGAGTAATTATTTGAACTTCACACTCTTCAGTAATAGGTGTATTTAAATCCACTAATTTACCATTAATTTTTCCACCAAGCGCTTTTTTCTTTAAGCTAATGGAGATTGAACCCGCGAAATCTTCAACTGTTGTATTTTGTTCCACCTCGCGAATTGATCCATCTGGTAATTTAATTGAAATCATTTAAGTTCACTCCTTTTTCAAATTAATTTTGACAATAAAAAAAGAGCACACTCGTAGGGACGAATGTGCTCGTGGTTCCACCCTAATTTAATGTACACAAAAATAAGTATACAAAATCTCAACGTTTTAACGGTCTACACCGATAGTAGTTACTTGTAAAAAAATTACGTTCCCCACTATAGCTACAAGGTGGTAAGTCATTCAACGTATAGAGAATTCTCGCACCAAATGAATTCCTCTCTTACTATCGTCTTGAACGCTCGTGTCCTTGATCTTTGCTTTTCCTTATTCGTATAAAAGTATTATATAGAATGTCATTGAATTCTTCAAGTACTCATCTTAAGATAAATTTAATTGTTTTATTATTCTATTCAATCTTTATTCAGTATGCGACAACATTACTTGTTTTAAACACTAACTATCGAATTCTTTATTTCATTTAATAATTTTTCTTTCCATTCATTTTTCCATTGTTCACTACGCCCTGTATGACGATTTATATTTACTAAGGAATTTCGTCCAGTAAAGCAAATTTCATTTTGAGGATTAATCCCCATATAGTGTAAATCGATTGATGAATTTCCTACTTTTGCAATTTTTACGTACACATCGATGATTTCATTGAAAAATACTTGTCGCAAGTAATCACATTGTAAATCAGCAACAACTGGAATAAATTCACTATGATTTGCCGTCCATTCTTGCATAAGCCCTAAATTTTTTAAATACTCAATTCGTGCTTCTTCAAAATAAACGAATGGAACTGTATTATTCATATGTCCAAACATGTCCGTTTCACTAAATCGAACTTTAATAGTAATCTTAAATGAAAACTCAGATTGCCACTCCTGTATATTAGATACATAATTCATTTTCCCCATCGAAATTGTTTAATATCTTCTCTACTAACTTTTCTATCTACCACTCTCCCTTTCTTTAACCTAACCCTGTTTTGTTATTAAAAAACATCCTTAACATTCAATAATTTTGATGAATATAATTCCCATGTTTGAATGTAATTCTTTTGAAATGATTATTTCGCATCCAAGCATCTACACGTTTTTCAAAAAGTTCTCCCCCATATATTGGGTATCTTTCAGATAAAGGATTTTTTTCATTATATATCTTATTTTTAAAATCATTTGTCCTGATTAAGTAGCATTGATCTGAAAATCCATAACCAATATAAAAGTTTTCATCTTCTTCAAATGATTCTTGTTTTGCCTCAAAAATATTTCCATTCCATACTGGATTTGCTACTTTGAATCTTTCATCCTCTTGAAGTTTTAATATTGATAAATCAATCCAATTAAAAGGCTTTTCTAAAATAGAATCACTTGAAAAATGAAGTAAAAACTCTGTATTGCAAAGATAAATACTAACAAGTTCTGAGATTGAATAGTAATAACCACCTTTGAAGCTTTCCTTCGTAACCTCAAAATAATTGAGGGCTTCCTTTGAATAATCATCAACTATTACATATGACGATAAAACATCCCTTGCGACAAGTTTGTCTGCATGACGACTGACTTCACTTACATCTTGTACGTTATTAATATATAAAATTTTTTCTTTAAATTGAAATTGATTAAACTCAATCATTTTTTCGATCCGGTCTGTCTTTAAAAGTATTTCCCAATCTTTTTCATAGCATTTCGTCTCAAATGTCACTTCAAACTGTTGCATTCAAGTCAACCTCCGATCGAAAGGGGTAAGACACCGCACATCCCTTTGCTGCCTTTACTATTGATATGATTTAAAAGTGGAGTTTATTAGAAGATATTTATTTAAAAATGTAAAAAAAGCATGTCCCCTAAGGAACATGCTTTTATAATTATTAAATTTCGTCGCTTCCAAAGAAGTCTTTGAAAGATTGGATTGTAGTTGCACGGTTTAATGCTGCAATTGAAGTTGTTAAAGGAATACCTTTTGGACAAGATTGTACACAGTTTTGTGAGTTACCACAGTTTGATAATCCACCGTCTCCCATAATTGCATGTAGACGTTCTTCCTTATTCATTTCTCCAGTTGGATGAGCATTAAATAAACGTACTTGTGAAAGCGGTGCAGGCCCAATAAAGTTAGATTTACTATTAACGTTTGGACAAGCTTCTAAACATACACCACAAGTCATACATTTTGATAATTCATAAGCCCATTGACGTTTTCTTTCTGGCATTCTTGGTCCAGGACCTAAGTCATGCGTTCCATCAATTGGAATCCATGCTTTAACGCGTTTTAAAGAATCGAACATGCGGCTACGATCAACTTGTAAGTCACGTACTACTGGGAATGTGCTCATTGGCTCAAGACGAATTGGTTGTTCCAATTTGTCAATAAGCGCAGAACATGATTGTCTTGGTTTACCATTGATAACCATAGAACATGCTCCACAAACTTCTTCAAGACAGTTCATATCCCAAGAAATTGCAGTCGTTTCTTTTCCATTTGAATTAACTGGATTTTTACGAATTTCCATTAACGCCGAGATTACGTTCATATTCGGACGATAAGGGACAGTAAATGTTTCTTCATATGGCGCAGTATTTGGTGAATCTTGACGTTTAACAATTACAGTAATTGTCTTTTCAGCAGTCATTGTTCCATTATGCATTTGCTTTGTCCTCCTTCTTCTTAGAATAGTCACGTTTTCTTGGTTGAATTAATGATGTATCAACATCTTCGTAATGGAATAATGGTGAATTTGATTTCTCATCAAATTTAGCCATTGTAGTTTTTAAGAATTCCTCATCATTACGTTCTGGGAATTCAGGTTTATAGTGAGCTCCACGGCTTTCATTACGGTTATATGCACCTAATGTGATAACACGTGATAAGTGAAGCATGTTTTCAAGTTGACGAGTAAATGAAGCACCTTGGTTACTCCATTTAGCTGTATCATTAATGTTAATGTTTTGATAGCGCTCATAAAGCTCTTGAATTTTTTCATCAGTTTTTAATAAGCGATCATTGAATCGAACTACAGTAACGTTGTCTGTCATCCATTCTCCAAGCTCTTTATGAAGAAGGTATGCATTTTCTTTACCGTCCATTTTATAAATGCGATTCAATTTTTCTTTTTCTTCATTAGCATTTGATTCAAATACAGAAGTTGAAACATCATCTGAAGATTTAGCTAAACCATTTACGTATCTTACAGCATTTGGTCCAGCAACCATTCCACCATAAATTGCAGAAAGTAATGAGTTAGCTCCTAAACGGTTAGCTCCGTGCATTGAGTAATCACACTCACCTGCAGCAAATAAACCAGGAATTGTAGTCATTTGGTCATAGTCAACCCATAATCCACCCATTGAGTAGTGAACTGCTGGGAAGATCTTCATTGGAACTTTTTTCGGATCATCACCTGTGAATTTCTCATAAATCTCGATGATTCCACCAAGTTTTACATCAAGTTCATGTGGATCTTTATGTGAAAGATCTAAATAAACCATGTTTTCACCATTGATACCAAGCTTGTGGTCAACACATACAGAGAAAATCTCACGTGTAGCAATATCCCTTGGTACAAGATTTCCATATGCAGGATATTTCTCTTCTAAGAAATACCATGGTTTACCATCTTTATACGTCCAAACTCGTCCACCTTCACCACGAGCACTTTCACTCATTAAGCGGTTTTTATCATCCCCAGGGATTGCAGTTGGATGGATTTGAATAAATTCACCATTTGAATAAACTGCACCTTGACGATATACAGCTGCAGCAGCTGAACCAGTGTTAATAATTGAATTTGTCGTTTTACCAAAGATAATACCAGGGCCACCAGATGCCATTACTACAGCATCCGCAGGGAAACTTACGATTTCCATTGATGTTAAGTTTTGTCCAACGATTCCACGACATACGCCTTCATCATCAACAATAACTCTTAAAAATTCCCAGCCTTCATACTTTTGAACAAGTCCTTCAGATTCGTAACGACGAACTTGCTCATCTAATGCATATAATAATTGTTGCCCAGTCGTAGCACCAGCAAATGCTGTACGGTGATGTTGCGTTCCACCGAAACGACGGAAGTCTAATAGTCCTTCAGGCGTACGGTTGAACATTACACCCATACGGTCCATCATATGAATGATGCCTGGTGCTGCTTCTGCCATTGCCTTTACAGGTGGTTGGTTTGCTAAGAAATCCCCACCATAAATTGTATCATCAAAGTGCTCCCAAGGAGAGTCACCTTCACCTTTTGTATTAACCGCACCATTAATTCCACCTTGAGCACATACTGAATGTGATCGTTTTACGGGAACTAATGAGAATAAATCTACTTTTGTGCCAGCTTCAGCGGCTTTAATTGTTGCCATAAGACCAGCTAATCCGCCACCGACGATAATTATTTTCCCACTCATGACTCTCTCTCCTTACAAATTCGCTAGTTGTGGATCAATGAATGCAAAGATAGCAGTTAATCCAACGAATGATAATACTACGAATATACCTAATGTAACATATGTTGAAATACGTTGTGATCTAGGTGTTACTGTAATTCCCCAAGATACGAAGAATGACCATAATCCATTAGCAAAGTGGAAAATTGTTGAAATTACACCTACTATATAGAAAACTAACATAAATTTTGAAGTAAAAATATCAGCCATCATATTATAATCAACCGTTGCTCCTAGTTGAGCAGCGATACGTGTTTGCCATACGTGCCAAGTAATAAAAATTAAAGTAACTACACCAGAAATACGTTGGAATAAATATAACCAGTTACGTAAGTATCCATAATTTTTAACATTGCTTGTTCCAGTGAACGCAATGTATAGTCCGTAAATTGCATGGTATAAAATTGGTAAGAAAATGACAAAAACTTCTAAAAAATAGCGGAATGGTAAATTCGCCATAAATTCAGCAGCTTTGTTGAACGATGTTGCTCCATTTGTCGCAAAATGATTGACAACTAAGTGCTGTGTTAAAAAGATCCCAACCGGAATAACTCCTAGCAATGAATGAAGTTTTCTAAAGAAAAACTCCCTTCCATTCTTGTTGCTCATGTAAACCCCTGCCCCCTTTAGTTTGTGCACATGAAAAATTTAATTCCTCTATTATTCTAAAAAAATAGAATAAATAAGCAATACGCATAAAAAGTCGAAATTTTTATGACATTTATCTACAACCCATTTTACTCCTGATAATATAGGAGGTCAAGAAAACGCGTACATTTTTCTTTACTGAAAAAACTTCTCATTTAGATTGGTAATCCTTGTAATCTACTGTTGTCGAATTATTGTTTTTACTATTAAATATTGTATATAATAAAAACATGTTTTTTTAGGAAAGGGAGAGTTATCCGACCATGACGAACGGCATTGAAAATTTAAATATTCCGGGAAATATTTCTGGTTTTGGCTATGAGCTAATACGTAACGATTTATTGAATGATTTATTAGGAAAAGAGCAAAATGATATTTTATATTGGGCGGGTAAAATGATTGCCAGGAAATATCCTTTAGCAACCTTTGAAGAAATTATAGAATTTTTTGATCAAGCTGGTTGGGGTACTCTTACTGTTGAAGAAGAAAAGAAGCAAGAAGTTCATTTAACACTATCTTCTGAATTAATTACATACAGAAATCAACAAAAAAAGAACGTATCTTACCAACTAGAAGCTGGATTTCTAGCGATGCAAATTCAACAGCAAATCGATGTTATAGCTGAAACGTATGAAGAGCAAAGCAAAAGAGGCGACAAAGTAAAGTTCCAAGTAAAATGGGATTTAAAGGATCCAATTACAAGAAGATAACACGAAAAACACCACAAGAACTTTGGTCCATTGTGGTGTTTTCTTTTGAATAATTTTTTCTTGAAATATTGAAATATAAGTTCAATTACAGATACAACAATTAGTATTAACCAATAAATCATTAAGTCCAAATTTTTACTTCAATTTAAGAAAAAGATCAGGTAGTTATTATTTAACTTACCCCTTCTCTTTCCTTTCCTTACTTGGATCCTGCCTTCTAATTCCATCAAAATTCTTGTTTCTTTTAACTCCCTTAATAATAGAATTTAACAAGAATAAACAAATAGAAACAAAAAACAAAATGGCGAGTATTAATAGAACGAACTGTAGCACAATTTCTCCATATCCGTAGGCAAGTATACTATGCCCCATTATTAATACCTCCTTCTTTTATTTACCATTTAGCCGTTCGCCTTACTTATTTTAAAATTACAGAATCTTTATATAATTTATTCGCTTAACGATTAAAAAACCCTTTTAAACGCTATCACTATACTATACGGCTCTGTATATCTGAACGTGATGAATATTGATAAAATCAATATTTCAAAGCCTATATATAAGAATTTGAACGCCTAAAAGGGTTTATTTTACTATTTAGTTTTCCACTACTACTTCTTCATTAATACGATCTAATTCATATCCTTTATGAAGAGCGTGAACTGCTTCTTGTAATTTTGATTTTGGTACAACTGTTGATACTTTAATTTCAGAAGTACTTACCATTTTTACAGGGATTTCACTTTCAGCTAAAAATTTAAACATTTTTGCAGCAACACCTGGATTTGAAACCATTCCACTACCTACAATTGATACTTTAGCAAGTTCACTTTCAAAATCAAATGAGCGGTAACCTAAAAATTCTTTCTTTGATTCTAGAACCGCTATTGCTTCCATCATATTTTCAGATTTGATCGAGAATGAAAGATTTACTAAGTTATCTGATGTTACGCTTTGGATGATAATGTCAACATCAATACCTTCACTTGCTAATAAAGTAAAGATTTTAGGTAATAAATCTACATGGTTATTTAAACCATTTAAAGTCATCCTTGTTACATTAGATTCGAATGCGATTCCTCTTACGACTGATTGTTGTTCCATTTGTGTTTCCTCCCCAATAAATGTACCGATTTCATCATGTTGACTTGAACGAACTTGAATAATTAAATTATAATTTTTTGCGAATTCTACTGCTCTTGGATGTAAAACCGCTGCTCCTAAAGCTGCAAGCTCTAGCATTTCATCATAAGAGACATGGCTTAGTTTAGAAGCATTTGGTTCAACTCTTGGATCCGTAGTATAAACACCTAATACGTCCGTATAAATGTCACAACGTTCTGCATTTAAAGCAGCTGCCAATGCAACAGCTGTTGTATCTGAACCACCACGACCTAATGTCGTAATTTCATTGTTGTCACTTAAACCTTGGAAACCAGCAACAATTACAATATACCCTTCATCAAGTAATTGTTGAATTCGATCTGTATGAATTGTTTCAATACGCGCATTTCCATGGACAGATTCAGTTTGAATTCCAGCTTGCCAACCAGTTAGTGAAATAGCTTTAAAACCTTTAGCTTGAATCGCCATTGCTAGTAACGAAATCGAAACTTGTTCCCCTGTAGTAAGTAACATATCTAATTCACGTTTACTGTTTTGCGGACTAATTTGAGCTGCTAAACTAACTAGTTCGTCTGTATGATGTCCCATTGCAGAAACAACTGTAACTACTTGGTTTCCTTCTTTATATGATTTGGTTACTGTTTCAGCAACATGCTGAATTCGTTCAATTGAGCCTACTGAAGTACCACCGAATTTCTGAACAATAATTCCCATTTTTCTCATCCTCACTTTTTACTTAAAAAAGAATACAAAAAAGCGCGTGAAGCAATGTTCACGCGCCTAATTTACAAATAAAATAAAATAGACAATTCATCAACATCTCTTCAATAGCTCCCCGCATAATTATTATGCGACAGTACTACATTTCTTAAATGCAGTCCCAACAAAATGAATTGTGGATTCATTTTATTTCGGCAAAACTTCCTTTCAACTGTCCATCACAACGCCACACGTCTATGACAGCATACTTTTAAGTTTTGCACCTCTATTACGAGAGAAAATCATTTAATTTTAACTAAAATATAAATTATTTTGAAAATAGTGTCAAGATAAAAATTTTGGCAACTATGTTACTCTTTATGGAAATGCTGATAAATTTCTTCTGCAACATTTTTTGGCATTTTAGCTGCTATTAACTCATCGATTGATGCCTCTTTTATTTTTTTGACTGATCCAAAATGTTTAAGAAGAGCTTTCTTTCTTGTTCCACCAACACCTGCTATGCCATCTAAAGCAGATTGAACCATTGATTTACTATGAAGCTGACGATAGAATTCAATCGCAAATCTGTGTACCTCGTCTTGAATTCTTTGTAATAAAAAGAATTCTTGGCTTTGTCTACCAAGTTGGACAATTTGAGGTGGCTGTCCTATTAATAACTCTGAAGTGCGGTGCTTTTCATCTTTAACAAGTCCAGCTGTTGGGATGTATAGGCCTAACTCATTTTGGAGTACATCTTCAACTGCAGCTAGATGTCCTTTCCCACCATCCACAATTATTAAGTTTGGTAAAGGTAAATTCTCTTTTAATGCTCTCGAATATCTTCTACGAACTACCTCACGCATTGAATCGTAATCATCAGGTCCTACGACAGTTTTGATTTTATATTTGCGGTAATCTTTTTTTGAAGGTTTTCCGTCTATAAAGACAACCATAGCTGAAACAGGATTTGTTCCTTGAATATTTGAATTATCGAATGCTTCAATTCGATACGGAGTTTCAATATTTAAAATATCCCCTAGTTTTTCTATTGCTTTAACTGTTCTTTCTTCATCTCGCTCAATTAATTTAAATTTCTCACCGAGTCCAATTTTGGCATTTTTATTTGCTAATACTACGAGTTCCTTTTTTTGGCCTCTTTTTGGTTGGAATACAGGAATTTTTAGTAAACCTTTTAAAATTTCCGTATCAACTTTATCTGGTACAAAAATTTCTTTTGGTTTTATATTGTGTGGTTTTTCATAAAATTGCCCAATAAACGATAGAAATTCTTCTTCTGGTTCATCGTAAATTGGAAAATATGATACATCTCTTTCAATTAATTTTCCTCTTCGAACAAAGAAAACTTGAACACACATCCATCCCTTATCAACCGCATATCCAAATACATCTCGATCAACTAAATCACTACTCATCATTTTCTGCTTTTCCATAGTCGCTTCAATAGATACAATTTGGTCTCGATACTCTTTCGCGCGCTCGAAATCTAATTGTTCAGATGCAGCAAGCATTTTTGCCTCTAATTCTTTTCGTATTTGGTCTTCCCCACCGTTTAGAAAACGGGCAATTTCATTAACTATTTCCTGATTTTGTTGATCAGTTACTTCTTTTACACAAGGCGCAAGACACTGACCAATATGATAATATAAACAAACTTTATCTGGTAATGAAGAACATTTTCGTAACGGATATAAACGATCTAATAATTTTTTTGTTTCACTAGCGGCTGTAGCATTAGGGAATGGTCCAAAATATTTCCCTCTATCTTTTTTTACATTTCGCGTAATTAATAAGCGAGGATGTTTTTCAGCAGTGATTTTAATAAAGGGGTATGATTTATCATCCTTTAACATGATGTTATATTTCGGATCATATTTCTTAATTAAATTCATCTCAAGAATTAAGGCTTCCATATTTGAAGAAGTAACAATATATTCAAAATCAGTTATCTCTTGAACTAATCGATATGTCTTACCATCATGGGATCCCGTGAAATAAGATCTAACTCTATTTTTTAACACTTTAGCTTTTCCTACGTAAATGATCGTCCCTTGAATATCTTTCATCAAATAACAACCAGGCTGATCAGGTAGTAGCGCTAATTTTTCTTTTAAGTGATTGTCCATTTCCTCTCACCTCTTTCGTGCAATTGTACACTTAATATTATAATCTCCATATTTAAAAACTGAAAATACTTTAATGATATTAAGTAAAAATTAAGTTTTCTATTGTAACTTTAATTTCATCAAGAGAAGAAAAGGAGAAATTTTGATGAAAAAAGTAAGAGTAGTTCATTTTTGGATAGGTGTGATTGTTTCTGTTTTCCTACTAATCGAATCTACTACAGGAATTATCCTGTATTTCAATAAAGGTGGCGAAGAAAAAGGAAGATTTTCTATGCAAGGTCAGTTTCCATCGGGTGGACAGTTTAATGATAACCAACAATCTCAAAATAGCGATCAAAACACAGCGCTTCAAAATGGACAAAATGGTGATAATACTCAAACCCCATTTCAAAATTTTGGAAAAAGACCTGAGCAGTCTGCATTTTCAGTAAAAAGCTTACATACTGGCATAATTGGTCTAATTAGTGGTATTGGACTTTTCATCCTTACCGGGACAGGATTAGCTTTATCTTGGATTTTATGGAGTAATAAACGAAAAATGAAAAAAAGAAAAGAAAAAGGATCCGTGGCTATCTAACAAAGAGGGTGTCCCTGAAAAGTAAATCTTTTATGGGACCTCTCTTTTTTTCTACACACAGCAAATAGGTGACACTACAAATAAAAACCATCCAAATAATTCTGGATGGTTTTCACCTTTATTATTATGGCTTGGGAAATTAAGAAGTCGCAGTTTCCACTTCAACTTGTTCTTGCTCATTACCTTCTTTATCGCCAGCTTTTCTATTCGTTAATTTAATTGGTGTTAGGAATAATGTTACGATTGCACCAATTATGATGAATCCTAAACCAACAAAGAATACTTGGTGTAATGAATCCATTAATGATGTTTTAATGATCGGTAACATACCTTCTAAAATTGGCTTAGGAATTAGCTTCTTAGCATCCGCATTAAATAACATTGTAAATACAGACTGAGGAGTTGTATTAATCATGTCTTTAAATTTGTCTACTAATGGTGCAGCTTGAGCTGGTAATTTATTTAAGAATGGAACTAAATCATTGTTTAGAAGTGTTCCTGATTTACTGTTCATTACAGCACCTAAAACAGTTGCTCCAAAAGTACCACCGATTGAACGGAAGAATTGGCTAGAAGATGTTACAATCCCCAATTCCTTCTTATCAAATACTTCTTGAAGAGCTAGAGTAATTGTCGGCATTACTAAACCAATCCCTAGACCCATAACTCCCATAAAGATTGTTGCAATTGTTTTAGTTGAATTCATATCTAAAGTTGTTAATAAGTATAAACCTAATGCAATTACGAACATACCCGTAATAATCTGTGGTTTAATACCTACTTTAAATACAACCTGACCACCAATAATACTTGCAATAATCATAGTGATCATCATTGGCGTCATAATTGTCCCTGATTGTGTTGCACTTACTCCAACAATTCCTTGCATGAAGAATGGTACGAACATAATTGCACCAAACATCGCAATTGTCATAAAGAAACCAATTAAGTTCAATGTTACGAACGTTCTATTTTTAAATAAATACATTGGTAGTATTGGCTCTTTAGCTTTATTTTCTGCGATCACGAAGCTAATGATTCCAACTACTGCTAATACAAATAAACTAATGATTTGCCAAGAATTCCAATCATATTTAACTCCACCTAAACTTAAAGCAAGGAGTAAACTTACAACACCGACAATCATAGTTACCATACCAGCGATATCGAAATTGATTGGACCAGTATTTTTTCTTCCTTTTAAACCTAATGCAATAAAAATTGTTGCGATAATACCTACTGGAAGGTTAATGTAAAATACCCATTTCCAGTTTAATGAGTCAACAATCCAACCACCGATTTGTGGACCGATTACTGAAGCTAAACCGTAAATACCACCGAAAACCCCTTGGAATTTCGCACGTTCTTTACCTGTAAATAAATCTCCGATTACAATCATCGCCATCGGCATCATTACACCGCCACCGATACCTTGAATACCACGGTAAATAATTAATTCAGTCATGTTATGTGCAATACCACATAATGCTGAAGCTGCCATAAATATAACTAAACCAGCAATATAAACACTTCTACGACCTAATAAGTCTGCTAATTTACCTGCGATTGGCACTACTGTAGTTGAAGTTAATAAGTATGCTGTTGTAAGCCAAGTCATCATACTTAAACCACCAAGGTCTCCAACTATTTTAGGCATTGCAGTACCAACTATCGTGCCATCTAAAGCCGAGAAAAACATTGCAATAATTAGACCAATTAGCAATAGTTTACGATTGCCTTCTTTTTGAACAACTGTATTTGTAGTCAAAATATATTTCTCCCTTCTCTCCCATATCTTTTTTCTTATTATAATTACTAATACAAAAAAATATTTTGTAAAAATTTCTATAAATCTGCTGCAGCATTTGCAAGCTTTTCAGTAATCTTTGCAAATTGTAATAACTCTTCGTCAGAAAGGTTAAACAAGAAACCTTCAAAAATTTCTTTTCGATCTTTTATCACTGATTCTAATTTTTTAATCCCTTCCTCAGTTAACATAATATTTACAACTCTTCGGTCCTTTTTATCATGTTCTCTATATACAAAGTCATTATGTTCAAGTCGATCAATCATAAATGATACAGCACTTGGTTTTACACCCATCATCTCTGCTATCTCAGATATTTTACAGCTTTCTTTTTTTCGTAAGTACATTAAAACAAAAAATTGAGTAGCTGTTACACCATGACTATTCATACTTTCTGTCACTTTTGGTTGCATTTTATGAATAGTGCTTTGAAGTGCAATCTGGATCCGTTCAATGTACTCATTTTTGTTACCCAAGAAAGTTAACCTCCTTTAAAAATTAATCCAAATAAATATTTAATGTATGTTAAATATTAATGCTTATTAAATATAAAACGTGACAGAAAAATAGTCAATCTTATTTACATTAGAAATTTTTAACATTACTCTCATTAATCATATTGCTAATTATAATGAAAACATTTACATTGGCTTAAGGTATTGGTTTTATTAATATTGTTCTAGCCAGCTTTTTTTTAGTTAAAAATGCAAAAAAAAGAAATGCACTCATATTATGAGTGCATTTCTTACAAATTATAATTAACCAATATGTGGCGTAATTAATTCTTCTAAAGCTTCTTTAGGTTTGAAACCTAAAGTTTTTTCAACTACTTCTCCGTCTTTAAGAACGAATAATGATGGAATGCTCATAACTTCAAATTTAGCTGCTGTTTCTTGGTTTTCATCAACATCAACTTTAACAATTTTAACTTTTTCTCCGTATTCAGAAGCTAATTCTTCTAATACAGGAGCAATCATTTTACAAGGACCACACCAAGTTGCCCAAAAATCAACTAATACTACACCTTCTTTTGTTTCTTCTGCAAACGTTGCGTTTGTTGCATTAACAATTGCCATTTATTTTTCCTCCTATTTGCGCAATCTACATAAGTAAAATATGTAGATTGACATAATTTGTTATAATTTTAAAGAAAGTATACCATATGAGAATTAGCATTTTCTATTTATTTGCTCAAACTTACTATTTCCAAACAAATAGTTGATATACCAATGAAAGGACTAAAAAAGTGATAACATTTGAAAGAATTACAACTGACTTAATTGAAGTAATAGAAGAAATTACAAATTCAAATCAACATTACAATTTAATGGAGAATGGTCGTTTAACACGAACAAAAGAAGAACTAATGAAGGAATACTTTTTTTCCTCACACCAAACGGAAACTTATTTTATTAAATTAGATGATACCTATATAGGATTAATTGATTTTTTAGCGCTTAATCCTAAAGATAGTTTTCCATGGCTAGGTCTTTTAATGATCCATCATGATTACCATGGATATGGATTTGGAACAAACGCATTTATTTTATTTGAAGAACTACTTATAAAAAGAAATATTCACGGGTTACGATTAGGTGTGTTAATTAATAACGAACAATCAAAATCTTTTTGGAAATCTCAGGGATTTAAATATATAGAAAATAAAACGAATGCAGATGGTATTGAAGTAGAGGTTTATGAAAAGATTTATTCATAATATTTTCATATTATTTTCATATTTATATGTTAAATTATTGATTGTCTGCTAAATGTGACGTCAAGAGTATCGATCTATCTAGTCCATGAGTAACGATTCAACTCGCTACTTTTGTCACAATTTTGTAAAATTTCAGCCGATTGTTATATGTTTTTTATGTTAATATATTATTGAATATAAAAATAATATTCAAAAAATTTATCACGAATGGAGTGGCAGTTATGAGAAAACCTTTTCGAAAAACGTTTAATCAATTAGTTAATGAGAATAAACAATCTTTATTACGAAACAAAGAAGAAATAGAAAAGATTGAAAGAAAAATTGAAAAGCGCCACGAATTATTATCTGAAAAAAACAAACTAGATAAAGCTATATCATAAATTTTAAGTAATCCTATAGAAGGATTACTTTTTTTGTGCTTAATACGATTTGTCCTTCTTTTTGAAAAACGTTAGACCTCTTTTTTTACACTGATCTATTTGTTTCCACCAGCTTCAGCATAATAGATCATTCTCATCCATTAATAAAGTTAATACCCTAATCTTTATATTGGTGCCTTTTGCACTATTATTCTCCACTTATGTCCTCAATTTCTACCATTTTATTTCTATTTAACCTATTAAAAAACTATTTATTGGGATTTTATGGGAATTATATTTTAAAAAATTCTCATAAAAAAACAATAAATTATAAGACCAAACCAGTACATTCCTAATTATTAGTTTAAAAGTCATACTTTAGTTAATTCCAGTTCAAAAGCACTTTCAAAAATATTCTAAAATAATATAGTGTAGATAATTTTTGTAATATTCAAAAAAACAAAAAAGTATATTAATCATGTAGTCCAAAAAAAAGGAGGAATACAATGAAGAAAATATTAAATGGAGTTTTAGCTGCAGGTTTAGTTACAGGTATTTTATCTAGTTTTGGTCAAAGTAAAATAACAGAAGCCTCTTCACCTCGTAAGTCACAAATATCTAGCATAGAAAATCTTTCTTTAAACCAGCAGGCTAAGGAATTAACACAAACTGAAAAGCGAAGTCGTATTATGAATAGTCTAAAACAGGCCTTACCGCTTCCTTCTAATAGTGAGATTAGTAAACTTAGTAAAGAAAAACAGAAATCATTGATGAAAGAAATCAATCAAAGTAAGAAACCATACTATAGTCCTGACAGAATAATTATCAAACTAAAAAATAATACTACCATGTCAAATATTCAAAAATCTACTCTGTTACCAGTTAAAAATGTATCTTCACTATCAAAGGATACATATATTGTAAATTTAACACAAAAACAAGATATGAACGCTTTAATTACAAAGCTAAACAGTCAAACTAATGTTGAATATGCGGAACCAGATTATGTTGCTACTACTTTAACAAACGATACAAATTTTACTAAATTATGGGGACTAAAAAATACAGGTCAATCTGTTTTTGGTTCAGTCGGTGTACCTGGAATGGATATAGGTGCTGAAGGCGCTTGGGCTAAAACAAAAGGATCCTCCTCACTTGTGGTAGGCGTAGTTGATACTGGCTTAGATACGACTCAAGCAGATTTAGCTTCTAACATTTGGTCAAATTCTGGGGAAGTAGCAAATGATGGGATCGATAATGATAAAAATGGTTATATAGACGATAAAAACGGATGGGATTTTTATAACAATGATAAAACTGTTTATGATGGATATTTAAAAGACGATGTCCATGCCACTCATGTAGCAGGTACAATTGCAGCAAAATCTGATAATAAGCTAGGTGTAGTCGGAGTTGCCCCGAATGTAAAAATTATGCCACTTAAATTCCTTGGAGTTTATGGTGGATTATATTCCGATGCTATACTTGCTTTTGATTATGCTAAAGCAAAAGGTGTTAAAATTTTCAATAATTCTTGGGGCGGATACGGTTACTCCCAAACATTATATGATTCAATGAAAAAAAACGGTGGATTATTTGTTTGCGCCGCAGGAAATGATTCAGAAGATAATGATTCAGAAGACTCAGGATTATACCCTGCTAGTTTTGACTTATCAAATATTATATCTGTAGCTTCAATTAATAATAAGGGCCAGCTTTCAGAGTTCTCGAACTATGGTAAAACAAGCGTGGACTTAGCCGCTCCAGGAGAAGATATACTAAGTACTTTTCCAAAAGATTGGAATGCTGAAGGCTATACGGAATACGAATATTTATCAGGAACATCTATGGCAACTCCACATGTAACTGGTGCTGCAGCACTTGTAGCAAGTCAAAATCCATCTTTTAGTGCCACTTCAATTAAATCAAAACTTTTGAGTACTGTAAAAAAATTAAGTTCACTCACTAATATCACTGTAACTGGTGGTCTATTAAATGCCAAAAATGCTGTAATTGGTGACGATGATATTCCAGGTGTCCCCTTATCTTCAACCATATCTGGAACTTTAAACAACTCTAGTGATAAAGATGATGTATTTAGAGTGACGCTGAGAAAAGGTGAAAAAATCACTCTAAATTTAACTGGTGCTACAGGAACAGATTTTGATTTATACCTATATGGTACTAAAGCAACAACAGTAAAAATGAATCAAGATATGGTTGCCCATTCTGAAAAGGCCGGTTCTTCCACTGAAAGTATAGTATATACTGCTCCAAGTAGTGGTACTTATTATGTAGATGCATATTCTTATAGTGGTTCAGGCTCTTACACATTAACGAGTAAACAAGGAGTAACAGCAGGTACTTATGAGAATACTAGCTCAAATATTGAATATGTAGGTAATTGGTCTACATCTTCAAATAGTAGTGCTTCAGGTGGATCATTTATTATCGGTAATAATTCAGGAACTTTGGCAAATTTAGTGTTTAATGGTACATCTATTAAATTAGTAGCAACCAAAAACAGTGCACAAGGAATCGTAAGTATTAAAATCGACGGCGGATCAGCTTCTGAAGTTAATCTTTACGCTTCTTCATCTGTATATAAATCGGTTGTTTACACTAAAACAGGTCTATCTAGCGGAAGACATACAATCACTGTTTCCTATACTGGAAAAGCAGCTCCAGGTTCTCGTAAATCAGCTACACAAGTAAATATTGATAGTTTTATCGTAAATTAAATAAACGTTAATTAAATAAGTAAAAAAATTATAAGGCCAGTGTGAATTCGATTAATTTTCGGAGCACGCTGGCTTCTTAAATTAGTAGTACAATTTTTCTTTCATAACACCGTTAGTGAAATCTATCACATTTTATATTATTAAGTTGCCATTATTTCTGAACTAAACTAAAATAGGCGAACTCTTATAATAATAAGACGTACTATATAGTACATTGGTCTAGAAATTGGAGGTAAAAGTATGCATCATCATCCATTTTGGAATTCACATCCGCATCATCCCCAACATCCTATGAGAAACGGTGTTCAAGGTCATGTACAAACTGATCATCAATCAATCATGCAAATGTTCATGAATCTTGAAAATCAAATTACAAACCTTGTAAAAGCAATCGAAGCAAATAATGAATTACTTAGACAACTAGAACAAAAACAAAATCAAGTTGTAACAAGTGGCGGTGGATCAGTCATTGTTAGGATGTAATGACAATGACTTCTAAACGAATAGAAGAACGATAAAGGAGGTGTTACAAAAGTTAAAGTACTTTTGAATCCCTTCTTTTTTATCTGAATTTTTTTCATAACGTACACTAAAAACACGAAAAAACCCACAAGATACTGTTCTTGTGGGCTATCATTTATAACTTCTATATTAAGAGTTAACTAATACAGCTTTAAATTCTTCAGTTAATAAAGGTAATACTTCGAATAAGTCACCAACGATTCCGTAGTCAGCTACTTTGAAGATATTAGCTTCTGGATCTTTGTTAATTGCAACAATTACTTTAGAGTTTGACATACCAGCTAAATGTTGAATAGCTCCTGAAATACCACATGCAATATATAAATCAGGTGTTACAACTTTACCAGTTTGACCAATTTGTAAAGAGTAGTCGCAATAGTTAGCATCACATGCACCACGAGATGCACCTACAGCAGCACCTAGTACTGAAGCTAATTCTTTTAATGGATTAAAGCCTTCTTCACTCTTAACTCCACGGCCACCAGCAACAACCACTTTTGCTTCTGAAAGGTCTACACCTTCACTCGCTTTACGCACAACATCTTTGACGATTGAACGTAAATCTTTAATTTCAACTGAAACAGTTGCTACATCACCAGTGCGAGTAGCATCTTTTTCTAATGCTGAAATGTTATTTGGACGGATTGTCGCAAAAATAAATGGATCTACCATAACTTTTTTCTCGAATGCTTTACCTGAGTAAATCGGACGAGTGAAAACAATATTTCCACCAGCTACTTCGATAGCTGTAACATCTGAAATAAGTCCACTTTGCATACGAGCAGCAAGTTTAGGAGATAAATCCTTACCTAAAGCTGTATGACCGAATACTAGACCTTCTGGTTTTTCTTGGTCAATAACTGCTAAAAGTGCTTGAGAATATCCATCAGAAGTATATGATGCTAATTTTTCATCTTCAACAACGATTGCACGATCTGCACCGTATTGAATCATTTCAGTAGCTAATGCACTAACTGATTTACCTACTAATACAGCAACTACTTCTCCGCCCTCAGCAACTGTTTTAGCCGTACTTACTGCCTCAAATGAAACATTTCGTAGTGATCCTTCACGAACTTCGCCTAATACTAATACTTTACGTGACATGTTATTTCCCTCCAAAATTATCTATTACGATATTAATCTATTATTTAAGTTCTACTATTCAATAAAATTAGATTACTTTTGCTTCAGAACGTAGTAACGAAACTAATTCTTTTACTTGATCCTTTAATTCACCAGTTAAAACTTTGCCCGCTTCTTTCTTCGCAGGTAGGTAAATTTCAATTGTTTTCGTTTTTGCTTCAACTTCATCTTCTTCTAAATCTAGATCATCTAATTCTAATTCATCTAAAGGCTTTTTCTTAGCTTTCATAATACCAGGTAAAGAAGGATATCTTGGTTCATTTAAGCCTTGTTGAGCAGTGATTAATAATGGTAAAGATGTTTCGATGATTTCTGTATCTCCCTCTACATCACGTTCGATTGTAGCTGTTGTACCATTAATGTCAATTTTAGTAATTGTTGTCACGTAAGGAATATTTAATAATTCAGCAACGCGTGGACCTACTTGACCAGTACCTCCATCAATTGCAACATTACCTGCTAAAATAATTGAAGGATCTTTATCTTCTAAGTATTTAGCAATAAGTTTAGAAGTTGTATATTGATCAGCATTTGTAACGTCATCTTCAACGTTAATTAATACAGCTTTATCAGCACCCATAGCTAGTGCTGTACGAAGTTCTTTTTCACTATCTTCGTTACCAATTGTTATAACAGTTACTTCGCCACCATGAGCGTCACGAATTTGAATTGCTTCTTCAACTGCATACTCATCGTATGGATTTATAATAAATTCAGCGCCATCCTCTTGGATTGCACCATTTGAAATTGTAATTTTCTCTTCAGTGTCAAATGTTCTTTTTAATAGTACATAAATGTTCATTGTTATACCCTCCCAGGAAATGTAACTACATCTATTTTTTTAAAATATTAAACTACTTATTTATTAAACACTGGTTTTCTTTTTTCTAAAAATGCCGAAATACCCTCTTTTGCATTTTCAGTTGTAAAAATTTCTCCAAATAATTTAGACTCTTCTTCCACCGCTTCATGATATGAAGTAGTTCTAGTAGAAGATAGTAGTTGTAGAATATATTGAATTGATTGCATACTTTTATTAGCAATTTTAGCTGCTAATGCATTTGCTTCATCTAATAAAGTTTCTTCTGGTACTACAATTGTAGCTAATCCAATTTTACCAGCTTCAACACCAGAAATTGGTTCAGAAGTCGCAAGCATAACTAACGCTCTATCTTTACCTACATAACGTGGTAATCGTTGTGTACCTGCAAATCCAGGAATAATTCCTAAGTTTAATTCAGGTAAACCAAGTTTTGCGTTTTCTGCAACAACTCGAATATGACAGCTCATTGCAAATTCTAGTCCGCCACCTAATGCAGCTCCGTGAATTGCTGCGATGATCGGCTTAGAATAATTTTCAACACGATCAAAAACTAGTTGACCTCTTCTTGCAACAGTTGCTGCATCTTCAGCATTTTTGAAAGAAGTAAATTCTTTAATATCTGCACCTGCAGAGAAAAATCTACCTTCTCCATTCACAACTAAAACGCTTACATCATTGTTATTTTCTAATTCATCTAAACGGTTAACTAAATCAGCAAATACAACCGAAGACATTGCATTTGCTGGTGGATTTTGAATTGTTAATAATGCAATACCATCGGATATTTTACATTGAATTAAACTCACGACTATTCCTCCCTATTTTTCAAAATGTACTAGAACGTTAATTTTGGTACCCGCATCCTCTTATTAAAAGTTGGTGAACTTTATCGGCTTTTGACTCTAAATCTTGTTTTTGACCGGTCATTACCCAATGGGTCATCACTTCATCAATTGTGCCGAAGATCATTTGTCTAGCTGTACGAATATCCAATTGTTTGTCGAACAAACCACTATTAATTCCTTCATTTAAAATTGAATCAATGATATGTAGATACTCTTTTAGTACCTCATTTATTCTTAATCTCAGGTCAATATTAGTTTGTCTTACTTCCAATTGCATAACGATTGCTAAATGAGAATCTTTAGACATTTCATAAAAGTGAGTTTTTACCAACATTAATAATTTCGATATCGCGTCCGGTTTACCTTCAATTTTTTCACGAATTTTTTCAGTAAAATTTCCCATCTTCTCTTCAAACAGTGAAATTAAGATGGATTCTTTATTTTTAAAATACAAATAAATTGTTCCGTCAGCTACACCAGCCTGTTTTGCAATTTTAGAAACCTGCGCTTGATGGTAACCATTTTCAGCAATTACAACAACTGCAGCATCAATTATTTGTTTATATTTTGGTTTATCTCTTTTCATTTTTTAATTACCCCTTCTTACAGTGAATGAATAATCATTCATATTCTCATAATACAAATTTATCAGAAAATTGTCAATTGTCCTGTAATATTTTTATGTATAAAATTTCTTTACAAAAGCTTTTAATATACTATTTAATCTTTGTACTTTCATTCAATTTTATCAGTTTTCTTTTCTAATCAATCTTTAAATTTATTTTAGCATAGTATTTTGATAACAGTTCGTAAATAAAGAGGGATGCTTATATGATCATCCCCCTTATATTATTAAATTAAATTTTCATCAGAATCCTCAGGTTGCGTATTCTTTTGTTTTTCTTCTTCTAGTAATGTTCTTCTTAAGATTTTACCAATCATTGTTTTAGGTAATTCATTCCTAAATTCATAAATTCTTGGAACCTTATAAGCTGCTAAATATTTCCGACAAAAATCATCTAATTCAGCCTCAGTCACTGATTTTCCTTCTTTTAATACAATATAAGCTTTCACTGTTTCTCCACGATATGCATCAGGAATACCAACTATAACTGCTTCTTTAATCGCCTCGTGTTCATATAATACTTCCTCAATATCTCTAGGGTAAACGTTAAACCCTCCTGCATTGATCATATCTTTTTTACGGTCAACGATATAAAAGAAGCCTTCTTCATCCATATAGCCTAAATCACCTGTATATAACCAGCCATTTTTTAACGTCGTTGCAGTTTCCTCTGGTCGATTCCAATACCCCTTCATTACTTGTGGTCCTGAAACGATTAATTCACCAATTTCACGATAAGGTAATTCTTCGTCAGTTTCTAGAGATACTATTTTAGCATCTGTACTTGGCCAAGGAACTCCAATGCTACCCGTGACTCGCTTATCCCATAGGAAATTACTATGTGTAACTGGAGAAGCTTCTGATAACCCATAGCCCTCTACTAATTTTCCACCTGTTACCTTTTCAAATTGATCTTGAACTTCAACAGGTAGCGCTGCAGACCCACTTAAGCAAGCATGAATACATGAGATATCGTTATTCTTTAAATCAGGATGATTTAATAATGCAATATACATTGTTGGTGCACCCGGGAACAATGTAGGTCGATATTTATTGATCGCCTGAAGCATTTGAGTTGCATCAAATCTAGGAACGATAATCATTTCATACGCACACATGATTGATAAATTCATACATGTCGTCATTCCATATACATGAAAAAATGGTAAGACAGTCAAAATCTTTTCTTGGCCCTTCTGACTTTTATATAACCATTTCTCTGCCATTAACGTATTTGATGCTAAATTTTTATGTGTAAGCATGACACCTTTAGGAAATCCAGTTGTTCCTCCAGTATATTGAAGGATTGCTACATCTTCTACACTACTATTTGAGAGATCCTGTTCAATCGGTGCAGATATTTGCATAATAAAACTAAATTGATGAATCGAGTGATCATTAGGAAGCTCAGGTGCCTTTGGCTGTTTTGAATATGGATATAACAGCTTTTTAAAAAATGGTAAATAGTCCTTAATCCCAGTAACAAAAATATGTTGTAGATTAGTAGATTTTTTTACTTCATACACTCTATTAATTAATAAATCTAAACAAATAATAGCTGTCGCACCACTATCATTCATTTGATATTCAAGCTCACGTTCTGTATATAGCGGATTTGTTTGGACGATAATTGCTTCTGCAAAAAGAATCCCATAATAAGCAATCACTGCTTGAGGGCAATTAGGAAGCATAATTGCAACTCGGTCGCCTTTTTTAATTCCTAAATTCCTTAAAAAATTGGCGAATCTTAAAGACTGAATATAAATTTCATTAAACGTCATCGATTTCCCAAGGAAATTAAGCGCTTTCTTAGCTGGATATTTTGAAGCTGTTTGCTTTAAATATGTTGGTAATAAATTAAACTGTTCGTCTAATGTAGCTGGTATTTGCTCTGGATACTGACTCACCCAAGGCTTTACTCTTGGTTCCTCCATACCATTCACCACCAGTATTTTAAAAGTATGTTCATACTAAAATTAGTATATGTTACAAATTTCAGCTATACAATCAAAATATTAAGAATATTTAATCACTGGTGGATTTTGAATATTTTTTGGAATTTAATGAACTAATTGATCAATTACTTCATCGCTATCATAGTAAAAATTAGGTGACATATCGGTGCGATTAGTCAATAATCCAAAATTGTATTCATCAAAGTTTTCTAAAGTGAGAGATTTGACTTTTCCATCATTTGATAAACTTTTTACAAGTTTAAAAATAAATGAGTATTGCGAGTCAATATTAGTTGTTGCAAGGTGAAATATCCCTTTTAAATCATTTTCAATAATTTTTCTTACTTGCTTAGCAATTCCTGTATCAATTGCATGATTTAAAAAAATATTATCATATGCGTCAATTTCTTGACCCTTTTCTATTTTATCTTTTATTTCATTTAGTCTTGGTGATTGTTTTCCCCAAACCATTGGCAATCTTAATACGATCCCATTATCGCCAATCTCATTCTTAATTAATTCTTCACATTTTATTTTAAATTGTCCATAATCTGATTCGGCAACAGGAAGATCGTTTTCAGCGTGATGCTTTGAAACTTCTCCATCAAAAACATTTGTTGTAGAACAAAATAAAAATTTCGTTGAAGTTGATTTTAATTTTTCAACTATTTTAGAATGCGCCTCAAATTGAACATTAAAATCTCCACGTAAACAAGAAACAATTACATCTGGGCAAATATGGTCAATCCACGTCAAAATTTTCTCTGAATCATTAATATCCCATTGTAATTGATGATCATTTTTCAAATCTAATTTTGTTTGATTAAACGTTCCATAAACGTCATAATCAAGAGAAAATTCTTTTATTAAAGCCTTCCCAACTAGTCCGCTAGCACCTAAAATTAATAATTTCATTGTCTCTCTCCTTTTTACAAAATATTTAATAAACTTGTGATATATTGAATGTATCATAATAAACAGTGTTTACAAAGGTCATAAATTTAAAGTCCATACTATTTGAAAACGTTAAATCAAACAGACTTAAATGATAATAGGGAGTGGGGTTCATATGAAAGCAAAGGTTCTTTTAAACAACCGTATTGTCGATTTAAAATCTGCAAATGTAAATATTTTAGATCGGGGTTATCAATTCGGAGATGGCGTTTATGAGGTTATTCGTTTTTTCAATAAGTCATATTTTGAACTCGATGCACATTTAATTCGCTTGAAGGAAAGCTGTGAAAAAATATTAATTCCTTTTAAAATGCACCTAAAAAAGCTTGAAAGTGATTTAGTTTATTTAATGAATACTTGCGATTACGATAATGGATATGTTTATATCCAAATTAGTAGGGGTGTAATGAACCGCAATCATATTTACCAAGACGAAGCTAATTTAAAGCCACAACTGATTGCATATACAGTAAGAGAAGATCATAGACCATTACAGCAGATGGAAAAAGGAATAACTGCTTTCATAACGAATGATATTCGATGGCTTCGCTGTGATATAAAAAGTTTAAACTTATTAGGTAGTGTTTTAGTAAAAAATGAGGCTTACGCTAAAGGAGCAAAAGAAGCCATTTTGCATAGAGATGGGATCATTACAGAAGGATCAGCAACAAATGTTTTTATCGTAAAAAACTCTACTCTATTCACTCATCCTGCCAATCACTTAATTCTAAATGGCATTACCCGAAAAGTGGTACTTGAAATTGCAAAAAAAGAAAAACTCGAAGTAAAAGAGATTCCTTTCTCAATTGATGAACTTTTAAATGCAGATGAAGCTTTTACAACAGCATCCGTTTCCGACATCCTACCTGTTACTTCAGTTTTAATTGATGAAAAATCCTATTCTATCGGTTTAGGAAAGCGTGGAGACATAACAAAGAGAATTCAAGATTCATACACTAATTTAATTGATAAAATACCGCAGGATCAGTCAACTAACTAGACTGCATTATATAGCAGTATAAAACCGCATCAAAATATAGTGGTTTACCTTAGTGAGGAGTGACTTGATTTGGCAATTGTTATAGCAATGTTGATCGCCTTATTTGGCGCAGTTCTTGCTCTCGAATTTACTATAGGCCAATCTAGAAAACGAAAATATATCATATGGGGTATCGCAAATATGGTAGCCATTGGACCATTTTTCTCATTTGCCATTGGAATTACGTACGCTATTATCGAAGGAGATGGCTGGGCAGCGTATTGTGGGTATTGTATCCATTCATATTTCTTATTGGTCTCATTCAGTTAATTATAGGGATCTTCATAAAAAAAGCTCCGATAATAATATTTATAAGCACCATTAGTTACTGAAAAGTATAGCCTGTATCTTAGACTGAATATAAGTTACAGGCTTTTTTTTGTTTTCCTAAGATCGAAGAGCAACTTTCTTTTAATAAACATTTTTTACAATTGATTTAAAGTTTTGTTAAGTTGATTTTATTTGTATAAATGTAATATAGAATAATTTTTATATATAAAATGTTACATACTGCAAAATCCTGTACTGTCATTGTAATTTCATTTTTAGTAAATAGGCTTTACATGTTTATGAAGTAAATATGTAAAAAGGGTGATTGCTATGGCAAGATTAACATCGTATGTAAAACGTATTTTTAATTCATTATTTACAAATATAGCTGAGGCAAAAGGAAAAAAAATAACCGGTTACAAATCAAAAATATGGATTAGTTACGGAGATAGTATCACTTCGTCTAACGGATGGCAGCCTGCTGTTGCGGAAAAGTTAGGCTTGACGCATGTTAATAGAGGGATTGGCGGGACAACTGTAGCTGAAAATGGTTCGATTGCCTGGATTGATAAGAATGGAAATTACAAAGGTCAACCACCTAAACCACAGCCAAATGGAACGACAGAAATTTTATCAAGTATGTGTAACAGTCAAAGGATCAATGCTACGATTCCACTTAATACTCAACTTTTAACAATAATGGGTGGAACAAATGACTTTGGTAGAGGTATTCCTTTAGGAAAAGGGTTCCCAACAAATGAACGACCCAATTTAGACGATTCTACATTTATCGGTGCTTTGTGTTCAATGATTGAAAAAATACAAACAAGGTTACCAAATTGTAGGATTATTCTTATGACGCCTGTACCTAGATATCACAACGGAAAATATGAAGATAAAAATAAAGCCGGTTATTTAACATCTGATTATGCTAGAGCTGTTAAAGAAGTAGCTTCCTTTTACGCATTGCCATGCATCGACCTATACTCTACTGTTGGGTGGAATAGAATGAATGGTGAATTTTATTTAATTGATAGTATGCATCCAAATAAAACTAGAGGATATAAACGTGTTTCAGAGATTGTAATTGGAGAATTAGAAGTTCTACAGCAGGATGCTAAAAGTAGTATAGTAGAAGAGGATCATAATCATACAACAGAAAATTAAACAATAAAAAAATAGATCTCAGGGAGTCAGCAATTTGACCTATGAGATCTATTTTTTTATTGTCTTTTTAATAATCTAACTACATCTTTCCACTTTACTTTTTCACTGTAATACATTACCCCATTAACATAAATACGGCTAGCAACACGAGTTAATATCATTATTGAAACGATTAAAATTAATATACTAGCACTTATTTCTATAAAATTCATTTCTCCACTTACAAATCTAGAAAATGCTACAAGTGGAGCAAAAAATGGAATATATGAGCTAATTTGAACAAATGTACCACCTGGATTTACTAATGCATTAATACTAATAAAGAATGCCGCTACGACTAAAATAGTAATTGGCATCAGAACCATTTGAAGCTCTTCTGTTCTTGAAACAACTGATCCAATTGCAGCGTAAAGTAAACCATAAAGTAAATAACCTAATAAGAAATAAACTACGAATGCAATGATGGTTGTTGTATCTAATGCCTCTAAATCTATTTTCATTCCGAAAAAAGATATCGCATTCGTATTAACCCAGCCTAATAGATTGGCAAAAAGAAATCCTATTCCTAATACAATTAATTGTGCACAAGCTACAAAAAATACCGCAATGACTCTCCCGTATAAAGTCACGACAGGACTTACTTTTGGTAGTAATACTTCCATTACCCTAGAAGACTTCTCAGCAACAATTCCTGTTGCAATTGAGTTTCCATAAATTAATAGAAACATATACAATAAGAAACCGAAAAAGTAAGCAATTCCGAATGTCGCCATAGGATTTTTTAGAACATTTTCATTTACTTCTACTTTTTGCAATAACTTAGTTGCAGATTCAGGCGATAGCTTTAAATCTTGGGCAGTTTTATTTAAGTAATTTTGCTGCAAAGACATATTTACGACTGAAAGCACTTCACTATTTGAAAACTTTTTATACGTATATTGAATTGAAGGAACATTGTTCTTTTCGGAAAGAATAAGCAGTCCATCTTTTGAACCATCTTCAATTTGATTTTTTAAATCTTTTTCTTTCGATGCATCGCTCTGCTCGATCTTTGCAGATTTAATCGTTTTGTTTAAACTAGCAAGATCTACCGAATAATTTTTCGAATTATCGATTAAAGCAATTTTATCTTTATCCTTATTACTTTTTTCTGTACCAGCAAAATATTTTTGTACTCCAAATAATCCAACGACTAATACAAATAAAATAACACTCATAATCATCGTTGCTCTCGCCAAAAGACCTTCACGTAAATGAAATAAAAAGACCGTACTAAACTTCTTCATTTATTTCGCCCTCTCTATAAAGATATCATTTAGTGTAGGTTCTAATAATTGGAACTTCTTTATAGAACCCAATTCTGACTTAATACGATTTAAAATCGTAAAAGCCTCCTCATCACTTTTTACCTTTACGTAAATTCCTAATTGCTTTTGTTCATAACTTACATTATTGGAATCTAGTATTTGTTTAATCGATGTTATATCTTCTAAAATTAAATTTCTATACCCATAGTCTTCTTTTAAGCTATTTAAACTACCTTCTGCGACTACATTACCGTTCTTAAGTATACAAACATGCTCACAAAAAGCCTCCACTTGATCCATACGGTGGCTTGATAATATGACCGTTTTCCCTTTCTGAATTTGTTCGGTAATAATTGAAGCCATTAACTCCGCATTAACTGGATCTAGTCCACTAAATGGCTCATCTAAAATAATCAACTCAGGGTTATGTAATAAAGTTACAATTAGTTGAATTTTTTGTTGGTTACCTTTTGAAAGCTCCCCTGCCTTTTTATTTCGGTAATGTGGTATTTCTAGACGGTCTAGCCAATATGTTATTGCTACATCAACCTCTTTATTAGACATCCCTTCTAATTTCCCGAAATATTTAAGCTGATCAACAACTTTGCTTTTGGTAAATAATCCTCTTTCTTCTGGTAAATACCCTACCTTAACTTTATCGGATTTAAATGGGCTCCCTTTCCAAGTTATTTCTCCTTTTGTAGGTGTAAGAAGACCTAATAACATTTTTATGGTGGTCGTTTTACCTGCCCCATTTCTACCTAATAAACCTAATACTCTTCCTGTAGGCAAAGTCAATGACAATTCGTTAACGGCAATAGTATCTCCAAAATTTTTAGAAAGCTGTTTTATTTCTAAAGTCAACGCTCTTCCCCCTTTGAAGTTTAAATGTAATTCATATACATTAAGCATACATTTTAAAGAATTTTAATTAAAGGTAACTATCTTAATTAGTTTATCAGTTTATTTAACTTGATTAGACTAAAGACAGAAACGAAAAAATGAGAATACCATTCTAGCATTCTCATTTCAATGTGTTAACAAAGTTCTAAAAACCAGATTTTCAGACTGATTGAAAGCGCTTGTCTTTCGAGGCGCGAAGCCTGATGAGGAGCGGAGTTACCCTAGACGGTAATGAGCACCGCGCAGGCAGGCGAAGCAACGAAGAAAGCGAGCGTTTGGCGGGCAGTCTGATTAATATGAAATACTACCTGAAATTAATAAACCTACTGTTACACTTAAAGTAAACAATAAAGCAGCTACTGCAATATTTCCTTCTTCTACCTTTTTAGCAAATGAAATTTTCGGAAATAATACAAATTCTGCAATCCAATATGTAACCATTTGAGCGATAATACCAACTAAGCTCCAAATAATGAAATCACCATAGTTAACTGAATACTTTGCTGCTGACATAATAACAATGGCTAAGCCTACTAATTTTCCCGCTAATTTCAGTGCAACGGCAATATTACCGTCCTCTAAAATTAATTTTTGTTCACTCATCTTAGTGGTAAAAGTAAAAGCTAAAAATCCAATAAATAAAAGAATAAGTCCTGATCCTAAATACATTAAAGTACTAACAATACTATCCATTTATCTTCTCATCCCCTCATTAATTAATTTTTTTCTTCAACGATTCCTATTGGTAAAAAACAACTTTCGTTTCCGGTAATAATATTCCCAGCACGTACACCAATTGCGCCGTATTCTTCTTTAATTAAAAAACTACCTATTAATACATGTAAATCTAGCATTCCATCAGGAGTCATAACCCTTTTCATAGGTAAAGGTGAATATTGTTGAAACACCATAACTTGATCTTGATAGTTATTTTGTTTACTTTGTTGACGGTTTTCTCCGTTAATAATCTTAATTGAATCTCCTTCACGGCCAAATGCAGGTTTCTCAACATATGGAAGATTGTTTTCTATAAAGAAATCTGGCTCTAAAAATGTTTGCAGAAAATGTTTTCTAATTGCATCATGTTCTTCTACAGTAAAAACATCTGATTGCTCTATATGTAAATTCCAAATTAATGCTTGAACAGCCTTGGACTGTAGTAAGAATGAAGATAATGGATTAAAAATAATCAATTTCCCTTCTTTTACAAGTTCTAATAGTGCCAGGCCAATTTTTGTTCCATCTGAAGATTGATCAAGCTCTAGATGTTCAATTGGATAGGTTTGTCGGTAAAGAATGTGTATTCGTTCCCCTTTAGGTGTATAAAGTCCATCGTTTTCAATAATCTGTAAATCTTCTAGCGCTATTAATTGACTCTTGCCATTGTATAGGGATTGGATATATTTAGCTGTCTTCCAATCTTCTTCATGATCACCATGAGCTGTAAAAACAATAATTGGTTTATCTAACCCTTTTATGCTTTTGTTAACAACATGATTTATGACATAAGAAAGTTTCATTTCACTATCAGCATTAGGATTCTTCAAGTTAAAATAATCCGTAATGTAACCATTGACATGATGGGTCTCCATAATAAAAGTAGGGGTGTCACTATTGCATTCATAATGTTTCCAACCATCTTTTGTACGAACAAGGTCAATTCTTCTAATGATTCCTTCACTTTCAATCGTTTTATGACGTAAAAAAGGTACGATTTCCTTTGAATAACCAAGCATATAAAAAATATCATCTGGTAATTGTCTCATTAACCGAGCAGTCTTATCATAGATTTTACCAATTTGTTCCGTAATTGAATGAATTTCATCAACTTCACTTTCAGTCAATGGATAATAGTCTAATAAAGCATAATATGAATCTTGTAAATCCGCCCAAAAATCCGGAAGTTCTTGATATACTTCTTTACGTTTTCGTCTGTGATTCTGTAAATTCGCATTATCCATTATTAACCACCAAATCCTCCAGATGAACCTTTTCCAAAACCACTTTTACTTGAAGATGAAGTATGCCCTGCATATTTACTAGAAGATTTGTAGCTCTTATAAGAACTACTTGCATGAAGTGCCGTTCTTGTAGGATAAAATATTCCGCCATGATAATAACTATGGTAGTAATGACTAGTGCTATCATCACAAACCCAAACACCTTCGTCATCATCAAACTCCCAATCACGGCAATCTTCATTTTTCGGTTTATCTGGTCGGTCAGCATTTTGAGAACCACAGCCGGCTAATGCACTTACTGCTAAGCCACTCGTTAATGCGATACTAACTTTTTTCATTAATAATGATGTTTTTGACATTGGGATCTCCTTTCGAGTATTGAAAATTATTCTATTCTATACTAAACTAATCCCTTTCAGAAAGTATATAGAAATTAGCTTGAACTATCCCACTTACTCTCGTTATCTTTTAAACTAACCTCCAAATCCCCCAGAAACTCCACTGCCAAAACCACTTTTTTTAACTGAGGAATTTGTACTTTTAATCATGCCTGAGGATTTGTATTGATTAAAATCATTGTTGCTATATAACATATTTTTTGTTGCAAAGAATGAGCCTAAAAAGAAAAAATTACGGTAAAATGAGCTTGAAGTATCATCACAAATCCAAATATTATCTTCATAGTCAAATTCCCAATCACTACAATTTTCATCATCAGGCATTTCCGTATCTGTGTACGCAAAATCTATTTCGTCACTATCAGTATAATCAGTCTCATCAATACTATCTTCAGTCGTCGTCCCCTCATCAACCTCATTTACTTGCTTTGTATTTTCATAGACCGGTTGACTTGATTCATAAGAATTATCAGTTGTCTCAATCGACTCTGGTTCAGATCCACACCCGGTTAATGAACTTATTACGATACCACTTGTTAAGGCAATACTCACTTTTTTCATTAATTTTGATGTTTTTGACATTGTATTCTCCTAATTCAATATATAAATACATACATTTCTATCCTAAACTGTGTTATATACTAATGTATATACAATTATTAAAGGAGTTTGAACAATGTTTAATACAGACAACATCTTTGTTCTTGAATATCGATTACTTGATGGAGAATTTACACGACCTATTTACCATTTTCCATTTTTATCAAAGGTCCAAATCTTTACAAGAAGATATTGCGATTACTTTATTTTAAATGGTTTCGTTTACGAGAATAGAGGCTCTTATATCGAGGAAGATCGATATGTAATTGAAGTAATTGAATCTGACATGGAAAATACTCCTTTTTACCATTTAACCAGACCGTTAGGCATTGAAATTAGAGATGTCGATACTTTTGATGAAATTCATTTCTATGAGAGTGGAGATGAATTGGATCTACTTTCTTGGCTTCAATCAACTTATATAACAATAAATCATCAAATTTACGAGCAAACTTCAAATGAAGTTGATCAAGACCGTAATACTTACGTGATGTATGTCAAACGGTATATTGAATAAAAATAAGCTACCTAAGCCTTAGGTAGCTTTTTTTACAAATATTGTTCTAGCTTGATTAAATCCTTACACTGTATGCCATTTTCCCATATTTCTTCATCATAATTATCAATAAAGAAATCATGAAAAACAGTACTGATTTGAAATCCGCAATTTTTATATAATGCTAATTGGTATGTACTTGAGTTACCGGTACAGATCGAAATTTTCGAATAACCAAGTTTTTTAGATTCATTAATTCCATAGTGGATTAAATTCTTTCCAAATCCTTGTCCTTGGAAGGTCGGATCAATTGCAATATTTTTAATTTCAACCTCTTCACTTGAATTTTCCATTAATACTAATACACCGACGAGTATTTTTTGTTCTAGTACTTCATAAATATTACTCTTTTGAATATATTTATCTACCATTTCTTTTGATGGATCAGCTAGTAATAATAGATTCCAATGCTCTTTCGTTAGAAATAGAATTTTATTTATATGATTCATTGATACTCCTTACTTTTTTAATCTTGCCTTTAAATAATTTATCGTATCATTGGTAGATTTTTGTACCGAAAGATTTGTAAATCCATGATTTCCATTTTTTAGTGCAATTAACGTAACCATTTTTGGACTTTTTTTAGCAAATCGCTTAGATTGACTGAACGGAACAAGCTTATCTCCTGTTCCATGTACGATAAAGATTGGGACTTTTGTCATTTCTACATATTGAATAGGACTCATTCGATTATACTCATCTGTCATTTGATCAACAGTACTATTCATATATTTATCTACAATTTCTGAACTTCTTGAAGAAGGAGATTGATTCATCGTCGTTAAGTCTGAAATTGGATACCAAGCAATAATATATTTTATTTTGTTTTGTATATCAGGCTGAAGACCAGTTAATAAGGCTAAGTGTCCACCAGCAGAAGCTCCAGCGATCCCAATTTGATTGCGATCAATTCCTAATTCAGTTGAATTTCTGTAAATAAAGTCGATTGCTGTTTTTACGTCACGAACTGGAAAGTTATATGAATAATTTTCTTTTGAATAAAGTGTGTAGTCTATACTAATTGCTGTATATCCATCTTTTACTATTTCATTAAAAATCGTACTCCAACGTTTATTTAACGCTTTGCTTCCATATCTCCAAGAACCGCCATGAACAAATATCAACGTCGGCGATGGACCATGAGAATTTTTTGATCGGTATATATCAAAGGTTTGTGGAACTTGGGCAGGATTTGTGTAACGTACATCTCTTTGCACAATAATATCTTTATTTACATCATTTATCTTCTTTTGGTGTTTATGTTGAAAACCATTAAATCCAACAAAGACAATTACAAAGATGACTAATGCTAAAATGATTTTCTTCAAGCCAATTCACCTTTCTAAAAAAAAGAGACTAACTCAGGTTATGTCTTCTAGGTTCATCTTTATGTAAGATTTTTGAACGTCTACATAAATTAATAGAAATACACTAATGATGCTAGTCTCAATTACTTTATTTAATAACTGTTACATACAAAATTCCCCAAATTAAAAATACTGCACAAACCGCAAATAATATTTTTGCCAACTTTTCCATCTTAGAACCCCTATTACCTTATTTTAAATCGACAACAGTAACACCAATTCCGCCCTCGGAGGCTGCTCCATATCGATAGGATTTTACTGATCTGTGTTTTTTTAAGTATTCCTGTACCCCTTGTCTCAGTGCACCAGTTCCTTTTCCATGAATGATATTAATTCTTGGATAACCGGCTAATAATGCATCATCGATATATTTTTCAACACGAATTAGTGCATCTTCATATCTTTCACCTCTAAGATCCAGCTCAAGATTAACATGAAAATCCTTACCTTTTACAGAGGTAACAGTTCGTTCTTTTACTTCTTTAGGTGAACTAATATATTCAATATCTTTTTCTTTAACTTTCATCTTAATAATACCGAGTTGAACTTGCCATTCCCCTTCACTAACTTGATCAAGTAGTGTCCCTTTTTGGTTAAAACTAATTACTTTTACTTCGTCACCTTCACGAAGCTTTCTTTGTTTCTTCGGAGCGGCTTGAGGAATTGTTTTCTTTGGAGCATAAGGAATTGCCCCTTCTAAACGAGTTCTTGCCTCAATTAATTCATGATCTTTAATAGAAGCTAATTGGTTATTCTTTAACGATCTTAGCTCTTTAATAATTTCCTCAGCTTCTTGTTGTGCAACTCTGACACGCTTTTTCGCTTCTTCCTGTGCTCCACGATATAATTCATCACGGTGCTCATAAAATTCCATCATTTGCTTTTGTAAGTCTTTGAATACACGCTCTGATTCTTTACGGAAATCTTCTGCTTCTTTCCATTCTGTTTCTGCACCTTTTCTACTCGTTTCTAAAGATGCAATCATATTTTCAACTTCATTACTTTCTTCACTTACATGATTTCTTGCTTTTTCAATTACACGATTTGAAAGTCCAAGTCTTCTAGAAATCTCAAATGCATTACTTCTACCTGGAACACCAATTAATAGTCGATAAGTCGGACTTAATGTTTCGACATCAAATTCAACACTAGCATTCATAACGTGCTCTCGATTGTAACTATATGCTTTTAATTCAGGATAATGCGTTGTAGCTACTACTCTTGCACCGTATTCACTGACCTCATCTAAAATTGAGATTGCTAAAGCTGCACCTTCCTGCGGGTCAGTTCCAGCTCCTAATTCATCAAATAATACAAGACTACTATGATTAACATGTTTTAAAATATCTACAATATTCACCATATGAGAAGAGAATGTACTTAAGCTTTGTTCGATTGATTGTTCATCCCCAATATCGGCGAAAATTTGCTCAAACACACAGATTTCTGAACCGTCTAGTGCAGGAATTTGTAGACCAGATTGTGCCATTAAAACACAAATACCAATCGTTTTTAAAGTAACCGTCTTCCCCCCCGTATTTGGACCTGTAATGACAATCGTAGTAAAATCTTTACCTAATTCAATATCATTAGCTACTACTATATCCCTTGGAATTAGAGGATGACGTGCTTTTTTTAATTTAAAATATCGATCGTTATTTAAAATTGGTTTACTTGCCTTAATTGAATGCGAATAGTTAGCTTTTGCAAATAAGAAATCCATTTCAGCTAAAATTTCAACATTTTGCAATAAATCCGCTGATGCCTCAGCTACTTGACCCGTTAATGCCATTAAAATTTTCTCAATTTCTTGCTCTTCTTTAACCTTTGCTTCTTGTAAACTATTGTTTAATGTAACGACAGCTTGTGGCTCAATAAATAATGTCTGACCAGAAGAAGATTGATCATGAACAATACCACCATAAACATGTCGATATTCTTGTTTTACTGGTATAACGAAACGATCATTACGAATCGTTACGATTGAATCTGATAACATTTTTTGTGCATTTGTACCTCTAGTTAGATTCTCTAATTTTTCACGAATTCGAGCTTCAGCTGTTCGAACTTGTCCACGAATTGTTCGAAGCGTCACACTAGCGTCATCTAAAACTTCTCCATTATCACCAATAGCAGCCTTTATATTTTTATCTAATTCTAATAAAGGAATAATTTGCTCACTTAATGATTCTAAGTATGGAATTTCTACTTCACTCTCAATTAAGCCCTCAATAAATCGAATCATTTGACGCCCAGCATATGTAACACCCGAAATCGCAATTAGCTCAGAAGGAGACAGCATTCCACCAATATCTGCTCTTTTTACTTGCATTCTAATATCTGATAATCCACCAAGAGGTACATTTCCTCGCAGACGAATAACTTTCACAGCTTCGTCGGTTGATTCATGTAGTTCTACAACTTCATCATAACTAGTACTTGGTAATAGGTTTTTTATACGTTCCTTACCTAGTGAAGATGAAGCGTGTTTAAGTAATTGTTCTTTTATTTTATCGTACTCTAAAACTCTTAACGTACGTTGCATACCCCGTCGGAACCTCCTTACACTCGATTACGTTTCCTTTCAATCAAACTTAAAAGTTCGTGTAATTCAAATGTATTTACAATATTTTCTCTTTTTAACCATGCTTTCTTGGCCGCACTAACCCCAACAGTCATATGCTCTAGCATATCAATGTTATGTGCATCAGTATTAATTGATAGCATCACACCAGCTTCCGCAGCCATCATTAACATTTCTTTATTTAAATCTAATCGATTTGGATTTGCATTTAATTCTAAAATTGTACCTGTTTCTTTTGCTACAGAAATTAATTCTTCAGCATTTACTTTGTACCCAGCTCTTCTGCCAATTTTTCGTCCTGTTGGGTGGCCAATCATGCTAACAAATGGATTTCTCATTGCATTTTTCAAACGCATCATGATTGTCTCTTCATCTTGACTAAAGCTAGAATGAATTGATGCAATAACAAAATCAAGTGAACGTAAAACATCATCTTCATAATCTAACGTTCCATCAGGTAAAATATCCATTTCTACCCCATGTAGAATTGTAAAATCAGTGTATTTTTCATTAACACGCAAAATTTCTTCTTTTTGTTTCCATAAGCGCTCAGGAGTTAAACCGTTCGCAACCTTTAAATATTGTGAATGGTCTGTGATGACAATATATTTATACCCCTTAGCACGACATGCATCTGCCATTTCTTCGATTGAATAGCCACCATCACTCCAAGTAGAGTGCATATGTAAATCAGATTTCATATCTTCTAAACGAATTAATGGGTAATCGTTTGTAAAAGTTGAAACTTCCTTTCCATCCTCTCGAATTTCAGGTGGAAAACAAGGTAAATTAAAGTGAGCATAAAAATCTTCTTCATTTTCAAATGTTAAAACTTCTCCAGTATTAACGTTCTCAACACCGTACTCACTAATTTTTTCATCACGTTCTTTAGCCAATTGACGCATAGCTACATTATGATCCTTAGAACCAGTAAAATGATGTAGCGTTGTAGCAAACTCCTTAGGTTGAATAATTCGGAAGTCAACTGAAATCTCATATTCAACACCTTTTAAAACAAGAGAAACTTTTGTATCCCCTTGTGCAATTATTCGAACGATTTCCGGCATCGAAAGTAATTGTTCTTTAATGCTTTCCGGTTTATTTGATGCAACAATGAAGTCTAAATCTTTAACTGTTTCACGTACTCTTCGTAAGCTTCCTGCTCTTGAATACTTTTCAACATCCTTCATTCCTGCTAAATAAGCTTCAATTTTATCAGCAATCGGTAATACATCTGCTAGTGGCAAGCGTTCAGGCTGCTTACCAAACTCCTCGATTGATTCTAAAATATTTTTCTCTGTCTTTTTACCGAATCCAGCTAACCCTTGTAACTTACCATTTAAGCATGCTTCTTTTAACTGCTCCATGCTCTCAATTTGTAATGACTGATAAAGCTTAGCTACTTTTTTCCCACCTAATCCTGGTAGTCTAAGTAAAGGTAGTAAAGTTTTCGGCAATGACTCTTGTAGTTCTTCCAATACCGTACTTTTACCAGTTTCGATATATTCTAAAATGACTGCAGAAGTCCCTTTTCCGATTCCTTTTATAGCAGTAAAATCGTCGATTTGCTCAAGACTTCTTTCATCAGTTTCTAATGCATTTGCCGCTTTACGAAATGCTGATATTTTAAAAGCATTCTCACCTTTTAGTTCTAAATAAGTAGCAATTTGTTCTAACAGTTTAATTAACTCTTTTTTGTGCATTTTAAGTCACCTACTTAACATAGAAATTATTTTTTCACTAAAAACTCGATTAAAGTATTTCAGAACTAGAAAATCCGTTCCATAATTCCATTAATTGATTAGATATAAATGGTGTATGTTGAACCATAAAATACGCAATATTTGATTTATGTAATAAAACATGAAGCGTATCGATTGGTACGATTAACGCTATAAAAAGCGCCAAAACGGAAAATAAATAAACCTCTATAAAGCCAAAAATACCACCTAATAAGGAGTTCATCTGCTTTAAAACAGGTAATTGGAAAACACCATTTAATAACGAACCTATAAATGAAATAACTAACCTTGTCCCAATAAATAGCAAAGCAAAAGCTATAATTTCATACACAAACTGCTCTGCATTTACGACCTGACCACCGCTTATATGAATTGGAAATATTTTTTTAAGCGAAGTAGCGGTCTGCTCATAATAATGATAAGCTAGGTATATGGAAAGTAAAAAACCTAGTAATCGTACAAGGCTGCTAATAAATCCTCTTTTCCAACCTGTCAAAATTCCTAAACTAAAAATAATAAGTATAATTAAATCAATCATTCTCTTTCTGCTCACTTTTCGTTTGTTTTTCTAATAATTTTTCGAGCATTTCAGCTCTTTCTTTTAATTTTACATAATCACTTACAATATTTATTGCTGTCAATACAGCTAATTTATTAGTATCTAATAAAGGATTCTTTTTATTTATTTCTTTCATTTTATCATCTACAATTGAGGCAACATGGCGAATATGATCTGTTGACTCGTCACCAGTAATTGCATAATGTTGCCCATAAATAGTTACATTTAGTTTTTGTTTCGATGAAGAATTGGACAACTTCATACCTCCATTCAGCTATAAACATTCTAACCTTAACTATAACATGAAATTCAATACAATCAAAAGTATTGGAAAATATCCATTTATAAAGGAGAAATTTATGTCAAACACTGTATTAACAGTTTCTGAGGATACTCTCTTAAAGATGAAAACACACTACCAAAGTAGCCTTCAATCAAAAGTACCACAAGGTGGAGTATTTATGGCCAAACCAAGTGGCTGTACAATCACTGCATATAAATCTGGTAAAGTAATGTTTCAAGGCTCAAATTGTAATGCTGAAGTAAGTAAATGGCAAGGCAAATCGGCTAGCCAAACGACTAAAAAGGTAAACCCTACAAATACGAATTCAACTTTACCAAAAAACTTTTCAAGTCTTGCAGTAATAGGTAGTGATGAAGTTGGTACAGGCGACTACTTTGGACCAATGACAGTAGTAGCTTCCTTTGTAGAACCAAGTCAATTCGAATTATTAAAAGAATTAGGAGTAAAAGATTCCAAAGAACTAACTGACGATGCCATATGTAGCATTGCAAAAAAAATTGTTCATGTCGTAACCTACAGCCTCTTAGTACTACATAATGAGAAATACAATGCTATGCAAGAAAAAGGCTATAATATGAACAAACTAAAGGCTCTTTTACATAACCAAGCAATTCGAAATACTATTTCGAAATTGGAAGATAAAAAATATGATGCAATCTTAATTGATCAATTTACTCCTCCAAATCTGTACTACGGATATTTAAAAGGAACAAAAGAAGTTATTCGAGATAAAGTTCAATTTGCTACTAAAGCAGAAGGTTTGCATCTCTCAGTTGCAGTTTCTTCTATCTTAGCCCGCTATGCTTTCCTACAACAAATGGATCAATTAAGTGAAAAAGCTGGCATGACCTTACCAAAAGGTGCCGGAGCAAAAGTTGATCAAGCCGCTGCAAAACTAATTAAATCAAAAGGTTTTGAAGCTTTAAGAAGTTTAACGAAACTACATTTTGCTAATACCGAAAAGGCATTAAAAATTGCTAAAAAATGATATTCCTAAAGTGCATTCTAAAGGAATTTGAAAACATCAAAAAAAAAAAAGCTGTATTCTAAACATATATTTAGAATACAGCATCTACTATAAATATAATGAAACCTAATAGGCTAGCAACTTGTTTTTGTTTTTTATATCGAAGCATCGGTTTAGATAATAAAAATAAACAAATCAAAAATCCAAAAGGGATCGGTAACCAAAATAACCTAAATGGTAAAGAAGCTAGTACATAATAACCGATCATTTGAAACCCAAGATTACTAACATCCCGCTTAATGGCATCTTTATAAACTGCTAACACTCCAATTAACAATCCGACATAAAGCAAAAAGATTAACATCAAGCCACCTCCAAGATTGTCCTACTAATAACCTATTCACCTATGGCTTGTCTAAAGACTCATAAAGAAAAATGTTTAAACATATTCATAACATGTAGAAACGAAGGAGGAATATTTAGATGAATAATTTAATGAACGAATATAGTAGTCTAATCCAATCTGTTCCAAAAATCATCAGAGCCTTATCGAATACAGATTTTAAACCAAATACTACAAAATGGTCTAAAAAAGAAATCCTTGGACATCTTTGCGATTCTGCGACTATGAATCATAAAAGATTTATAGATCGATTGTCATCTAATGATGAACTAGTTTTGGAGCTTTATAAACAAAATTCATGGGTAGAATTAAATGATTATCAAAATAGCTATACAATTGAAGAAATTCTTACTTTATGGACTGCCCTAAATTCACGTTTCATGAATGTGCTCGTAAACATTTCAGAAGACCAATGGAAACTACAATATATTAGTCAAAATGAAGAATCTGTTACATTAAGTTGGTTATTTACTGACTACATTGACCATATGAAGCATCATTTAAATCAAATATTAGGATAGGATCAAGGAGTCGGCATGAAATTTAAAGTGAAGAAAAACCCTCTATTAATCGTCCTAATTCTGAGCTTAATTCCCATCATTATTTCAGTTCCCATCATCAGCTTTATTGAAGCTGATCGCACAGGAATCATCATAAGTTTAGTAGTCTTTGTCTTTCTATTACCAATATTGATTGTTCTTGTTTGGGCATTATTCAACACATACCATGAATTAACCGAAACTGAATTCAAATCAAAATTTGGTTTTATAACAATTCTCATTCCATACAGTGAAATCAGAACAGTTACTTTCTCCAATAATCCAGTTTCATCACCTGCATGGACCTTCAAACGTTTAAAAATCGAATACAAAAAGTACGGATTTGCCTTACTTTCACTTCCTAAAGATGAAGAAGGTTTTTTACAAGAAATAAAAAAACGATGTCCCGATGCTACTATTTTAAATCGTCAAAAAGCAGAAGTTTTAATTAATTATGATCTTTAAACAAAGAAAACTCACAAGGTAATAAGATCCTTGAGAGTTTTCTTTGTTTAATATTGTTTTATTCCATCTTTCTGCTTTCTTACTTACTCATAAACCACTCATGAGGTACTATAATCCATTTTTCTGCTTTTTTACTTACTAATGAACCCTTCATGAGGTACTATAATCCATTTTTTTGCTCTTTTACTTACTCAGGAACCACTCATGAGGTACTATATTCAATCTTTTTGCCTTTTAACTTACTCATAAATCCTTATAATCACATTTCTCTAATCTAAGACACAAAAAGTCTCATAAGTACTTAGACTTATGAGACCTCTCTCTTTACATAATTAATTATTAATATACTTCTCAAATACCGATCCGAAATCTTTAACTTTGTATTGCTCTCTTGACTTCATTAACCATTCAAAAGCAGCTTCATTAATTTCTTTAAAACTGTTCACTAAATTATTTTCATTTGAAGTTACGCGGCCTAATGTTGTAGAAGCGATTTCGATGCTTTCTTTCGCATACCCTAGTGCTTTTTCGTTTTCATGACTAATTTCGGCAATCATTAGTAACGCTTTATATAGATCCTTAACTTGTTCAATATGTTTTTTATGAACATCAATCGATAACTCTCTACCACCAATGTTGAACTTAATTTCAACATCTAAATCAATTGTACCAGCTGTTTCAAGTAAAACATGTGTGATTTTATGAGTGTGATAATTATAACGATGAAGTGTACGCTTTTTACTTATTGCACTTGTACCGTCTAAATGAATTAAAGCTTTATTCGTAAAGCAATACTCATCTGATTTTGATTTAATTAAGAAATAAATTTTTTCATTATCTTCATGCATTACATAATCGTCAGAATCAACTTTGTCATAATTTTTCGGTTCAATAACACTACCTACATCACTTAAACCAAGCATATCTGCAGCAACTTTACCAAACATTAAACTTCCTCCTCGAAAATAGTAGGTATGGCTATTTCTATATTTATACGCCTTTAAAACCCACTTTTTGACTATTACACTTCTGAATTATACATTAAATACAAAAATATGGGGATAGGAATAGTAGGTGTATATGGATTTTTTTTCCTTTTTTTTAAACTCCTCTCGGTTCAAACCCGCCTCCCTTAAGTTATAGCTTAATTTACTGTTGAACACATACCCTGTTAAAGACTATAATTAGATGGTGACTGTTTAAATTACGTTCTTTCATAAAAGAACATTATTATATGAAAAATAGAGAAAAGGTGTCGATCTATGAGTATTTTAACTGTAAAAAACTTAAGCCATGGATTCGGTGATCGTGCAATTTTTAATGATGTATCATTCCGTCTATTAAAAGGTGAACATATCGGTCTTATTGGTGCAAATGGTGAAGGTAAATCAACTTTTATGAATATCGTTACTGGAAAATTACAGCCTGATGAAGGTAAGGTTGAATGGTCTAAAAAAGTACGTGTAGGTTATTTAGATCAGCATGCTGTATTACAACCAGGTATGACAATTCGTGACGTATTAAAAAGTGCTTTCCAATATATGTTTGATATGGAAAATGAAATTAATGATTTATATGTAAAAATGGCTGAAGCAACTCCGGAAGAAATGGAGAAAATGCTTGAAGATGTTGGTGTTCTTCAAGATACTTTAACAAATAATGATTTCTATATTATTGATGCTAAAGTTGAAGAAATCGGTCGTGGTTTAGGTTTAGAAGATATCGGACTTGATCGCGATGTAACTGAACTTTCTGGTGGTCAACGTTCAAAGGTTCTTCTATCAAAACTTCTTTTAGAAAAACCAGATATTTTATTACTAGATGAGCCTACTAACTATTTAGATGAGCAACATATTGAATGGTTAAAGCGCTATTTACAAGAGTATGAAAATGCATTTATTTTAATTTCACATGATATTCCATTTTTAAATAGTGTTATTAACTTGATTTATCATATGGAAAACCAAGAATTAAATCGATATGTTGGTGATTATGAAAATTTCAAAGGAATTCATGAAATGAAAAAATCACAATTAGAATCAGCATATAAACGTCAACAACAAGAAATCTCTGAACTAAAAGATTTCGTTGCTCGTAATAAAGCTCGTGTTTCTACTCGTAATATGGCTATGTCTCGCCAAAAGAAACTTGATAAAATGGATGTAATTGAGCTTGCACGTGAAAAGCCAAAACCAGAGTTCAACTTCAAACCTGCTCGTACTTCAGGTAAATTAATATTTGAAGCAAAAGATTTAGTGATTGGTTACGATGAGCCTCTATCTAAACCGTTAAATCTACGTATGGAACGTGGCCAGAAAATTGCTTTAGTTGGTGCGAACGGTATCGGTAAAACGACGTTAATGCGTAGTTTACTTGGAGATATTAAACCAATTTCTGGTGAAGTTGAGCGCGGTGAATTCCTTCACATTGGATACTTCGAACAAGAAGTAAAAAGTGATAATAATAAAACATGTATCGATGAAGTTTGGGATGAATTCCCATCATTTACGCAATATGAAGTTCGTTCTGCACTTGCAAAATGTGGTTTAACGACTAAGCATATTGAGAGTAAAGTTGCCGTTTTAAGTGGTGGAGAAAAGGCAAAAGTTCGTTTATGTAAGTTAATTAATCAAGAAACAAACTTACTTGTTCTCGATGAGCCTACTAACCATTTAGATGTAGATGCTAAAGAAGAACTAAAACGCGCACTAAAAGAGTACAAAGGAAGTCTTTTAGTTATCTGTCACGAACCTGAATTCTATCAAGGATTAGTTACAGATGTATGGAATGGCGAAAACTGGACTACTAAGGTGTTTTAAAATGATATTTATAAGAGAGTGTCAAAAAGAAATCTTTTTTGAACACTCTCTTTTTTTACAATATCAATCTAAATTTAATGCTGCTTCACCAATTTCAGCTAACTTTTTTTGCCCTTCTATTGTAGGGTGAATATCATTCTGTCTAACATATGTACTTTGACGATTATAGAAAGTTGAAAAAGCGTCTGCTATTACTATATTAGAGACCCCATTTGCTTTGAGAGCATTCACTGAATTGTTAATATTTTTGTTAATAATGTTGCTCAATAGGAAATTGCCTTGTCCATACATAGGATCTGTAGTTTGGAAAGGATTATATATGTTATATACTACAATAGGTGCATCAGTAAGAGATCTAATTTCTAAAATAGTATCCGATAAGTTCTTTAATAACACTGGTAGCATTGCACCAACTGATTGCTGTAGTTTAGTAGAATCTCCATTACTCGCATTGAGAGCTTGAAGAAGATCGTTGTTTCCAATATCTAAAGTTACATAATCAGCATGTCTAACTGCATCTCGATATGTATCATCATTCTTGATTGAGAACAACAATTGATCAGTCCTCCAGCCTGGAACACCTAAGTCACGAACTCTTAGATTAGCATCTTGTCCAATAATATATGGAAAAGCAACCTTAGAAGGATGATCATTATTTACACCTAAATTGTAACCAAACGTAATCGAATCTCCTAAAGCTACAAGTGATTTCTTTGCATTTTCACTCTGTGCCATAGCAGCGGTTGAAAACATAGTACTTGCTAAAGTTAAAGCAGAAATTGTTGTTAATAATTTTTTCATTATTAAATTCCTCCATTAAAATAATGTCTTTCAAAATGGATTATAATTAAAAACAATTACAAAAAGTGTCGAATTAAGCTACAAAACTTTTGGTAAATTTTAGGTAATGAAAAAAGAGTAATGCATTTTTATATACATCACTCTACATTTCATATTATTTGTTTAAGAAAGTGTAATATTTTGACTTAACTTAGAAGTCCATTCACTTGGATGTTTTCTTTTCTTTGTTCCTTTTGGCATTGAATTTATATAACCGATATGAAGAGCTCCTAAAATTTTTCGATTTTCTGGAATACCCATCTCTTTGTAAAATTGTTTATCAAAAATATAAGGATTTGTTCGCCATACCATTCCAATATTCTTTTCCCAAGCTGCTAATTGTAAATTTTGAACAAATGCACAGGTTGCGCCAATCGCTTCTAAATTTTTCTTTTCATTTTCTGAGTGGTCTGTCGTAATAATTAAATGCATAGGTGTGTCGATGATATATGTTTTAAAGAATTCCGTTGATTTTTTAATTTTCTCAACTGTATATGTTTCAGTTAATTCCATTCTTTCGTAGCTATCTACAATTTTTGAAGCATAATATTCTTTTTCTTTTTCTTCAGAAACCATAATGAATTGCCACGGCTCTTCTTTACTGTGGAAAGGAGCATAAGATGCTGCTTCAAGTAGCTCCATTAAATCTTCCATATTAATTGGATCCTTTTTTGTATCTCTAATCGTTCTTCTATTTTTAATAAAATTTAATATCGACATTGAACGTTTCCCCTTATCCTCTAAATATCTTAAATCCATTATAAATGTAAATGATAATCATTTTCAATAAAACTATTAAATTTTAATTGTTTTCATAGACTACGTTAATCTTTTTTCATTTGGATACATTGTTAATCGAAATCCTTACATAAACTATTTATATGTAATAAAAATTAGAAAGACTGTGTTTCGAGTTCAGTTCTACAATCAGTTCAAAAAGAAAACAGGTATTGAAGATAAAAATTTCTTCAATACCTGTTACTTTACATTTCTTTTGGAGCACGAATTCCTAATAATCTTAATCCTTCTTCTAAAACAATGGAAACAACTTTAATTAATGCTAATCTACTTTCTAATTGTTCATCATTTGTTAGAATATGAGTATTTCCATAATATTTATTGAAGCTTTGTGCCAAATCGATTGTATATTTAGCAATGACAGATGGCTCAAATTGTTCAAAACTACGTGTAACTTTATTAGGAAACTCAAGAATATGTTTTATGATGTCCCAACTATATGAATCATCTAGCCCATCTTGTTTAGTTAAATCCTGTGATGAGGCTTTATCTAAAATTGAATTCGTTCTCGCAATTGAGTATTGTACATATGGCCCTGTTTCACCTTCAAATTTTAGCATCTGCTCAAGTGAAAATTCGATATTATTCATACGATCATTTTTTAAATCTTGGAAAATGATTGCACCGACTCCAACCATTTTTGCAACTTCTTCTTTATTTTTTAATGTAGGATTTTTTTCTGCAATATTTTGACTAGCTAAACTAATCGCTTCCTCAATTACCTCTTCTAAAAGAACAATTTTCCCTTTTCGCGTTGACATTTTTTTACCGTTTTGTAGGATTAAACCGAATGGTACGTGTACCATATCTTTAGACCATTCGTAACCCATTTTATTCAAAACTGTATATACTTGCTCAAAATGTAATGCTTGTTCTCCACCAACTACATATATGGCCTTATCGAAATCGTAAGTTTCTTTACGGTAAAGTGCAGCTGCTAAATCTCTTGTTGCATACAATGTAGCTCCGTCAGATTTTCTAATTAAACATGGTGGTAAATCTTTTTCAGTTAATTCAACAACTTCGGCACCCTCAGATTCCACTAAAAGATTTTTTTGCTCTAGAAGTTCAATAACTCGTTCCATTTTATCATTGTAAAATGCTTCTCCGTTAAAGCTATCAAAGTTAACACCTAATAAATCATAAACTAACATGAATTCTTTAAGAGACTCATCACGGAACCACTTCCATAAATGCAGGGCTTCTTCATTTTTTTCCTCTAATTGCTTAAACCAGCTTCTAGCTTCTTCCTCAAGTTGAGGCTCTTTTTCAACTTCTTCATGAAATTTAACATATAATTTTAAAAGCTCTTTGATTGGATTTTCTTTTACTGCGTCTTGATTACCCCAAAGTTTATAAGCAACAATTAATTTTCCAAATTGTGTTCCCCAGTCTCCAAGGTGATTAATTTTTATTGCTTTATACCCATTTTTTTCAGCAATTTTAGCAATTGAATTTCCAATCATTGTTGAACGCAAGTGCCCCATCGAAAATGGCTTTGCAATATTTGGTGAGGAACAATCAATCGCAACCGTTTTGTCTTCACCAATTATTTGATTTCCATATTCCTTCCCTTGGCCAAGAACTAATTCAATTACTTGCTTACTTACTAGCTTTTTATTCAAAAAGCAGTTTACATACGGTCCGTTCGCTTCTACTTTTTCAATTAAATCATGATTAATTTGTGGTGCAATTTCCTTTGCAATCATAACCGGAGATTTTTTTAATGCTTTTGCTAATTGGAAACAAGGAAATGCTAAATCACCTTGATCTGCATAATTCGGTTTTTCGATAAGTGAGTTAATTTCAGTTAAAGTTAGTGATCCATTTAAAGCTTTTTCAATTTGTTCACTATACATTTTTACATAATTCATTCTGATCAATCCTCTCCAAAATATAAAAAACCCGTCTCTATCATAAGAGACGGGTTTAACTAATCCGCGGTACCACTCTAATTGTTCAAAAATATTGAACCAACTTTAAAATTTGTTAACGAGGTCTTCCCCGGCAAAGTCCTACTATTATTTCAGACTGCTTCTCCGAAGTGCGCTTCATCTTATTCTCTCTGTTAGGCTTCCACCATCCCCAACTCTCTACAAGAATCAAAATAAGATTACTCTCTTCATCTAAAAATTTTCAATATTCATTTTTTCCATTTAATCATATCTAATGTAGAATTTCAACATTAATCTTTTTTTGAACTCTATGAATGGCACCTTTTGTTGACAACCTTAATAACATAGAAATTGAGGTGGAATTCATGAAAAAAAAACCAATAACTTTAAGTCTTTGTATGATTGTTAAAAACGAAGAAGCTGTTCTTTCCAGATGTTTATCATCTGTATCTAATATAGTAGACGAAATTGTCATTATTGATACTGGTTCAACAGACAAAACAAAGGAAATAGCTAAAAAGTTTACAAATCTAATTTACGATTTTACTTGGATCAATGATTTCTCTGCGGCAAGAAACTTTGCGTTTTCTAAAGCAACCAAGGATTATATTATGTGGCTAGATGCTGATGATATTATCACTGATGAAAATGCAAAAAAATTACTTAAATTAAAAAAGTCATTAACTAAAAATGTCGACGCTGTCGGAATGAAATATCATCTAGCTTTCGATGAAAATGGTAATCCGAGCTTTAGTTCTGTACGTAATCGAATCGTTAAGCGAGAAAGAAACTTTAAATGGATTGGTTTCGTACATGAATATTTAGAAGTTTACGGCGAAATTATTCAATCGGATGCCGCAATTATTCATCAAAAAGACAAAGAGTTTTCTGATCGTAATTTAAAGATTTATGAAAATGCGATTTCTTCAGGAAATAAATTAAGTCCTCGTGACAAATACTATTATGCAAATGAATGTGTAGATCATCAGCTATTTGAGAAAGCAATTGAATGGTATGAATTGTTTCTTGAAGAAGGAAAAGGCTGGTACGAAGATAATATTCAAGCCTGTGGAAAAATGGCAGACTGCTTTTTTAATTTAAACCAATTGGAAAAAGCGATAAGTATTTGTCTAAGATCTTTTTCATATGATGGTCCCCGAGGAGAAAACTGCTGTCGTTTAGGATTTGTGTATCTTCAACAAGGTGATTTTACACGTGCTATTTCATGGTATAAACTTGCTACACTTGTTGATGTTCCTACAAGTAGTCCTTTTATTAATCAAGCGTGTTACACTTGGTTACCTAATCTACAGTTATGTCTTTGCTATAGTCGATTAGGCGATCAACTTACAGCTAGAAAATATAATGAGATAGCAGCAAGCTATGTTCCGAATAACCCTTCTGTTCTTCACAACCAAGAGTATTTCCGCTCATATTTTAAAGACCAATAACTCACCCTACCCATCTACTAACTTTATATTTCCGATCCTATCTGTTTAGTAAACTAATAGATGATTTGGAAACTACTAATTAAGTAAATCAACACAAAATTATCATCAATCAATTCAGACAAAATCAAAATTATAGAAAAGGGTGATAGCTTGATCACAGTCAGTTTATGCATGGTTGTACAAAATAATGAAGCCACAATTGAAAGATGTCTAAGTTCAGTTAGTAGCTTAGTTGAAGAAATTATCATCGTTGATATGAATTCCCACGATCGAACGATTGAGCTAACAAGACAGTTTACAGGCCATATACATGTCTTTGATGGTGTGGATGAAATAGATGCATTAAATTTTTCAAAATCTTTGGCAACAAAAGACTTTATACTTTTACTAAACCATAGTGAAGTTTTACTAGAAAATGATCGTTTAACATTTTCTAATCTAAAACAATCAATAAACAATGAAGTTTATAATGTAGCTGTCGATTATCAAATTGGTTGGGATGTAAAAAGTAAACAAAAAATTAGTAGATTATTTAAAAGGTTAAGTTCAAATAGTCATTCACCGGATATAAAAAATGAACAAACCTCTGAAACATATTCTACAAATCTTGTTATTACAGATCTTCCTTTTACACAAAATACAAAAGAAAATATTCAAATTTATGAACAAATGTTAAATAACAACCTCAATCTTTCAACAATGGATTTGTTTTATTATGCAAAGGAATTAAGTTCAGATCATCAACATGATCAATCAATAAAATATTTTTTAAAATTTTTGAGATTAAATCAACCATTTGAAGAACTTAATATTCTTGCATGTCATTATATTGCTAATTGTTATCACGAGTTTAATCTAAGAGACTTAGAAACTACTTGGTTATTAAAAGCTCTTAAATATGGCAATACTCACCCAGAAACATGTTGTAGATTGGCTTATACATTTTTTGAGAAAAATAATTTCAATTCAGCTATTTATTGGTATAAAGAAGCAACCTTAAATAAGGTGAACAATCGTTTGATTCTTCACAACCCATCATGTACTACTTGGCTACCACATTTACAGCTAGCTGTATGCTATGACAGAATAGGTAAATTACGACTTGCAAATGAGCACAATGAATTAGCCTATCATTTTTACCCAACACATCCAAGTATTCTCTCAAATAGAGAGTATTTTTCGAATAGATTAAATAACGAAGGCAGCTGAGGACCCCTCAACTGCCTTTTAATCATTTTTTCCTTATCAACAAGAGCATATTATATATTTCAAGATTTGAAGTTAGTTGTTCAAGATTTATTCCAAAACTATGAGCTAAATGAACTACTTCTTCAAAAAACAACTTAATATTTAAATCTACATTTATATTTTCATTCTTTGTCGTCACTTCAAATTGGTCAGTTGGAAATAGCGTATTAATTGTTTGAGGTGTGAAAAATCTAATATTTTCTTTTTTCAATATTCCAGCATGAATATAATTCCATTGGCCTTGTAGTAATTGAAAGAGAACTTCACCATGTGAAACATTTGGAACTCTACAAATAATTGAGCCAGATGGTTTTAATAGATTAGTGATTTCTTTTACGAAACTCCAAGGATCTACAAGATGGTTTACAATATTATCAATTATGATTAAATCAAAAAACTCCTCAGGGTAACTGTGGGGCACTTCGTCAATACTAATTGTATCAACTCTTTTATAAAATTGTGATGCAATTGAGGATAGTTCTGAATCACTTTCTGTTCCATATAATTCACATTTATATAGATTTTTAATTTCTAGACCTGTTGCCCCAGCTAAGCAACCAATTTCTAATACATTATTTATGTTACTTGGCACCATTTCAATAATTTCCGTCTTTGGATACCCAATATCTATTAAATTGTTTCCCCACTTTTCGATATACTTCATTCTATTTTCAATATATAGGTGATTTATATTAATATCACTATTTCCGTTGAACGTCATGTGCCCATAATGATGAACAAATGAATCTAATGCAATATGCAATTCATATCCTTCTAAAATAGTTCTTAAACAAATATCATCATCTTCAAATGAACCTAGTTTAAACCTTTCATCAAATCCTACTAATCGATCAATTAATTCGCGTCTAACTAATAAACAAAATCCTACTAATCTTAATACTTGCTTAGACATTCCTTTTACACTTGCACAATATCTTAATGAGAAATCATTAATTTCTTGATCATTTTGATAATCAACATTAATTCGCTGCAATCCACTTACATAATTACTTACAGGTCCAACCATGCCAATTTTATCATTACTATATAAAAGAGTAAGCATTGCATCTAACCAATTTTCTGTAACGATTGTATCATTATTTAAAAATAACAAGTTATCTCCTGTAGCGACTTTAATTCCTTGATTACAACCTTTAGCAAACCCCATATTGATCTCATTAAAGATTGTAATAAAAGAAGGATTATTCTTTAAATAATCTCGTGTGCCATCAGTCGAGCCATTATCAATAACAATGATTTCTACTTCATCTTCCTTTGTATATTTAGCAAGACTTTCAAAGCATTTTTTCGATACCTCGAGCTGATTATAAGTCAAAATAATAATACTAGTTTTCATTCATTAAACACCTTCTTAGTATCTCACTGCAATAGCAAGTATGATTTCTTTTAAATTCATGTATCTGAATAAATCATGCAATAATTACTATATTCAAGATGGAAATATTTGGTCAGTATTAATTATTTAATAAAAAAATCCTCATTAATTTATTCGAATAGATTACTATTGAATAATTAATGAGGACTGTCATCACCTTAATATTTGACTATTAATCTCTTAGAGTGATCATTAAGAAATACGGTGAACTGACCAAGTGATACCAGCTGTATTGTTTCCACCTAAAGTAAGCTGAACTGCCAATCCGTCTGCTTCATAGAAGAGACCAATCACATCTCCGGTTGTTAATTCTAAATCTCCAGTAATGGTGACAGTTCCATCTCCTAGAATTGCTCTTAAGTTCAATACTGCAAGTATATTTACATCTAAAATTGGTACTAAACCACTTATTAAGTCAGCAGTAGTAGGAGCAGTTCTACGTATTACAAAAGAAGGATTTATTCCTGCTCCGATAGCAGCCGTTAATGTTGCAGTTGTTGAATAGTTAATTGTTGCTTCAAAAGTATATCTTCCTGTAGCAGGTACTGTAAAATTACCAAGTGTTGGATTAAAAGCAGGTGAACTGAAATGTGGACTAGCAACACTCCAGTTAGTTAATTGAGCTGTAGTAGCAGTATTCACACTTGGAATGAATGCTGAGAATCCAGTTGAAGTTACACTCGGACCTGTTGCTCCTGCTGGGCCTGTTGCACCCGCTGGGCCTGTTGCTCCGTCTGCTCCTGTTGCTCCCGCTGGGCCTGTTGCTCCTGCTGGGCCTGTTGCTCCCGCTGGACCTGTTACTCCTGCTGGGCCTGTTGCTCCGTCTGCTCCTGTTACTCCCGCTGGACCTGTTGCTCCCGCTGGGCCTGTCGCTCCGTCTGCTCCTGTTGCTCCCGCTGGGCCTGTTGCTCCCGCTGGGCCTGTCGCTCCATCTGCTCCTGTTGCTCCTGCTGGACCTGTCGCTCCGTCTGCTCCTGTTGCTCCTGCTGGACCTGTCGCTCCGTCTGCTCCTGTTACTCCTGCTGGACCTGTCGCTCCATCTGCTCCTGTTGCTCCGTCTGCTCCTGTTGCTCCGTCTGCTCCTGTTGCTCCCGCTGGGCCTGTTGCTCCTGCTGGGCCTGTCGCTCCATCTGCTCCTGTTGCTCCCGCTGGACCTGTTGCTCCTGCTAGACCTGTCACTCCATCTGTTCCTGTTGCGCCTGCTGGACCTGTCGCTCCATCTGCTCCTGTTGCTCCCGCTGAACCTGTTGCTCCGTCTGCTCCTGTTGCTCCCGCTGGGCCTGTCGCTCCATCTGCTCCTGTTGCTCCCGCTGGACCTGTTACTCCTGCTGGGCCTGTTGCTCCGTCTGCTCCTGTTGCTCCCGCTGGACCTGTTGCTCCTGCTGGGCCTGTCGCTCCGTCTGCTCCTGTTGCTCCCGCTGGACCTGTTGCTCCCGCTGGGCCTGTCGCTCCGTCTGCTCCTGTTGCACCTGCTGGGCCTGTTGCTCCCGCTGGGCCTGTCGCTCCGTCTGCTCCTGTTGCTCCATTTGATCCTGTTGCTCCCGCTGGACCTGTTGCTCCTGCTGGACCTGTTGGACCTTGTGGACCTGTTGCTCCTGTTGGACCTGTTAGACCTGTAACTCCTGTTGGTGGTGGAGGACCTGGTGGCAGTGGTGCTCCCGTAGGACCTGTTGGAGCTGGTGGTAATGGTAAGACTGGTGGTAATTGTGGGCCTGGTGGGCCTGGTGGTATTGGCAAATAGATACACCTCCAAAAATATTTTGACGTACACTTTATACTATTTTTGTTGGACAAGTTTGTTTGGATTTTAATACTATTTCTATTAAAAATCCGCAAAAAAAACTCTACTTACTAGATTCAAAACTATCATTGATAGTCAAATATGATCTAGTTTAGTAGAGTCAAATTTTTAAGATTTATTTTTTACTATTTCTTTTTATTAATTAGTTTATAGCTACTCCTGCACTAGCATATCCAGTAACAGTATTTACAAGGCTAATACCGTTTGCAGTTGCAGTATATACCATCATTAAACGAGTTTGTGCAACAACTGGTATTGCTAAAGGTGTAGAAATACCGCTCGTGATTTGGCCTAATGTAAGCGGACCTACTAGAGCTGGTAAAGTGACGCTTGCACCTGCAACTGGAGTAAAGTTATTACTATTTACTGGTGCACTATATAATTGTGCAGTGACTACAATATTTGTTCCTAAAAGAGCCAAAGCTACTACGTTACTATAGGATGCTGAAATAGCCGTAATTATGCCATCTCTAGGCATTGAGAATGCAAAATCAAGTATTTCAGTTGGCAAACCAGTTCCTGTTAAATCAATAGCTGGTCCAGGAAGTAATGTAACATTCGGAATAGAACTTCCAAATCCTACAAGTCCAGCTGTTCCTGCTAATCCACCTAAAACTGTAGACATCACAATTGGTGCACCTGATGCAAATGGAATGATTGCACCTGTACCTGCTACACCAGTCGCTCCTGCTGGGCCTGTCGCTCCTGCTGCTCCCGCTGGGCCTGTCGCTCCTGCTGCTCCCGCTGGGCCTGTTGCTCCTGCTGCCCCTGCTGGACCTGTTGCTCCTGCTGCTCCCGCTGGACCTGTTGCTCCTGCTGCCCCTGCTGGGCCTGTTGCCCCTGCTGCTCCTGCTGCCCCTGTTGCTCCTGCTGGGCCTGTCGCTCCGTCTGCTCCTGCTGGACCTGTTGCTCCTGCTGCGCCTGTTGCTCCTGCTGCTCCCGCTGGGCCTGTTGCTCCTGCTGCCCCTGCTGGACCTGTTGCTCCTGCTGCTCCCGCTGGACCTGTTGCTCCTGCTGCCCC
>NZ_JBHVPN010000007.1:115653-117110 GCF_042887255.1 Gottfriedia sp. NPDC057948
CTGCTGCTCCCGCTGGACCTGTTGCTCCTGCTGCCCCTGCTGGACCTGTTGCTCCTGCTGCTCCCGCTGGACCTGTTGCTCCTGCTGCCCCTGCTGGGCCTGTTGCTCCTGCTGCTCCCGCTGGGCCTGTTGCTCCTGCTGCGCCTGCTGTTCCCGCTGGGCCTGTTGCTCCTGCTGCGCCTGCTGTTCCCGCTGGGCCTGTTGCTCCCGCTGGACCTGTCGCTCCTGCTGCGCCTGCTGTTCCCGCTGGACCTGTTGCTCCCGCTGGGCCTGTCGCTCCTGGTGCGCCTGCTGTTCCCGCTGGACCTGTTGCTCCTGTTGCGCCTGCTGTTCCCGCTGGACCTGTTGCTCCTGCAGTACCCGGTGTTCCTGCTGGTCCCATTGGTCCCATTGGACCCATATGACCTCTTGGACCTCTGTCTCCTTCTTCCCCTTCTTTTCCTCGTTTACCTCTTTCTCCACGAGGACCTTCTTTACCTTCAGGACCGCGTGGACCTGTTGCTCCTGTTGGACCTTCTTTACCTTCAGGACCGCGTGGACCTGTTGGACCCATTACTGGTCTTGGAAGGCATGAAGAAATTTGTTGTAATAACTCTGATTGATCTGTGCTTTGTGTAGTATCTGGTTGATTTGGTTCTTCTGATGGTTGTTGTGGTAGTGGTGGAATTGGTGGTAGTGGCAAAAAAATACACCTCTCATTAATTTTTAATCGTACAATTTATTGTATAAAAAAAGGACAAATTGGTTCGTTATTATCAAAAAAATGAGTAAAAAAACTGGTACAAATTAATCATTATTTCAAAATAATAAAATCCCCATTCCAAAAATTAAGTGTTTCTACAATCCAGAATAATTGAAATTTTATAGGAAACAATTTTTTATTTATACAATATTTTTCAAATATCATTTATATTTGCCCAAACGTCTTAATGGCTTGTCTCATAAAATAACAAGAATATTATAAGGTGGTGAAATTATTGAGTAAAGAAGATAAATGCAAGAAATGTGATCACGATGATGATTGCAAATGCAAATGCAGGAAATGCAAACATAAAAATTGCAAATGCAGAAAATGTGATCACCATCATGATGATTGCAGATGCCGTGATAAATGCAAGAAATGTAATCACGACCATGATGATTGCAGATGTCATGATGATAGATGTGATGATTGTGGAAAAAGAAATTGTGGATGCAACGTAAAGCAAAATGTAAACGTTTGTGTAAATGTAGAAAATAATGGAGCTACAGGAACCGGACCGGCGGGACCAACCGGACCAGCTGGTGCTACTGGTGCTACCGGACCTACTGGACCGACTGGTAATACTGGTACTACTGGTGAAAGAGGTGCTACTGGTGCTACTGGACCTACTGGACCGACTGGTAATACTGGTACTACTGGTGAAAGAGGTGCTACTGGCGCTACTGGACCAACTGGACCGGCTGGTAATACGTAC